>CANPHS010000066.1 GCA_947573925.1 uncultured Enterorhabdus sp. | reverse complement strand
AACGTTTACCCTCCCTCCCCTGAAGCGGAGCGGCCCTGCCCGACCGGCAGCGCCGCTCCGCCTCGTTTTTGCGGTACAATAGTCCGACTGACCATGTACGAGCGAAGGAGGGGCCGTGGGCTCTCGGACGTTGCCGCGGGTGCGGCAGGCGCGCGGCGCCATCATCGGCTTCGGCTGCAACCAGGCCTTCCTCTTCGCCATGCTGTACTTCGGCTCCTACAACGAGGGGGCCGAGCACGGCTTCCTCATCGACCGGGCCGACCTGCTCTGCCTGCTCGTGGTGGCCGCCGGCACCTTCGCCCTCATGATGCGCCCCGGGCCCCGGGCCGTGCTCATGGGCCTGGCCGAGCGGCTCGTGGCGGCCCTCGCGGTGCCCCTGCCCCTCGTGCTCTGGGGGCTCGCGTCGCTGCAGGCCCTGAACCCGTCGGTGCCCTGGGTCGCCTTCGCCCTCGCAGAGGGGGTGCTCGTCGGCGTGCCGGTCGCCCTGCTGCTGTGCCTGTGGGGCCGGGTGCTCGGCGCCGTCTCCATCGACCGCTCGGTGCCCGAGGTGTTCATCGGCAGCGCCCTGGGCGCCGCGGCCTGCTTCCTCGTGGCGGCGGTACCTGTGCCCGGGTTCTACCTGGTGCTCTACGCGCTGCCCCTCGGCAGTGCGGCAGCCCTGCGCGTCCTCGGGCGTGACGGCGCGGGGGAGGGGGAAGATTCCGGAACGGCCGCTGCTCCCGCCGCTGCGGGCCCGCAGGCCGAAGGGGATCCCGCTTCCGGCCGCGCAGACGTTGCGGCCCGGGCCGCCGGCGCGGCCCCGGCGGCCGAGGCCGACGGGGAGGCGGCGAAGCTCACGGGCCGCATCATCGCCGGCACGGCGATGTTCGGCGTGGCCACCGGCGCCGTGGAGGCCTTGGCCGACAGCGCGGCTTCGGCGGCCACGGCTTCGCTGTCGGTCACCTTCGCCCTGTTCGTCATCTATTGCGCGGCGGCCCTGCAACTCTATGGGGGCCGGCCCCTGTCCGCCGGCGTGCGGGCGGTGCTGCCCGCGGGGCCAGCCAGCGAGACGGGGCCTCTGGGCGGCGCCTACCGCCTGGCCGTGCTGCTCATGGTGGGCGGCTTTCTGGCGGTGCCCTTGCTGGAAAGCGTCGGGGTGTCGGGGGTGGCCGTGGTCATCGCGGGCTACCTCGGCGTGTTCACCGTGCTCGTGTCGCTGTTCCTCGCCATGGGGCGCCTGGCCGGCCGGGACGCCACCGGCGCCTTCGCCCGGGGCTTCGCGGCGCTGCTCGCCGGCGAGATCGCCGGGATGCTCGTGGGCGGCGCCCTCGGGGAGGCAGCCGCCTCCTTCGACGCTTCGGCGGCCGTGGTGGCCCTCGCCGGGGTGGCGGTGCTCTACGCCTACCTCTTCCTGTTCACCGACCGCGACATGGCGGCCCTGTCCGTGGCCGTCTCCCGTACCGACGCCTTCGAGGAGGCCTGCGCCCTCATCGCGCAGCAGGCGAAGCTCTCCAAACGCGAGGCGGAAATTCTGCCCTTGGCCCTCAAGGGCCGCACGGCCGAGCGTATGGCGGCCGAGTTCTTCATCTCCAAGAACACCGTGGACACCCACCTCAGGCGCATCTACGCCAAGTGCGGCGTGCACACGCGCCAAGAGCTCATCGACCTCGGCGAATCCACCCAGGCCGAGCTGAACGAAAGGAACTAACGTTTCATGGACGTCTTTCTGTACTCCGACGGCTCCTCCCGCGGCAACCCCGGCCCGGGCGGCTACGGCACCATCCTGCGCTACACCGCCCCTTCGGGCACGGTGCACGAGAAGGAGTTCTCCGAGGGCTTTTCCTGCACCACCAACAACCGCATGGAGCTGTTGGGCGCCATCGTGGGCCTGGAGGCCCTCAAGCGTCCCTGCAACGTGACGCTGTACTCCGATTCCCAGTACCTGGTGAACGCCTTCAACCAGCACTGGGTGGAGGGGTGGCTGAAGCGCGGCTGGAAGAACGCGAGCAAGCAGCCGGTGAAGAACGTCGATTTGTGGAAGCGCCTGCTGGCCGCCAAGGAACCCCACCGCGTCACCTTCGTGTGGGTGAAGGGCCACGCCGGCCACGCCGAGAACGAGCGCTGCGACGCGCTCGCCACCGCCGCCGCCGACAACCCGGCTTGTCACCAGGTGGACGCAGGGTTCAAGGGCTAAAGATCGGCGCAGTAGCCGCGGGTCTGGATGCGGCGGTTGCTTTCGGGGAACAGGTGGGTGTAGATGGCCATGAAGTAGCTGTCGGTCATGCTTGCCATGTAGTCCACCACGATCTGGTTCGGCTCGCCGGCCAGGTACTTCTCCGGTTTGATGGAGCGGGACTGGGCGGCCAGGCGCTTCGCGTGGTGGCGGAAGACAGGGGATTCCTCGCGCCCGGCCGTAAGGTCGGCGAGCAGCTGGGCGTACATGTTCTCGAACATCTCCTCCACGATGTTCTCGGTGTCGTCCACCATGCCTTCGCGCTCGTAGATGACCTCGTAGTTCTGGCGCTTGGCCCGCTCCAGGTCGGCGAACACCTCCTCGGAAAGCGCGATGCGGTCGCGTCCGTAGGAGTTGTTCACGATGTCCACGGTGAGGTTGTTGATGATCTGCGCGTTAGCGGTGCCGATGACGTCGCTGTCGAAGATGTCGTAGGAGTCGAGCACCCCCATGGCCACGGCGTCCTGGCGGTCCTTGCCGATGTAGGCGATCATGTCGGACACGCGCACCACGCAGCCCTCCAGGGTGGAGGGGCGCAGGGTCTTGATGGTCTGCTCGTCTTTCACGCAGGCCGTCACGAGCGCGTCCAGGGCGTCGAAGGTGCGGGTGCCCCCGACCGAGAGCACCTGCTGGGCGAACTCGCCGTTGTGGCAGAGCACGCCGTCCAAAGTCTGCAGCGAGATGTTGCGGCGGTACAGTTGGTCGAGCACGCGCACGGAGTGCACGTTGTGGTTGAAGTAGCCTCCCGTGCGGCGGTGGTAGCAGGCCGACAGGAACCGCTCCCCGGCGTGGCCGAAGGGGGTATGCCCCACGTCGTGGCCGAGCGCGATGGCCTCGATGAGGTCGCAGTTCAGACCCAGAAGACTGCCGATGCCCCGGGCGATGCGGCTCACCAGCTGCACGTGCAGGCCGCGGCGGCTTATCTCGTCGTTCTGCACGAAGGAGAACACCTGGGTCTTGTCGGCGTAGCGGTTGTAGGCGGGAATGTTCAGCACCTTCTCGATGTCGCGCACGAAGGCGGGGCGGGTGAGGGTGGGCGCATCGTGGGCGAAGTCCTCGCGGCGCACCACGGCTTCGTCCGGCGTGCGGAAGGGGGAGAGGGTGCCGGTCGCGCGGTCCTCGCGGATGGCTTCCTCCACCAGGGGGTCCAGGGTCAGGTAGGCGGGTTTGCTGCTTGCCACGGCTCGCTCGCTTTCTCGTCGTCGTTTTGCGCCCATTGTAGCGGTTCAAACATTTGTTTGGACGGGCGATGGTATACTTCACAGGAAAATGAGGTGCCTTTCCGGGCGCCTGCCGGGCGGCCCGGGAGCGGCTGGGCGGCAGGCGCGGGCCGGGCGAGGCGGAAAGGAGCGCGGGCGTGGCGGGCATCAGCGACGAGGACATCCAGAAAGTGCGTGACGCGAGCGATCTTGTGTCCGTCATTGGCGAGCGCGTGCCCGTGAAGCAGAAGGGCCGCGACTTCTGGTGCTGCTGCCCTTTGCACCAGGAGAAGACGCCGTCGTTCAAGATCGATCCCTCCACCCAGCTGTGGCACTGCTTCGGCTGCGGGGAGGGGGGCGACGTGTTCGCCTTCATCATGAAGACCGAGGACTTGAACTTCCCGGAATCGGTGCGGCGGCTGGCTGAGCGGGCCCACATCGATATCGTGGAGACCGGGGGGCGGTCCATTCCCGCGTCCCGCAAGGCGCGACTGAAGGAGGTGTGCGCCCGCACGGCGGAGTTCTACCACACGTGCCTCATGCGGGGGCGCGGCCCCGAGGCCGACGCGGCCCGGGCCTACCTGGCCGGCCGCGGGTTCGGCGGCGAGGTGCCGAAGCGGTGGAACCTCGGGTTCGCCCCGGGTCGGGGGGCGCTCGTGCGGCACCTCACGTCGCTGGGTTTCAAGGCCCAGGACATGATAGATGCCAACGTGGCCCTGGACGGCCGCGGCGGGGGCGTGCGCGACCGGTTCTACAACCGCATCATGTTCCCCATCTTCGACGTGTCCGGCGACTGCATCGCCTTCGGAGGCCGGGTCATCGGCCAGGGGGAACCGAAGTACCTGAACTCCGGGGAAACGCCCCTGTTCCACAAGTCCCAGGTGCTCTACGGGCTCGACCACGCCAAGGCCTCCATGGCTGCCACGGGCGTGGCCATGGTGGTGGAGGGCTACACCGACGTGATTGCCCTGCACGAGGCGGGCATCAAGAACGTGGTGGCCACCCTGGGCACGGCGCTCACCATGCGGCACATCCGGGTGCTGTCGCGCCATGCGTCCAAGCGCATCGTGTATCTGTTCGACGGCGACGCGGCGGGCCAGCGGGCGGCCGATCGGGCATTGGCCTTCATTGACAAGTCCATGACACCGGAGGCGGGGAGATCCCAGGTGGAGCTGGTGGCCGTCACCCTGCCCGACAATTTGGACCCGGCGGAATTCGTGGCCGACCGGGGGCCTGAGGCTTTGCGGGCATTGGTGGACGATGCGAAGCCGCTGTTGGAGTACGGCATCGAGCGGCGGCTGGCGAGCCACAACCTGGAGGCGGCCGAGGGCCGCGCCCGGGCCTTGGAGGACTGCCTGGCGGTGCTCGCCCCCATTAAGGAGTCCATTCTGGCGAAGGACTACGCCGTGCGCCTGGCGGGCCGCCTTCGCCTGCGGGAGAACGACGTGCTGGAGGCCCTGGCCGCCAAGGAGCCGCCCCGTCACCAGGAGCGCGACGGGGAAGGGGAGGCCGCCCCGCGCCCGGTTCCGGCGGCCCGCCAGCTCAGCCGGGCCGAGCGCAACCGCCTGCGCTTCGAGCGGGAGTTCCTGGCGCTCGTGGCCCAGAATCCGCTCGTGGGCCTGGCCCATGCCGACAGCCTCGCGCAGATCCAGTGGCACGAGGACGTGCACCGCGTGCTGGCCGAATCGGTGCTGGCAACCTTGGCCGAGAACCCCGGCGCCGCCCCGGCCGACGTGGTCACCCGGGCGGCCCAGGCCACGCCCCACGCGGCCCGGGTGCTCACCGGGGGCGGTGCCGCGGCACCGGGCGCCACCCCCGAGGCCACGGCGGCCTACCTGGCCGAGGAATTGGCCCTAGGCGACGCGGAAGACGCCATCGGTGCCCTGAAGGCCCAGCTGACTGCCGGGGTGTCGGCCGAGGAGGCGGAGCTTCTGCACGCCGCGGTGACCACCCTGCAGATGGACGTGGCCGCCCGCCGCGAGGCCCACCGCGCGCTGCCCCAAGCCTAGGAGTGAGGGTGCGCGGCGGCGGCAACGGTTGGCTGACGTAAACGTAGATTTCGCGCCCTTGCTGGCGGGTGCGGGCCGCAAAGACTACAATATCCCGAGAATTTCCTTCACAAGAGAAAAGGTATGCCCGTGCTTCCCATCGTCATCGCCCCCGACCCTTTGCTCGCCACCGTGTGCGAGCCGTGCGATCCCACCGACAAGTCCCTGAAGCGTCTCTCGAAGCAGATGGCCCACGCTATGTACAAGAACTACGGCTGCGGCATCGCCGCCCCCCAGGTGGGCGTCACCAAGCGGCTCGTGGTCATCGACGTGGATTGGGACGGCGAGAAGGGGGAGAAGAACCCCATCGTGCTGGTGAACCCCGAGATCGTGGAGCTTTCCGGCGAGCCGGAGGAGGGCGGCGAGGGCTGCCTTTCGTGCCCCGGCGTCACCATTCCCGTGAAGCGCCAGCCTTGGGCCCGGGTGCAGTACTACGATCTGGACGGCGAGCTGTGGGAGATCGAGGGGGACGGGCTTTTGGGCCGCTGCCTCCAGCACGAGATCGACCACCTGAACGGCAAGACGCTCTTCGAGAGCTGCGACCCGGTGACCCGCATCGAGGCTTTGCGGGCCTACGACGAGGCCAAGGCCCAGGGGGCGCGGCCCGGCGACACCGACATCGAGGTAAAATAAGGTGCGCATCGTCTTCATGGGCACGCCGGCCTTCGCCGCCGACATTCTGGAGCAGATCATCCCGCACCACGAGGTGGCGGCCGTCTACACCCGGCCCGACGCCGTGCGCGGGCGCGGCAAGCAGCTCGTGCCCTCGCCGGTGAAGCAGGTGGCCGAGGCCGCGGGCGTGCCCGTGCTCACGCCGCGCACCCTGCGGGACGCCGCCGTGCAGGCCGAGCTGGCCGCCCTCGCCCCCGACGTCATCTGCGTGGCCGCCTACGGGGCCATCCTGCCCCCCGAGGTGCTGGCCATTCCCGCCCACGGCTGCCTGAACGTGCACGCCTCGCTTCTGCCCCGGTGGCGCGGGGCGGCCCCCATCGAGCGGGCCATCCTGGCCGGCGACGCGGAAGTGGGCGTGTGCATCATGGCCATGGAGGAGGGGCTCGACACCGGCGACTTCTGCGTGTGCCGCTCCATTCCCGCCGAGGGGGCCACGGCATCGCAGCTCACCGCCGATTTGGCCGATTTGGGGGCGAGCGCCCTTCTGGCGGCCCTGTCCCAGGTGGAGGCCGGGCGCGTGGCCTGGGTGGCCCAGGACGAGGCGCAGGTCACCTACGCCGAGAAGATCGCCAAGGGCGAGCTGAATCTGGACCCGGAGGCCACGGCGGCGGCCAACGACCGCCGGGTGCGGGCGTCGAGCGAGGCCCATGCCGCTCGCTGCATCATCGGCGGCCGGCCCGTCACCGTGCTGGCCTGCGCCGTGGGAGTGCCCGACGCGCCGGCGCTGGCCCCGGGTGCGGCCCGGTTGACGTCCAAGCAGTTGTATATGGGGTGCGCCGACGGCACCCTGGAAATTTTGGAAGTGAAACCGGACGGCAAGCGGGCCATGGAGGCCGCCGCTTTCGCCGCCGGCGTCCCCGCGCTGCGGGGCGAGGAAGGAACTTGGTCCCGTGTCTAACGATCATCAGTCTCACAATCAGCGCCGCGCCTACGACCGCGCCAGCCAAGGCGACCGCAACGCCCAGGGCGGCCCGCGCCAGAACCGCGGCCCCCGCCCCGGCGGCAAGCCCTACGGCAGTCGCGACGGCAAGCCGGGCGGCTACAAGGGCGGCAAACCGGGCGGGTTCCGGGGCGGCAAGCCCGGCGGCCCGCGCAAGGACGGCAAGCCCTTCGAGAAGCGGCGCTTCGACGACGAGGGCGCCCGCGAGCCCCGCGAGCCCCGTGCCGATTTCGCCCCGCGCGACGATGCGCCCCGCAAGGACTTCGCGCCCCGCGACAACCGCGGCCCCCGCCGCGACTTCGGCGGTCGGGACAGCCGCGGCCCGCACAAGGACTTCGGCGGCCGGGGCGGTCGCGACAGCGGCCACCCGCGCGAGGTGTTCGTGGACGGCAAGCTCATGGCCGCCCCCGACCAGGACGACCGCGGCCCGCGCCGCGACGACGGCCCCCGGGGCGGCTTCGGCGGCCCGCGTGGCGGCGCCCCCCGGCGCGACGGCGTGAACCGGCAGAAGGCCCACAAGGCCACCACGGCCCGCCAGCTGGCCCTGGCCGCTGTGCACCAGCTGCGCGAGCGCGACGCCTTCGCCCAAGATATCATCGCCAAGACCATCGACACCTCGCGCATCTCGCGGGAGGACCGCGCCTTCGCCACGCGTCTCGTGCTCGGCGTGGCCAGCACCCGCGGCACGCTGAACGAGATCCTCAACAGCTGCCTGGATTCGCCCGACGACGTGGCCCCGGCCGTGCGCGACGCGCTGCTCATCTCGGTCTACGAGATCATCTTTTTGCAGAAGAGCCCCCACGCCGCCGTGGACCAGGGCGTGGAGCTGGTGAAGGCCGTGGCGCCCCGGGCCGGGGGCCTCGCCAACGCGGTGCTGCGGAAGGTGGTGCGGGCCCGGGAGCATTTCCCCTTCGGCGACCCGCGCACCGACATCGCCGCCTACGCCCGCTTGCACGGCTTCCCCGTGTGGCTGGCCCAGCGGCTCATCCAAGAGCTGGGGCCCGAGGGCGCCCACGCCTTCATGGTGGCCTCCAACGAGCCGGCGCCCATCTACATCGCCGTGAATGCCGCGAAGGCTGCCACCGACGAGGAAGTGACCCGCGTGCTGGCCGCGGCCCACAGCGAGCCGGAGGCCATGGCCGTGGGCGGCCGCGCGGTGCCCGGCTGCTACAAGGTGGCCTCGGGCGTGCCGCTGCAGGACGGCCGCGTGCGCCGCATGTTCAGCCAGGGGCTGCTGCTGGTGTCCGACGCCACGTCCCAGGCCATCGCGAGCCTGGTGGTGGGGGAGGAGGCCCCCGAGTCCTTCCTGGAGATCGGCGCCGGCCGCGCCACGAAGACCATCCTGGACCAGTCCATCGCCCAGCGCCGGTTCGGCCATCAGATTCCCGAGTACATCACCGTGGACTTGCATGCCTTCAAGACGAAGCTTTTGCAGGAGCGCGTGGAGCAGTACGGGGTACAGGTGACCGAGCCCATCATCGGCGATGCCACCGATCTGGATGCGCTCGTGGGCGAGCGCACCTTCGACCGCGTGTTCATCGACTCGCCCTGCACGGGCCTGGGCACCCTGCGCCGCCACGCCGACATCCGCTGGCGCCTGCGCCCCGAGACCATCGAGGAATCCGCCGCGCTGGACGCCCGCCTGCTGGCCAGCTCCGCGGCCCACGTGGCCCCGGGCGGCATCCTGGCCTACGCCACCTGCACCATCACCCACGAGGAGAACGCCGACGCCGTGGAGAAGTTCCTCGCCACCGAGGCCGGTGCCGCCTTCGAGCTCATCCCCTACGAGAATCCAGAGCTCCCCGGCGGCGATCTGCCCTTCTTCTCCACCGTCCTGGAACCCGGCGCCCCCGACGCCCACTTCCTCGCCCGCCTGCGCAAGAAGGAGTAAAGACGTTCAGCCTGGCGGCCGAGAACGATCCACATCACTTTGCTCGCAAGCGGTCCGATTTCGGTCGGACCGCTTATTTTTGCCAGTGACTTTTGCGAATTTTTTACTAGAACTTCTTCATTTTGAATATATTTGCCAAAATTTATGAGTTCCAGTAATTTTCATGGTAACATACCTCCCGAAAGGAGCGCTAAGCCATGACTAGACTTCTGTCCTTCGAAGTAGAGAACTTCAGATCGTTCTACCAAACACAGCATATTAATCTAATCCATGAAGGAACGCGTTCGGTGACGGCCCTTTTCGGACCCAACTCTAGCGGAAAGAGCAACGTCATTCTTGCGCTCTCTGTTATGTGCCAGTGCATTGTCAACTCGGCAGCTGCAAACTGGACACTTCCCTACGAACCCTTCGCTTTGCGCGTGGGATCGAGCCATAAGCCGACGCGATTTGCAGTAAGCTTCGAGCACAAAAAGGGCGTTTTCTTCTATGAATTCGCATACAACAACACTGAAATTGTTGCGGAAAGCCTGCGGAAGCGATCGGCGCATAGCGAAAAGAAGAGCGTAATTTTCAGCCGAAGCGAGCGCGAGTTCAACTCCACGGCTGTGCGAAATGGCTTTGGAAAGCGCCTGTTGGAAAAGACGCGGCCTGAAACTCTGGTCATCACCAAAGGACGCGAGGACAACAACGAATACTCGAATATCGTGTTCGACCTTCTGTCGTCTCTTATTGTTGTGTCCGACAACGGCGGTTCCCAGGGTACAGGGCCCTCTTTCGCCGAAATGCTCCGCGACAGTGGCGACATGAGGGATAGAACGCTTGCCCTGTTGAAGCAATGCGACTTCTCTATTCGAGATATCAAGGTCGAGAGTGTGCCGCTGCCTCTCGATTTGCTCGATAGCCTCCCATTGCAGCCGGAATTCAAGCGAATGATCGAACAATCGGATGGAACGTCGTTCAAGACCGTGCATGCCGTTCGCGACGAGGAGCAAACGGTTGTGGGGACCTATGAGCTTGATTTCTGGACGCAAGAATCGGTAGGCACAAGGAAGTTTTTCGAGGTGATTGTCCCTATTCTGGCAGCCTTGGAAACAGGTGCGACTATCTTTATTGACGAATTCGGCTCCTACATTCATCGAACGTTGTCAAGCTATGTGATCGATATGTTCCGTCAAGTCTCCTCTAATCCTCGGGAGGCTCAGTTGGTCATAGTTTCCCATGACACATCCTTAATGCAGGGTGACCTGAGCCGGGATGAGATATACCTTGTCGAAAAGACGCTTTCGGAGGAAACCCGGCTCTTTCCGTTGGCGGAAACGGGGGCCCGCAAAGGCGAAGCGTTCGAGAAGCGCTACCGTGCCGGTCTGTACGGGGCCATTCCGCTCGTTCGGAAGTGATGCTATGCGCCTTATGCTCATCTGCTGCGAGGGGAAAACCGAAAAGCTGTACTTCGATATTTTGGCCCAGCGGGTGTTGCGTCTTCCTGGCTTCTTCAATATAGAAATCATAGGGGAGAGGGGGCAGCATCGGGCGCTCATCGGCAGAACGGTTGAGGAAAGGCGGCGGCTTGCCGAAGAATACGACGTCGATGAGGCATCGGTAGAGAGCTGGGCGGTGTGCGACGACGATGGAATGCGGTGCTCTTACGCGGAATTGCTCTCCTACGCAGAGGCGTACGATGTGGGCTTGGCTTTTTCTCGACCGCAGTTCGAGTCATACCTTTTGCAACATTTCGAGCAGTCCAAGGCCGTAAAGAAAGGTGAATTGTTCGCTGCGTTGTCGCGGCACCGTCGGCGGGTTGACGGGAAAGACTACAACGAGAAAACCAAGGCAGACTTGGAATGGTTGGAAGCGGTGCTTGTAGATAAGCCCAAGCTGGTTCAAATGGCCGTTGTGAACGCCGATCAGCGCTCGCTGCAATCGACAAGCCCGTTCCTTACCGTACAGCGGCTTACGGAGCGCCTGCTGAACCTGCAACGCTGGTAGCAGCAAGTCCTGGCAGCGAAAGTGTGTTTGGCAATAGAAATATCGACACTTTGGCCTGACTGGAGTCGACACTTCG
>CANPHS010000065.1 GCA_947573925.1 uncultured Enterorhabdus sp. | reverse complement strand
GGAAGGGCCCGCGGATGAAGCCGTTGGACGCGCCCACCAGGCGCATGATGGCGATTTCCTTGCGCCGGGCCATGATGGCCAGGCGGATGGTGTTGTTGATGAACACGAGCGCGATGAACACGAGCAGCAGCACCAGGGCCACGCCGAGGTAGCGCACGTACTTGGTCACCGAGAACAGGCGGTCGACGGTCTTCTGGCCGTACTTCAGCGAGTCGGCCGGGTTGTCCGGCTCGTCGCAGATGGACTTGAAGGTCTCGTCGGCGGCGATGGCGCCGGCGATCTCGTCCACCTTCTGGGGGTCGGACAGGCTCACGTCGATGGAGGCGGGCAGGGGGTTCGTGCCGTCCAACTGCTCGATGATCTCGGGGTTGGTGGTCATGGACTCCTTGAATTTCTCCAGGGCCTGGTCCTTGGTGGTGAACCCGACGCTTTCCACGCCGGCCATGCCCTTGATGGTGTTCATGACCGCGTCGATGGATTCCTGGGGCGCCTCGTCGGACACGTAGGCGGTGATGGACACCTCGTCCTCGATGGAGGACACGAGGCGCTCCACAATGGTGCCGCCCACCAGAAACACGCCGATGATGAGCAGCGACAGGAAGATGGTGATGATGGAGCCCAGGGTGGTGGAGAGGTTCCGCGCGAAACCCTGAAGCGATTCCTTGAAGAAGTAGAACAGACTAGACATCGAAGCCGTACACCCCCCGGTCCTGGTCGCGGGTCAGATGACCCCGGTCGAGCGCGATCACGCGACGGCGCCTGTTGTCCACCATCTCGCGGTCGTGGGTGGCCACGAGCACCGTGGTGCCCGTGCGGTTGATGCGCTCGAGCAGGTCCATGATGCCGCGGGAGGTCTGCGGGTCCAGATTTCCCGTGGGCTCGTCGCAGATGAGCAGCGGCGGGCGGTTCACAATGGCCCGGGCGATGGACACGCGCTGCTGCTGGCCGCCGGACAGCTCGTCCGGGTAGCTGTTCAGCTTGTCGGACAGGCCCACCAGGCGCAGCACCTCGGGCACCTGGGTCTTGATGACGTGGCGGCTCTTCCCGATAACCTCCAGGGCGAAGGCCACGTTCTCGAACACCGTCTTGTTCGGCAGGAGCTTGAAGTCCTGGAACACGCAGCCGATGTTGCGGCGCAGATAGGGCACGCGCCAGTTGCGCATGGTGGTCAGGTCCTCGTCGGCCACGTAGATCTTGCCCGAAGAGGGCTTGATCTCGCGGGTGAGCAGGCGGATGAAGGTGGATTTGCCCGATCCGGAATGGCCCACCAGGAAGATGAACTCCCCGGCGAAGATCTGCAGCGTGACGTCGTGCAGGGCCGGCTTGTTGGGTTGGGTGGGGTAGGTCTTGGTGACGTGGTCGAAGGTGATGACCGGGGCACCCATGGGGGCGGCCATCTCGTCCACTTCCAACATGGGAAGGGACTGGGACAACTGCGAGGTCATCGACGGCTTGGGAGCCGCGCCCCCCGCTGCGTGGCCGCCTTGGGAGCCGCGGGCCGGGCGCGGGGCCCCGGCGCGGGCGCGGGGATTTCCCTGTCCGGACACGCCGGCATGACGGCCGCTACGACCAGGGGCAGCCTGGTTCGGTTCATTCGTCACAGCTTGCTCCGTTCGTGTTGATGGTACTGAGACTGAATAATTTTAGCAGAGGCCTTTGCGCGAGACGGCCTTTTTCACAGCATCGACAATGGCGGCCGCGTCGATGGAGAAGTAAGCCAGAAGCTCTTCGAACTCGCCGGACTTGCCGAAGCGGTCGCGCACGCCCACGCGCTCCACGGGCACGGGGCACGCCTCGGCCGCCAGCTCGCACACGGCCGAGCCGAGGCCGCCGTTGACGGAGTGTTCCTCGGCCACCACGGCGCAACGGGTCTTGGCCAGGGAGGCGGCGATGGTCTCGCCGTCCAGGGGCTTCACGGAGAAGGCGTCGATGACCTCGGCGGCAATGCCCTCGGCGGCCAGCGCATCGGCGGCAGCCAGCGCCTCGCGGATCTCCACGCCATTGGCCACGATGGTCACGTCAGTGCCCTCGCGCAGCACGTAGGCGCGGCCGATCTCCAGCTCCACATCGTCGTCGTAGACGCAGGGCACGGCGGCCCGGCCCATGCGCACGTACACCGGGCCGGGGGTGGCGGCGGCCAGCTTGATGGCGGCCCGGGCCGCGGCGAAGTCGGCGGGCACGAGCACGCGCATGCCGGGCAAACCGCGCATGAGGGCCACGTCCTCCAGCATCTGGTGGGAGCCGCCGTCGGGACCCACGGAAATGCCCGCGTGGGTGGGGGCGATCTTCACGTTCAGGTTGGAGTAGCACACGGTGTTGCGAATCTGGTCGTAGGCGCGGCCCGTGCCGAACACGGCGAAGGAGCCGGTGAAGGCCACGTTGCCGGCCAGCGAGAGGCCCGCCGCCACGTCCACCATGTTCTGCTCGGCGATGCCGCAGTTGAACAGGCGGTCGGCATGTCCGGCGTCGGCCAGCTTCTTCGTCGTGGTGGAGCCGGTCAGGTCGGCATCCACGGCCACCACGGGCACGCCGGCGTCGGCCAGCTCGGCCAGGGTGGCGCCCAGGGCGGCGCGGGTGGCCTTCTTGGTCTGGGCGGCGGCTTCGGGGGAAGCGAGTTTCACCATGGGAGGGCTCCTTCTATTCGGCCTGGGCGGCAAGCTCCGCCAGGGCAGTCTCCAATTCCTCGGGCTTGGGCGCCTTGCCGTGCCAGCCGGCCTGGTTCTCCATGAAGGAGACGCCCTTGCCCTTCACGGTGTGGGCGACGATGCACACGGGCGCCTCGCCATCGGCGGCCTTCGCGGCGGAAAGCACGTCGACGAGGGCCGGAATGTCGTGGCCGTCCACCTCGCGCACGTCCCAGCCGAAGGCGGCGAACTTCGCGCCCAAATCGCCCGGGTCGCACACGTCGTGGATGCAGCCGTCGATCTGCAGCTCGTTGTTGTCGATGATGGCCACGAGCCGCCCGAGCTTCTGGTGGGCGGCGAACATGGCCGCCTCCCACACCTGGCCCTCCTCGCACTCGCCGTCACCGAGAACGGTGAACACATGGCCCTCCTCGCCGGACAGGCGCAGGCCGCAGGCCAGGCCGGCGGCCACGGAAAGCCCCTGACCCAGGGAGCCCGTGGACACTTCCACGCCGGGCACGAGGTTGGAGTCGGGATGACCCTGCAGGCGCGTGCCCAGCTTGCGCAGGGTAACGAGCTCTTCGGTGGGGAAATAGCCCGCATGGGCCAACGTGGCGTACAGGGCCGGCGCCGCATGGCCCTTGGCCAGGATGAAGCGGTCGCGGCCGGGCTTCTTCGGGTCGGCGGCGTCGTGGTCCAGCACCCCGCCGAAGTACAGCGCCGTGAGAATATCGGTGCACGAGAGCGATCCGCCCGGGTGCCCGCTGCCCGCCTCCGTGATCATGACCAGGATGTCCTTGCGAATGTCGTTGGCCTTGTGCGCCAGCTGCGTCGCGTCCATGCCGTAACCTTTCCCGTGAGCTATTGCCTTGCGTTCGATACTCTCCACGTATGATAGCCGATGACGAAGCTTTCCAGGGCGCCGTTCAAGACAGCGTCCACATTTCCCGTCTCAACGCCGCTGCGCAAGTCCTTCACCAGCTGGTAGGGGAACAGCACGTAGTTGCGAATCTGGCTGCCGAAGGAGTTGTCCATGCGCTCGCCGCGCAGCTCGTCCAGCTCGGCGGCGCGCTTCTGCTCCTCCAGCTCGTAGAGCTTCGCCTTCAGCACGCGGAAGGCCGCCTCCTTGTTCTGGAGCTGGCTCTTCTCGTTCTGGCAGGTGACCACGATGCCCGTGGGCTCATGGGTCAGCCGCACGGCCGAGTCGGTGGTGTTCACGCACTGGCCGCCGGGGCCACTGGAGCGGTACACGTCCACGCGCACGTCGGCGGGGTTCAGGTTCACCTCAATGTCATCGGGAATGACCGGCAGCACTTCCACACTGGCGAAGGTGGTCTGGCGGCGCTTCTTGGCGTCGGTGGGGGAAATGCGCACGAGGCGGTGCACGCCGATCTCGCTGCGCAGCATGCCGTAGGCGTAGCGACCCTCGATTTGGATGGTGGCCTTGTCGAGCCCGATGCCCTCGCCGGGCACCAGATCGAGCACGGTCACCTTCCAGCCCTTGTCCTCGGCGTAGCGCACGTACATCTGGTACAGCATCTCGGTCCAGTCCTGGGCCTCCAGGCCGCCCTGGCCCGGGTTCACCGTGAGGATGGCGTCGCCGGCGTCGAACTCGCCGGAGAACCAGGACTCCACCTCCAGCGCGTCCAGCAGCGCCGCCAACTCGGCGGCGGCCCCGGCGGCCTCCTCGGCGAAGGTCTCGTCGTCGCCGGCCAGCTCGCAGGCCGTGCGGGCGTCGTCCAACAGCCCCTGGGCCCGCTCGTAGTCGGCCAGGGTGGCCCGCAAATTCGACGCCTGCTTGGCCACGGCCTGGGCCGCCGTCGCGTCGTTCCAGAAATCGGGGGCCGCGGCCTGCTCGTCCAGGGCCGCCAGCTCCGCCGTCTTCTCGTCGATGTGCAGGAACTGGCGGGCGTCGGCCAGGCGCCCCTCGGCGCCTTCCAGTTCCTTCTGCAACTCTCTCAGTTCCATAACCTACCTTGACATGCTTCGTATCTCAGCCGGAGTCGGGAGTACGGGGTACCTTGATTCGCTCAGACAGTCCTCGCTTTGGAGAACAGGACGTTCAGTCCTGTTCTCGTCGCTGCGGAACTCGCTCGGTCAAGGCACCCCGCACTCCCTCTACGCTCAACCATGGTTGAGTAGGACGTGGGACAGGGGGTGTGCCTCCGCGCGGAGTTCCGCAGCGAACGGAAATACCCAGTGGGCATTTCCGCCGAGCGAGGACTGTCTGAGCACGGAGGTATACCCCCTGGCCCGCGCCCGGACAGGAACCACGGAACTACAAGTTCGCCCCGTGGCACTTCTTGAACTTCTTGCCGGACCCGCAGGGGCACGGGTCGTTGCGGCCCACGTTGGCGTAGGGGTCTTCCTTGTCCTTCACGTAGGTCTGGGGCTTGCCGGCGGCCGGCTTGGGGGCGGCGCCGGGCATGTTGGCGGCGGCGTGGCGGCCGCGTACGCCGGAGCTGGCCAGGGCCTCCTCCGGCGAGGAATAGCTCATCTTGCGCTCCAGTGGGTCGTCGGCCTCGTCCAAGGGCGAGGGAGCCGGGGCGCCCTGGGCGGCGCCGGCGCCGGGCTTGGCGGCAATTTCCAGGCGCAGCAGCGTGCGCAGGTAGTCGTCGTACATGGAGGCGGTCAGGTTCTGGAAGGCGTTGTAGGCCTCGTTCTTGTACTCCACGAGCGGGTCGCGCTGGCCGAAGGCCCGCAGACCGATGCCCGTCTTCAAGTAGTCCATCTCCTGGAGGTGGGCCATCCAGCGGGTGTCGATGATGCGCAGCATCACCTGGGCCGACAGGTTCCCCATGAGGTCGGGGCCCAGCTGGTCGGCCTTCTGCTCGTAAATCCAGTCCAAGAACTCGTACAGGGCCTCGGCCACGGCCTCGGGGTCGTCCTCGTGGTTCACCTTGGCCACGGAGAAGTCGGAGCAGCCGGTCATGTTGGCAGCCCACAAATCGATGGCCTTCACGTCCCAGTCGTCCGAGGCGGTGCGGTCGGGGCAGCACTCCCCCACGATGGCGTCCACCGCGTCGCGGATGATGCCGGGGATGCGGTCGGTCATGGACTTGCCGTCCAAAATGGCGTTGCGCTCCTCGTAGATGGCCTTGCGCTGGAGGTTCATGACGTCGTCGTACTCCAGCACGTTCTTACGGGCGGCGAAGTGCATGCTTTCCACCTGGCGCTGGGCGCTCTCGATGGACTTCGACACCATGGACGCCTGGATGGGCATGTCGTCTTCCTGGTTGGTCTTCTCCATCATGTGCGCGATGGAGTCCATCTTCGAGCCGCCGAACAGGCGCATGAGGTCGTCTTCCAAGGACAGGTAGAACTGGGTGACGCCCGGGTCGCCCTGACGGCCGGAACGGCCGCGCAGCTGGTTGTCGATACGGCGGGACTCGTGGCGCTCGGTGCCGATGACGCACAGGCCGCCGGCGGCGCGCACCTCCTCCTGCTCGGCGTCGCAGATGGCCCGGGCCTCGGCGAGGGCCGCGGCGCGGTCGGCGTCGCCGGGCACCCGGCCCGCGGCCTCGTCGTCGCCGGGCTCGGCGTCGGGGTTGAAGCCGCGCTGGCGCAGCATGTCCTCGGCCAGCACATCGGGGTCGCCGCCCAGCCGGATGTCGGTACCACGGCCGGCCATGTTGGTGGCGATGGTGACGGCGCCCAAGCGCCCGGCCTGGGCCACGATATGGGCCTCGCGCTCGTGGTGCTTGGCGTTCAAGGTCTCGTGGGGAATGCCGCGCTTGTCCAAAAGCCGCGAGAGCTTCTCGGAGTTCTCGATGGACACGGTGCCGATGAGGCAGGGCTGCCCGGCGGCGTGCCGGGCGGCGATGTCGTCGGCCACGGCGTTGAACTTGCCGTCCACGGTGCGGTACACCAAATCGTTCTCGTCCTTGCGGATGACCGGCTTGTTCGGCGGGATGGCCATGACCGGCAGCTGGTAGATCTGGCGGAACTCGGCGTCCTCGGTCATGGCCGTGCCGGTCATGCCCGACAGCTTGTCGTAGAGGCGGAAGTAGTTCTGCAGCGTGATGGTGGCCAGCGTCTGGTTCTCCTCGCGCACGATGACGTGCTCCTTGGCCTCCACGGCCTGGTGCAGGCCCTCGGACCAGCGGCGGCCTTCCATGATGCGGCCGGTGAACTCGTCGACGATCTTCACCTCGCCGTCCATGACCACGTAGTCGATGTCGCGGTGGAACAGAAACTGCGCCTTCAAGGCCTGCTGCAGGTGGTTCGCCAGCTGGCCGGAGGGGTCGGCGTAGATGTTCTCGATGCCGAGCATGGCCTCCACCTTCTCAAGGCCGCTCTCGGTGGTGTTGATGGTCTTCTTCGCCTCGTCCATCTCGAAGTCGACGCCGAGCTTGAGGCCGGGCATGACCCGGGCGAACTTCTTGTAGGTGTCGGCGGCCTGGGTGCCGGCGCCGGAGATGATGAGCGGCGTGCGGGCCTCGTCGATGAGGATGGAGTCCACCTCGTCGACGATGGCGAAGTGGTGGCCGCGCTGCACCCGGGCGCTGCCGCGGGTGACCATGTTGTCGCGCAGGTAGTCGAAGCCGAACTCCGAGTTGGTGCCGTAGGTGACGTCGGCCTCGTAGGCGGGCTTCTTGGCCGCCGGGGCCATGCCGTTCTGGATGAGGCCCGTCTTCATGCCGAGGAACCGGTAGATCTGGCCCATCCACTCGCAGTCGCGCCGGGCCAGGTAGTCGTTCACCGTCACGATGTGCACGTTGTGCCCGGGAATGGCGTTCAAGTAGCCGGCCAACGTGGACACGAGGGTCTTGCCTTCGCCGGTCTTCATCTCGGCGATCTGGCCCTCGTTCAAGGCCATGCCGCCGATGAGCTGCACGTCGAAGTGGCGCAGGCCGATGGTGCGCACCGACGCCTCGCGCACGGCGGCGAAGGCCTCGGGCAGAAGGTCCTCCAGGCTCTCGCCGTCCTGGTAGCGCTGGCGGAACTCGACGGTCTTGGCCGCCAGCTCCTCGTCGGTCAAGGCCTGGAACTGGGGCTCCAGGGCGTTGATTTTATCCACTTTCGCCTGGTAGCGCTTGAGCTGCTTGCCCTCGCCCATCGTAAGCAGTTTGGAGAGAAATCCCATGGGTCGCGTCTTCTTTCTCTGCGATGACCTGTTCGGTTTTGGAAGAAGCCTTCCGGGCGGCGCAACGGCCCGGCGCCCCTTCGCGTAAATCCGTTTTACTCTACCACAACGGGCAGGTAGCCCCCGGAATTCCACAGGGTTTGCAGGTTGGCCCGACCGAGCCCCGGCCCGAAAAAGAATGGGACACCTTGCCCGGCAAGGTGTCCCAGATACACGGGTCCTCAGGATCGGCACCCCGCGCGGGGATGCCGACCCGGAAAAGCCGTCGGCAACCGAAGGGACGGCCTAGTAGTGCGTGAGGTCCTCGGGCTTCACGCGGCCGCGGAAGGTGCGGTAGATGATGACGTGGTAGGCCAGCACGAGCGGCAGCCCGACGCACAGGATGATGGTCATCCAAGTGAGGGACAGCTCCGAGGAGGCGGCGTTGGCGAGCGTGATGGCCGGGCCCACGGAGTCGGGCACGGCGTTCACCAGGGTGGGGAACATGGAACAGGCCAGCAGCGCCACCAGCGCGATCATGGCCGCGGACTGGGCCAGAAACGCCTTCGCGTCGTCGCCCTGGAAGCGGCCGACGGCGATGGAGGCGCCGAGGCCCACCACCACGAGCGCGGCGAAGAGCCACCGCAGCACGGCCAGGTTCGGGTCCATCTCCTGGCCCACGAGGGCCAGCGCGAACACCGACACCACGGCGAACAGCGCAAGCGCGATCACCTGCAGGGGCATGCGCAGCGCCGCGGCCCGGGCCTGCAGCTCAGAGGGCAAAGGAGCCTTCAGTGCCGCCCACGCGGCGCCGGCAGCCAGGAACATGACCAGGCCGAGCAGGCCCGTGAGCAGGGTGAAGGGGGTGATGAGGCCGAGCAGCGGCACCCCGGCGTAGTCGCCGGCGGCATCCATGGGGATGCCGGCGAAGATGTTGCCCACGGCCACGCCGAGCAGCAGCGCCGGAAGCAGCGACCCCACGAAGAAGCAGCCGTCCCAGAGCTTGCCCCAGGCCGGGTCGCCCGCGCGGAACTCGAAGGACACAGCCCGCACGATGAGGCCGAACAGCACCAGCATCACGGCCAGGTAGAACCCGGAGAAGGTGGTGGCGTAGGCGTTCGGGAACGCGGCGAACAGCGCCCCGCCGGCCGTGAGCAGCCACACCTCGTTGCCGTCCCACACCGGACCTATGGCCCGGCGCAGCACGGCCCGCTCCCCGTCGTTCTTGGCGATGAAGGGGGACAGCACGCCGATGCCCAGATCGAAGCCGTCCAGCACGAAGTAGCCGGCGATGAGCACGAAGATGAGGAAGAACCACAGCACGCTTAAGAACTCGAACATGGCTACTCACCTCCCTTCGCGTCGCCCGCGTCGGCGGCGGCGACCTCCACGGCCTCTTCCACCGCCACCACCTCGGCGCCGTCGGCCGCAGCGGCCGCAGGGGCCGCGTCGCCCAGCTGGGCGTCCAGGGGGCCCTCGCCGTCAGTCACGGGCCCTTCCTTGATGAAGCGGCCGATCACGCGGGCCCAGCCCACGAGCAGCACGGCGTACACGAGCACGAACAGGGCGAGGGTCACCCACAGCTCGACGGAGGACACCGACATGGAAATGCCGTCGGCGGTGAGCAGCTCGACGCCCTCGGGGCCGGTCACGGACGGGTACACCACCCAGGGCTGGCGCCCTACCTCGGCGGTGATCCACCCGGTCTGGATGGCGATGAAGGGCCACAGCGGCGACAGCACCGCCGCCCACTGCAGCCACCGCATCTTCGCGATGCGGCCGCCCCTGAACGTGAACACGAGTACGAGGATGCTCGTCAGCATGATGAGGCCGTACATGGCCACCATGAGGTGGTAGCTCTGGAACACGAGGTTCACCGGCATGTCCTCCACCACCATGGCGCCGTACTCCTCGGTCTGCGCGAGTTCGTTCAAGCCCGGGTACTCGGTGTCGAAGTTGCCCGTGGCCAGGAAACTCGTGCCGCCGGGAATGGCGAAGGGGGCGATGACCTCCTGGGTCTCCTCGTCCACGATGCCGACGGCGTACAGCGGGGGCACCTCGGAGTCGTACATGCCCTCCATCATGGCCAGCTTGGTGGGCTGCTCGTTCCACACCACCACGGCCGAGGCGTGGGCGAATACGATCATGGCGCAGGAGGTGACGATGCCCACCACGGCGGCGATGCGCATGGTCTTCATGGCGAAGTCCGCGTGGCGCCCCTTCAGCATATACCAGCCGGCCACGGCCATGGCCACGAAGGCGCCCATGATGAGCAGCGCGTCCACGGTGTGGGTGTAGCGGGCGAAGATGGACGGGTTGAACGCGGCGCTGAAGAAGTCGGTGATGACCGCCTCGGTGCCCTCGGCGTTCAGCTCGGCGCCGGCCGGCGTCTGCATCCAGGAGTTCGCGATGAGGATCCACAGGGCGGACAGGCACGACCCGGCCCACACGAGCCAGGCGGACACCATATAGAACTTCGGGCTCACCCGTTTGCGGCCGAACAGCAGCACGCCCAAGAACATGGACTCCAGGAAGAACGCGAACAGGGCCTCGGCGGCCAGGGGCGCTCCGAAGATGTCGCCCACGAACCGCGAGTAGTTCGCCCAGTTGGTGCCGAAGGAGAACTCCATGGTAATGCCGGTGGCCACTCCGATGGCGAAGGTCGCGGTGAAAATCTTCACCCAGAACTTCGTCGCCGCGGCGTCCTCCGGTTTGCGTGTGCGGTAATAGCGGGTCTCGTTGATGGCCAAAATGAGCCCGAGTCCGATGGACAGCGGCACGAACAGGAAGTGGTAGGCCACGGTCAGCGCGAATTGAATGCGCGACAGCACGGCCACATCAGCGAAAGCCTCCACGAGCACACCCCCTTTCACATCTGGTCCGGGACACCCTCCCCCGCTGCCGCCGGACGTTGGCTACAAGCGGCCGCCTTCCCGCGGGAAAGCGGCCGAAAACCATAGTAGCCCTTTTTGCCGCCGCTCCGAGCGTCAACCTCGTAACAGCCGCGGCTTTTTTCGCCCTACCCGACCGGCATCGGCCCCTCCTCGATGGCCCGCTGGTACAAATCCCCCAGCCGCCGCGAGGGGTCCAGGCCGAGGGAATCGGCCAGGCGCCGGCGGCAGGTGTGGTAGGTGGCCACGGCCCCGCTGCGCTGGCCGGCGACAAGCTGCGCCTCCATGAGCGCCGTGTAGGCGTCCTCCCGCGCCCCGTCGCGCTCCAGGGCGGCCCGGGCGAACCACAGCGCCCCCTGGGGCTCGCCGGCCTCCCGCAGACGCCGCGACGCGGCCACCAGGCCGTCGGTCAGCTCCAGGGAGAAGCGCTCGCGAAACCCGGCGATGACCTCGTTGTCGGCCTCGCCGGGCATGAGGTCGCCGGAAAACGCGGTGCGCACCTGCTCGTGGAGGCGCTCCCAGCCCGCGGCCAGGGCGGCGCCCCCGAACAAGAGGGCGCGCACCACGTCCTCGAACTCCATGACGTCGCTCGTGAACAGGGCGGCATCCAGGCGGCAGCCGGCGCGATCGCGCACGAGGTAGGGGCAGGCCCCGTCCACGGACAGCAAATCGCGCAGGGTCTGCCACAGGCGGTAGAAGCTCTTGCGGCCCGTGCGCAGGTCGGCATGGGGCCACAGCATGGCCACCAGGTCGTCCCGGGAAATCTCGCGGCCCCGGTGCAGCACCAGCAGGGCCAGCAGCGTGCGCACGCGGCGGCTGCCCAGCAGCGGCACCGTCAGCTCCCGGCTGCCCAGGGAGGCCCGCATGGTGCCGAAAAGGCGCACCTCCAGCACCGGGAAGGACCGGGTGGCCGCCGGAGTCGGAACTCCCGCGCCCCAGCCCGCCCCCGCGCCCGGGCCCGGCGCCGGGCGGCTCGGGCAGCGCCGGGCCCGGGAGGCGCGGGCAGCCTGCAGCGCCGCGGCGGGGGGACGGCGGCCGCCGGCGGCTTCCAGGGC
>CANPHS010000064.1 GCA_947573925.1 uncultured Enterorhabdus sp. | reverse complement strand
ATCCACCTGAACGACTCCAAGAACCCGCTCGGGGCCCACAAGGACCGCCACGCCCCCATCGGCGAGGGTTTCATCGGCTTCGAGGCGCTTTCCGCCGTCACGAACCACCCGGCTCTGCGCGACCTTCCCTTCTTCTTGGAAACGCCCCAGGACGACCTCTCCGGCTGGGCCGCCGAAATCGCCGCCCTCCGTGCCGCCCGCACCGGCGACTAAGCCGCGTCAGCAACGCCGGAACTATATAACGAAAAAGTACACGCTGAAGAACTGCAGGCAGCTGGCGGCCAGGACGAACAGGTGGAAGATGGAGTGCATGAACTTCACCTTCTTGAAGATGTAGAACACGGCCCCCACCGTGTAGCTGATGCCGCCGGCCACGAGCAGCCAGAAGCCCACGGGGTGCAGGGAGGCGTACAGGGTGGGCAGGAAGAACACGATGGACCACCCGAGTGCCACGTAGAGCACCGCCGATATCCAGCGGGGGCGGTAGGTCCAGAAGGCCTCGAAGGCGATGCCCAGAAGCGACACGGCCCACACGAACACGGCGAGCCACAGGCCGCCCACATGCCCCAGGGTGATGAGGCAGTAGGGGGTGTAGGTGCCGGCGATGAGCAGGTAGATGCCCGAATGGTCGAGCACCTTGAACACGCGCTTGGCCTTCTCGGCGGCCAGGGCATGGTACAGGGTGGACATAAGGTACTCCACCAGCTGGGCGATGCCGTACACCAGCGCCGCGGCCAAGAGGATGCCGCCGCCGTCGGCCACCGACTTCACGATGAGCACCACAAGCGCCGCCACGGCCAGGCCTGCGCCGATGCCGTGGGTGACGGCGTTGAAGATCTCCTCGCCCAGGGTGTACTCGCGCACCGGCCTCTTGCCCGAGCGGCGAATGAGCTCGCGGATGTCCGGCGACACCTTGGCCGCCGCCGCGGCGGCATCGGGGGAGAGCTCGGGGTGGGCGAGGGCGACGTTGGGCATGGGGGCTCCTTCGGTTCAGGGCATCCTCGCATCATAGACCAACCGGTCGGTTTTGGCACCGGCGCCGGGGAAACTGTTGCGGAACGGCGGTTAGGGCGGCCGCGCCGCCCGGTTCCGCGCTGCGGATCGCCGGGCTGGCGGCGGAGCGGCCTATGATTGCTCGCGCAGGGCCTTCAGGATGGCCCGCTTGCGGGCCTGTTTCTCCGCATAGGCCTGCTTTTCGGAGCGCGCCCGGTCCCGCTCGGCCTCTTCGGCGGCACGTTCCGCGGCATGGGCGGCCGCCTCGGCGGCCCGGGCGGCGCGACGGGCGGCCCGGCGCTCCTCGCGTTCGGCGGCGGCCTCGGCATCGGAGAAGCGGCAGCCGCAGTAGTTCTGGCGGTACATGCCGCCCTCGCGGGAGCGGCGCGTGGCCTCGTCGTAATAGGGGCGATAATCCTGGAAGCGGGCCCGAATGCCCACCTGGGCCGCCGCCCGCTCCAGCTCCTCGCGAATGATGGCGGTGTACTGGTAGGGGCTCACCGAGAGCGTGGTGCCCAGGGCGTCGAACCCGTGCTCGGCGGCGTAGCGGGCCGCCTCCTCGAAGCGCATCCGGTAGCAGGCCCGGCACCGCGCCTCCCGGGCCGCGCGGGCCTCGGAGGGCGCCTTCTCGGCCGCCGCGTCGTCCGCAGTCGCCGCGCCTGCCGAGGCTGCCGGCTCCGTCGCCGCGTCGCCCTCTTCCCCGGTAATCACCCCGAACTTCGCCGCGGCGGCATCGCCCACGCGGCCGGCCGTGGCTTCCCAGGCCGCCGGGTCGTAGGCGCCTTCCGCCATCTCCAGGCCCTCGCCGGCGGCCCATTCCCGCAGGGTTTCCAGGCGCCGGTCGTACTCCTCGGCCGGGTGGATGTTCGAGTTCGCAAAGAACACGGTGGGTTCGGTGCCCCCCTCGCGTAGCACGCGCACGGGCTCCAACGAGCAAGGACCGCAACATGCATGAAGCAGGATGCGGTCCTCGGGAGTGGGCGCGGTATGGATATCGGTAGCAGTCATGGCGCCCATGCTACCACAGATCGGGCCCCGACGGCGAGATCAGCGGCCCTGTCGCGGGCGAGCCTAGGCGGTGGCCAGCGGGCTCGGCACGGAGTACACGCGGGCGGCGCACTCGCGGTCCAGGTCGTAGAGGCCCTTGGGATCGCCGCCGAACAGCTTCATCTTGGTGATCATGTCGTCGGCGTTGTCCTCTTCCTCCATCTGCTCGTCGATGAACCAGCCCAAAAACTTCTGGGCGCGGTAGTCGTGGGCTTCCAGGGCCGCGGCGTAAATGTCGTGGATGAGCGAGGTCACGTACTGCTCGTGCTCCATGGCCGCCTCCAAGGGCTCCAGGAAGTTCGCGAACGTGGGCTGGGGCGCGTCGATGGCCAAAAGCTTCACCTTCTCGCCGTTCTCGTGCAGGTAGTTGCGGAAAATCAGCGCGTGGTCGCGCTCCTCGGCGGCCTGAATCTCGAAATAATTGGCGTAGCCGGACAGGCCCTCCTCCTCGTAGTAGTCGGCGAAGGCCAAATACAGGTAGGCGCTGTACAGCTCCTTGTTGATCTGGTCGTTGATAAGCTCGTACACCTTGGCGTCCATGGACGTCCTTTCTCCCGACGGCCGCGGAAAGCGGCCCGAATAATGAACGTCTCACAGGATACTCTTATCCCGGCCACCGCGCGTGGAAAATCTGCGCAAATACCTCGCTTTTAACGAAAGCCTCGTGCCGCCGCCGCGCCCGAACCTTCATAATGGCTCGAAATTGGGAGAAGAGAGAGAAGCGCGCCATGTTACAGCTGAAGCATATCTGCAAGTCCTACCGCACGGGCGACTTCGTTCAGGTGGCTCTGGACGACGTCTCCATCTCGTTCCGCGACAACGAGTTCGTGGCCATCCTGGGCCCCTCCGGATCGGGCAAGACCACGCTTCTGAACGTCATGGGCGGCCTGGACCACTACGATTCCGGCGACATGATCGTCGACGGCGTGTCCACCCACAAGTACAAGGACCGCGACTGGGACACCTACCGCAACAACCGCATCGGGTTCGTCTTCCAGAGCTACAACCTCATCCCCCACCAGACGGTGCTCGCCAACGTCGAGCTGGCGCTCACCCTGTCGGGCGTCAGCCGCGACGAGCGCCGGCGCCGCGCCATAGCCGAGCTCGAGCGCGTGGGCCTGGCCGACCACGTGAACAAGAAGCCGAGCCAGCTCTCGGGCGGCCAGATGCAGCGCGTCGCCATCGCCCGCGCCCTCATCAACGACCCGGAGATCCTGCTGGCCGACGAGCCCACCGGTGCCCTCGACTCGAAGACCTCCGTCCAGATCATGGACCTGCTGACCGAGATCGCCAAGGACCGCCTGGTGGTCATGGTCACCCACAACCCCGAGCTGACCGACCAGTACGCCACGCGCATCGTCAACCTGGCCGACGGCGTCATCCGATCCGACACCGACCCGTTCGACCCCTCCGCCGACGAGATGCGCGAGTCGACCAAGAAGGTGCGCCGCACGTCCATGGGCCCGCTCACGGCGCTGTCGCTGTCGTTCAACAACCTCATGACCAAGAAGGGCCGCACCCTCATGACGGCCTTCGCCGGATCCATCGGCATCATCGGCATTGCGGCCATTCTGGCTTTGGCCAACGGCGTGGACAACTACATCCAGAACACCGAGGAGGAAACTCTGTCGGTGTACCCCCTGCAAATTATGTCCACGGGCTTCGACATGAGTTCGCTCATGACCATGGGGGCCGGCGGCGAGGGAGATGAGCCGGTTGCCGGGGATACGGGTGCGGAAGGCGCCTCCGAGGACGGCGCCCCGGCGGACGAGACGGCCGATGGCACGGAAGGCGACGGCGCCAACGAGGTGACCGAGGCCCTGGAGGCGGCCGGCCTGAAGGGCGGTACCGCCGGCGACGAGCACGACCCGACGGCTGCGGGCAACGGCGGCAAGGTGCGCGAGTTCAAGATGGTCACCAACATGTTCGCCAGCTTGGAGAACAACGACCTGGCCGCTTTGAAGCTGTTCTTTGACGAGGGCGGCGACGGCATCGACCAGTACGTGAACTCCATCGAGTACCGCTACAACGTCGCCCCGCAGATCTTCGACGCCAACACCGAGGCCGGCGTGCGCCAGATCAACCCCGACACCACGTTTTCCGCCTTCGGCATGGGCAGCAGCTCTTCCAACGCGCTCATGTCCACCATGTACTCCACCGACGTGTTCTCGGAAATGATGGGCAACGCCTCCATCGTGGAAGACCAGTACGACGTGAAGGCGGGAAAGTGGCCTTCCGCCTACAACGAGTGCGTGCTCGTGCTGAGCGCCAACGGCAACGTGCCCGACCTGGTCACCTACGCGCTGGGCCTGCGCGATCACGGCGCGTTGGACGACATGATTGAGCAGTTCATGAACGAGGAGGACGTGACTGCCCCCACCGACGAGTTGGAAGTGACCTACGAGCAACTGATGGGGGTGTCCCTGAAGCTGGTGAGCGCCGCCGACTACTACACCTACGACAAGGAGCACAAGGTGTGGGTGGATAAAACCGACGACGAGGCCTACATGAAAGACCTCGTGGCCGCCGGCGAGGACCTGAAAATCGTGGGCATCGTGCAGCCCAAGCCCGAGGCCAAGGCCACGGCCCTGTCCATGGGCGTCTACTACACGCCGGCCCTCACCCAGCACATCATCGAGAAGGCCGGCGAGACCCGCATCGTGCAGGAGCAGCTGGACTACCCCACGGTGGATGTGTTCGACGGCCGCTCCTTCGCCGAGAAGGATGAGGAAGACGAGTCGCGGCTCGATACCGAATCGCTGTTCGACGTTGACGAGGGGGCGCTCCAGGATGCCTTCAAGTTCGACGAGTCGAAGCTGAACATGGATACGAGCGCCCTTTCCGAGGGCCTGTCGGCCGACGATTTGCCCGCCATGCCCGAGCTGTCCGCCAAGGACTTGAATATGGATATGTCCTCGGCCTTCAACGAAGACGCCCTGGCCGAAATGATGGGCGCCGCCATGATGGGCTACACCCAGGCTTTGGGTGCCGCCTACCAGCAGGCCGCGGCTTCCGGCACGCCCCCCGATTTCCAGCAGCTTTCCCAGGACACCTTGAAAACCTATGTGGAAAGCCCCGAGATGCAGGGCATCATGGCCAAGTACGCCCCTCAGATGATCGACGGCAAGGCAATGCAGAAGGAAATGTCCGCCAAGGTGTCGGCAGCTTTGGAAAGTGCCATGACCGACTACATGGAAAAGGCCATGGCCGCCATTTCCAAGAAGACCGAGGCCTCGGTGAAAAAGATCATGGCCCAGTTCCAGGAAAGCGTTCCCGGGGCCATGTCGGTGGATGCGAGCGCCTTCAAGAACGCCTTCCAGTTCGCCATGACCGAGGAGGAGCTTTCCGAGCTGATGACGGCGCTCATGCGCGGCGAAACCACGTCCTTCGACGGCAACCTGGCGAAGCTGGGCTACGCCGAGCTGAACAAGCCCTCCGAGATTGAGATTTACCCGAGGAACTTCGAGGACAAGCAGGAAGTCATTGCCATCCTGGACCGGTACAACGAGCGCATGGCTGCGTCGGACCAGGAGGACAAGAAGATCACCTACACCGACTTCGTGGGCACGCTTATGAAGTCGGTCACCACCATCGTGGACATGATCAGCTACGTGCTCATCGCCTTCGTGGCCATCTCGCTCGTGGTGTCCTCTATCATGATCGGCATCATCACCTACATCTCGGTGCTGGAGCGCAAGAAGGAGATCGGCATCCTGCGGGCCATCGGCGCCAGCAAGGGCGACATCTCCCGCGTGTTCAACGCCGAGACCATCATTGAGGGCCTGGTGGCGGGTCTTATGGGCGTGGGCGTGGTGGCGCTCGTGTGCATCCCGGTGAACGCACTCGTGTACTCGCTGCTCGACGTGCCCGACGTGGCGCTCCTGCCGCCGGTGGCCGGGGCCATTCTCGTGGCCATCAGCGTGTTCCTATCGTTCATCGCCGGCCTGTTCCCCGCCATGGCCGCCGCCCGCAAGGACCCGGTGGAGGCGTTGAGGAGCGAGTAGGGAAAACCTTGCTTGTCCGGCCCCGGCTGCGGGGCAAGGGCGCCGTTTATGGCTCCGCCGGTGCTCACGCCCCGGCGGACAAGCCGACGCTGCGGCTCCGACAGGCACCTGGCCTTGCACTTCACCGCTTTCCTTCGCGGCACGAAGGCCGCTCAGCCGCGCATCAGCACAATTCCAGGCACCTGTCAGACCCTCGCTGACTTCCTTGGGCGAACCTGCGATAGCGTTTAATTAGTTGTCGTTGCCTACCAGGCCGTTCACCAGGGCCGAGACGATGGAGATGACGATGGAGGCCACGAAGGCGCTGCCGAAGCTGGCGATGTAGAAGCCGGCGTCGAACAGGCCGTTGGCGAGCCAGGCGGCCACGTACAGCAGCAGGGTGTTCACGACCAGGTAGAAGATGCCCAGGGTGAGCACGGTCACCGGCAGTGACAGCACCTGCAGGATGGGCTTGATAGACATGTTCACGAGCGACAGGATGAGGGCGAACAGCGCGATGCCGACCCACGAGGCGCCGCCGCTGATGACTTCGATGCCGGGCACGATCCACACAGCGGCGGCCACGGCGATGGCGGTGACGATCCAGCGAATAATGAAGTTCATGATTGCCTCCTTTTCCGACGGCCCCATTATGGCAAAATGAGCCTATGACGAGAAAACATGACAACAAGCCGAAACGTCCCAGTAACCGCCCCGCCAAGCAGGGGAAGGGGAGCAGTGGCGCCCCAGCGGGGAAGGGCGCGGCCCCCGCAGACCGTCGCTTCGAGAAGCGCCGCGGCCCCAAACCGGGGGCGCCGGCCGGTGCGTCCCCGAAGCGGTCGCGCGGAGCGGGCGCTTCCAAGGTCGCGGCCCCGAAACCGGCAGGCTGCGCCCTATGCCCGGTGTTCGGGCGCTGCGGCGGCTGCACGGCCCTGGACGTGCCCTACGAGCGGCAGCTGGCGGCGAAGGAGCGCACCGTGCGCGACCTGTTCGCCGACCTGGCCCCCGAGGAGGCCTTCCAACCCGTCCTGGGCATGGAGGCGCCCTTCCACTACCGCAACAAGGTGATCTCCCCCTACGCCCCTGCGAAGGGCCGCGGGAAGGGGAAGGGCCGTACCGCGAAGGCGGTGAAGGACGGCCGGCTCACCCGGGCCGACATTCTCACGGGCATGTACGAGGCGGGCACCCATCACCTCATTCCCACCGACGCCTGCGCCATCGAGAACGAAGTGGCCAAGCGCGTCACCCTGGCCATCCGCGACATCATGGCCCGCTGGTCCATGGAGCCCTACGACGAGGACACCGGCGAGGGCTTCGTGCGCCACGCCGTGGTGCGCGTCGGCCACGAGTCGGGCGAGGTGCTCGTCACTGTGGTCACCAACGGCGAGGAGTTCCCCGCGTCGAAGAGCTTCTGCCGCGAGCTGAAACGCCGCGTGCCCGAAGTCACCACCATCGTGCAGAACGTGAACACGCGCCAGACCAACGTCATCCTGGGCGAGAAGGAACGGGTGCTCTACGGCCCCGGGTTCATCCTGGACACGCTGTGCGGGCTGTCGTTCCGCATCTCGTCTCAATCGTTCTACCAGGTGAACGCCACCCAGACGGAAGTGCTGTACGACGAGGCGGTGCGCCTGGCGGGGTTGACCGGGGTAGAAACCGTCATCGACGCCTACTGCGGCACGGGCACCATCGGCCTTGTGGCCGCAAGCCGCGGCGCCGCCCGGGTCATCGGGGTGGATGCCGTGGAGGCCGCCATCCGCGACGCCCGCGGCAACGCCCGCCACAACGGCGTGGAAAACGCCGAGTTCGTGGCCGCCGATGCCACCCGCTTCATGGAAGAGCTCGCGGCTTCCGACGAGCGCCCCGAGCCCCTCGTGCTGCTTATGGACCCGCCCCGGGCCGGCTCCACGCCGGCGTTTCTGGACGCCGCCGCGGCCCTGGTCCCCGAGCGCATCGTGTACATTTCCTGCAACCCCGCCACCCAGGCCCGCGACGTGCGCCACCTCGTAAAAGCCGGCTACACCGTGCGCACCGTGCGCCCCGTGGACATGTTCCCCCACACCGACCACGTGGAATCCATCGTGATGCTGGAGAAAGAACGTAGAGGAGACGCCGGGTGTTCCGACCGAGCGAGTTCTGCAACGGAGGAAGAGCGTAGAGGGACACGGGGTGGTGCTCACCAAGCGCAGTTCGCCCCAAGGGCACTTGCTCGCGATGCTCGCAGCGCCGGCACGCGAATGGGGATGCCTTTCGGGCATCCCCAAAGCGAGGACTGGCTGAGCGAATCAGAATGCCCGGCGGCTCCGATCCCGGGAGAGTCACAACAGAAAGAAGACCAATGACTGATGTACTGGAAAAAGCCCGGGCTACGATAGCGGCCCACGATTTGGCCGCCAAGGACGCGGCCGTGCTGCTCATGGTGTCGGGCGGCTCCGACTCCACGGCCCTGGCCTACCTCGGCGCGGCCCTGCGCGAGGCGGGGGATGTGGGCCCGGTGGCCATGCTGCACGTGAACCATCAGCTACGCGGGGAAGACGCCGACGGCGACGAGCGCTTCGTGCAAGGCCTCGCCGATCTGCTGCACATCCCGCTGTTCATCTGCTCCATCGACATCGCCGCCGAGGCCGAGCGCACCCACGAGAACGTGGAGGCCGTGGCCCGGCGCGAGCGCTACCTGGCCGCCAACGAGGCCCTGCGGTCCATGTGCCAGCACGAGGGCTGCCCGCTCTCGGAGGCGCGCATCTTCACGGCCCACACCGCCGACGACCGCATCGAGAACTTCTACATGCGTTCCATCGTGGGCACCGGCCCCGGGGGCTTCCGCTCCATGCGCTACCGCAACGGGCCTGTGGTGCGCCCCCTGCTGGACGTGACCCGCGACGAGCTGCGGGCCTACCTGGCTGCCCGCGAGGCCGCCGGCGAGCCCTGTGCCTGCGATGCGGACGGGCAGCTGTGGCGCGAGGACGCCACCAACGCCCACACCGACCGCTTCCGCGCCTACGTGCGCCACAAGGTGGTGCCCCCGTGCAAGGAGTGGAACGAGGCGCTGCCCGAGGTGCTCGTGCGCTCCATGAACCTCATCGCCGACGAGGACGACATGCTGGAGGTCATGGCCGCCGAGCTGGTGGAGCGGGATACGGAGTGGGTGGCCGAGGACGACACCTTCGGCATCGACCGCTCCGAGGGCTTCCGGTTGCGCCCCGCCTTCGGGGCCGCCCGCCGGCCCCTGCAGCGCCGGGCCGTGCGCGAGCTGCTGCAGGCCATGCTGGGCCCCGACGCCCGGGTGGAGACGGCCAGCGTGGAGGCGGTGCTCGATGGCTTCGCCGACGGGAAGCCTCGCGGCGGCTACGTGACCAACATCCAACACGACCTGGCCGTCAGCGCCAACAAGCAGGGCGTCCTCGTGGAGCCCATGGCCTATTTCCGAGCAAGAAGGAAGAAGAAATGACCGAAAAAAATCCCGCCTTCGAAGTGGTGCTCGCCAGCGGTAGCCCGCGCCGCCGCGAGCTGTTGGAGCAGGCCGGCGTGCAATTCATCGTGCACACGCCCGCCACGCCGGTGGACGAGACCCTCGAGCCCGACCTGGCCGCCAACCCCGAGGAGGCGGCCAAGAAGCTGGCCGAGCGCAAGGCCGGGGCCGTGGTGCAGGAGGTGCTGGCTGGCAATTACACCGGCATGCTCATCGTCATCGGCGCCGACACCATGGTGGTGCTCGACGGCACCATCTTCGGCAAGCCCCGCAGCCTGTCGGATGCCAAGCACATGCTGCGCTCGTTGTCCGGCCGCACCCACGAGGTCATCACGGCCGTGTCGGTGTGGATGATCTCCGCCCCCGACACCGACGACATCTCCCTCGGCTTCCGCACCTTCGCCGATGTGAGCCGCGTCACCTTCCGCGACCTGACCGACGAGGAAATCGCCGACTACCTGGCCAAGGGCGAGTCCTTCGACAAGGCCGGCGCCTACGCCATCCAGGGCGAGGGGGCCGCGCTCGTGGACCACTACGACGGCGCCTGGGACACCATCGTGGGGCTCCCCGCCGCCCGCCTCATCGAGGAATTCCCCGACCTGCTGGCCGCTCAAATCAAATAGAAGCAGGAAATACCGTCCATTGTGGCAAAAAAGTGCGGTTGGAGGTCGCATAGCGAGGTCTTGACGTCCCGACGAACGGCTATGGCCAAGGTTGCTTTCGAGTTTTCCCAGGTCGGGAAATCGACATGAATGGTGCGGGATTGAAATGAGCCCTCCCAGCGACCTCCGACCGCACTTTTTCGCCATCGGGAAGCCTTGGTTCGTCAATTGGTGTGGACGGATGCCGTTTCGCGCCTCCGCGTTCGCCGACCTTTCGGCCGAATGAAACAACTGTGTTGCGTTACCGTATCGCGGGCGGGGAATTTCAGGTCTTTGGTACACTGGACTGCGATCGAAGACAGCCCGGGTGCCGCCCGGGTCGAGCGAGAAAGTGGTTTCCGTGCATAACGACATTTCGAAGGTGCTCTTTTCCGAGCAGGATCTGGCCAACCGCGTGCGGGAGATCGGCGAGAACATCACGGCCGACTACGCCGAGGTGGCCGGCGAGGCGGGCATCGTGGTCATCTCGGTGCTGCGCGGCGGCGCGGTGTACACCTGCGACCTCATCCGCTGCATCGACATGCCCCTGGAAGTGGACTTCATGGCCGTGTCCTCCTACGGTTCGGGGGTGAAGAGCTCGGGCGTGGTGCGCATCCTGAAGGATCTCAACACCGACATCCGCGGCCGCCACGTCATTGTGGCCGAGGACATCATCGACTCGGGGCTCACGCTGAAGTACCTGCTGGAAATGCTGCAGTCCCGCGGGCCCGCGTCCCTTGCGGTGGCGGCGCTTCTGCGCAAGGACGTGCCGAACCAGGCCGATATCGACTGCCGCTACACCGGCTTCGAGTGCCCCGACGAGTTCATCGTGGGCTACGGCCTCGACTATGCCGAGCACTATCGCAACCTTCCCTACATCGGCGTTTTGAAGCCGGAGATCTACCAGTAAAGACAGAGAGACATTATGGCAGACAACAATCCGAAAATTCCGACTCCCTCATCGTCGTCCCGCACCACCATGGTCATGGTGCTCATCCTGCTGGCCGTGGCGTTTTTCGTGGGCAGCCAGTTCATGCGCACCGGCGCCATGGGCACCCAGGTGACCGACCAGCTCATCACCTCGGAGTTCACCCAGGCCGTGGAGCAGGGCCGTGTGAAGTCGGTCACCTACTCCGCCGGCGACTACACGGTGTCGGGCACCTACTTCCCGGCCGTCACCGCCGGGGCCGAGGCGGCCGGCGCCTTCAACAGCGCCTTCGACGCCATGAACGCCCTTATGGCCACGGAGAAGAACCCCGACACGGGCAAGGCGCTGTCCGGCGTGGGCACCACCACGCTCGAGCCGGCCACCCTCGGCAAGGAGCACAACTACACCTCCACCTACGTGGGAAGCGATTCCCTGGGCGAGTTGCTCGCGGCGCACCCGGATGTGTCCTACCAGGTCACACTGCCGAGCCCCTTCCTGGAGATTCTCGCGACGCTGCTGCCCATCCTCATCATCGGCGGTCTTCTGTTCTTCTTCTTTTTCAAGATGCAGCAGGCCAACAACTCCCAGATGAACTTCGGCAAGGCGAAGACCAAGAAGGCCGCCGAGGAGCGGCCCGACGTGAAGTTCGCCGACGTGGCGGGCGTGGACGAGGCCGTGGAGGAGATGCAGGAGATCAAGG
>CANPHS010000063.1 GCA_947573925.1 uncultured Enterorhabdus sp. | reverse complement strand
AGATGTCGGGCGGTATGGGCTCGTCGGCCCACGCGGCCAGCCCGTCGTCGCAGGCAAGCCAGCGCGGCAGGTTCTTCGCGAGGCGGTTGTCGTCGCCGTTCCTGAGCCAGTAGTCCTTGGCGTAGGCGGCGTAGGCGTCCACGATCTGCTCCGGGTCGACCCCCGCCGCCACCTTCGCCTTCCAGGCCTTCAGGGCATCCCGCTTGAAGGCGAGCGAGGTGAGCGGCTTGAGCGACAGCGAGCACAGCCGCTCGAAGGCCTCCGGGAACTCGCCCTTTCGGTACTCCCTGAAATCCCCCGAGCCCTTCTCCTCCGACCTGTCGGCCGGTGCCGGGTCGCAAGAGATGAGTTGTTTATCGGTTTGAGGGGATTGATCGGATGAGTAATTTATAGGTGCCGGTTTCCCAGATGTGGCTTTTCCAGATACGGGTTTTCCCGTTCTGGTTCTGACCTGGGGAGATTCGCCTGTTTCGCGCGTTTCGGGAACGTCCTCGGCTCTCTTCTGGCACGCAGGCGCGGCTGCCTCGCCGGAGTGGACGAACTCGGAGAGGATGGCGAACCCGTCGGCCTTGAGCTCTGCGCACACATCCTCGTGCATGGCTGGGTCGTCGAGGGTGATCCAAGTGGCCTCCTCGGCCTTGAGGAAGCGCCCGTTCTCGCTGCGTTTGCGCGCGCGGATGATGTAGCCCGCGCCCTCGAGCTCCTTGATGCCGGCGGTCACCGCGTCCGCCCCGTCGCGCACGAGCGAGGCGAACCCCTTGATGGTGAACACCCACTCGGGATTGCCCTCAAGGGAGCGTATCTGGCAGTAGATGCCCTTCGCCTTGGCCGACAGGCCGTGGTCGAAGAAGATGGTGTTCTCGACGTGGGTGAAGGAGCCCTTGCCCCTGTGCAGGACGTTGCCCATCACGCACCGCCCAGCCCGTCACGGCGCCGCTCCGCCTGCTCAAGCAGTTCAAGGGCCTTCACGATGCGCCCTTCGATCTCGCTCTGCGTGGCCGAGGGCCGGAAGAATCGGGCGATGCTCCTCCTCGGGATGCGAAGCTGCTCTACCTGGTTCGGCTTCTCCTCCTCCATGATGGAGCGGATGAGGGCGGGCGTGAGCGAGCCCTCCTTGGAGTAGCGCTTCATCTTCACCGCCTGGGCGTGCGAGGGCGTGCAGGCCTGGGCCTCCATGGCGTCGAGAAGGTGCTCCTGCTCTGCTTCTGTGAGGTAGCTCACCTCCACGGCGGGCAGCATCTTCATACGGCCCGCGTCAACGAGGGAGAGGAGCTGCGGGACGAGGAAGGTCAAGCGTATGAAGCGCTGCACCTTATCCTTGCTGACGCCCAGTTCCTCGGCCAGAATGTCACGCGACCTCCTGCCGCTCGACTTGTGCGCAACTTGCGCACAAGTGAGGTCGGTGCGCTGTCCCTGGCGCTTCATCGCCTCAAGCCGCATCGAATAAGCGAACGCCCGCTCGCTCGGCAGGATGGTCTCCCTCTGAAGGTTCGAGTCCACCATGGCTATCGTGGCCTCGTCGTCGCCCATGTGCCTGACCACGCACGGCACGGCGGCGAGCCCGGCGATTTCTGCGGCGCGCTTGCGCCTGTGCCCGCTCACAAGTCCGTACATTCCATCGCCTAAGGGACGCACGGTCAAGGGGACGAGCACCCCGCTCTCCGCGATGCTCTCGGCCAAGCGGGCCATGTCCTCGTCATCGGCCACCTTGAAGGGATGGCCCGGGAAGGCCTTGATGGCTTCGAGCGCGATCTCGCGCACTTTCTCGCCCGCGTCCTGCTCGCGCTCTCCCTGGGAGGTGAACAGGTCGTCCACGGTGGGAAGCGCGAACTCCAGCTTCTTCCTAGCCACGGCTGACCACCTCCTCGGCGAGCGACGCGAAGGCGCGGGCCACCTTGCCATCCCCGTCGTAGGAGAAGATGCTCTCGCCGGCGGCGGGGGACTCTGCTGCCGACACGGCGCGCGGAATGACGACGTCGAACACGCGGTAGGCGCTGCCGTACTGCTCGCGCACGGTAGCCTCCACCTCCTTGGCGAGGTTGTTGCGCGAGTCGAAGAGCGTGACGAGCACGCCCTCCACCTCAAGGGCGGGGTTGATCTGCCGCCTCACGCGCTCGACCGTCTTCAAAAGGCCTGTCATGCCGGAGGCGGGCAGGTACTCGGCCGAGACCGGTATGAGCACGCTGTCGGCGGCCACGAAAGCGTTCACGGGGATGATGCCGAGCGTGGGCGCGCAGTCCATGATGATGTAGTCGTAGGCTCCCTTGAGAGGGGACGCCCACATGTTGAGCACCTGCTCGCGCGACATCGCCATGAACACGGCCATCTCCATGCCCGCGAGCTCGATGTTGGCGGGCATGAGGTCAACGCCCTCGCGGTGCGAGAGAATGCCCTCGGCCGGGGTCAGGGGCTCGCCCGCGACGACGGCGGCCAGATGGTCGGCGAGCGTCGTCTCGAGGGAGTCGGGATCCTTCCAGCCGAGCGACTTGGTGAGGTCGCCCTGCGGGTCGGTGTCGACGAGCAGCACGCGCTTTCCGAGGCGCGCGAGGGCGACGCCCAGGCTGAGGGTGGTCGCCGTCTTGCCGGTGCCGCCCTTCTGGTTGGCTACGGCGATGGTCTTGCATGGCATGGTCTGCCTCCTCACTGCGGACGAGTCCGCGTTGGGAGGTCAGAACGGCGCTAGATTTTGCAGGAATGGCTTGTCTGGGCAGCTTCTGTTGCGAGCGTTTCGCGAAATACTGGAAGCGTACTGGAAAAACAGGGGGAGCACGAGCGAACCGAGAAGGATGCCAGTTTCAAAGGTTTCTCAAAAACACACTTCTGAACTGGGAATACTGAAGACATTCGTTTCGCGGGTTTCGCAAAGCACTTCCGCTACCACAGCTTGGAAGGCTGGAGTTCTACCATTGAACTACACCCGCGCGAGTCAGCTTGCATAGTATAGCGCAACACACCCGCCCTGCAACGAGAAAACAGAAGTCGGGGACGACGGTCTCGAGCAACTGCGCGTTTCGACCTGCGGTCAACATCTAGTGCCCGCGATGCTTTTGCTTGCGCTTCTCCGTACGCTTGGCGAACTGCTCGCGCTCGCGCTCTTCCTTCCGTTGCCGGGACGAGGTCTTGCCGGCCTCTGTGGCCGCCTCGCGCTGCTCCGCGAGGGCCTGCTGCGCCTTGGTCCCACGTCGGGCGTCCGACCGCATCTCCTTCTCGATCATGCGGCGGAGCCTCTTGGGGTTGATGCGCTTGGCCTCCCGGGTCTCGATTTGGACCTCGTGCGTGAAGCGCAGGTCGTTCCAATGGTCGCGGATGAAGTCGAGCACCTCGGGCGTGGTGGGCTCCGCGCCGAAGACGTGCCTCGCCACGCTGTAGCTGCCGCCGTCCTCCACCTCGACGAGGCCGATCCAGAACGGCTCCTCGAAGCGCACGGTGAGTTTGCACAGGCTCATCGCTGTTCCTCCTTTATATCGGTGACGAACCTGAAGGAGGGACAACCAAGGAGGCAGGTTACTGACGGCTCGTCGCAAGAGCGCGGCCGCACCCCGACTACCCGACGGGGTCGTGTTTTTACCTTCGGGGGCAAGTATACCGCAGAAGATGGAGGCGTTGCCGTATCAAGAACGGCGGAAGCGACTCTCTCCGTTGCGCCGATGTTCCGCTTTCGGGGACGCACGGTTCCAAGTCGATAATGCGGCAGGTAGAATGGGGACAATAAGAAAGGAGTTCCGTGGGCCTGAGCAATCTCGACAAATGCAAGGAAAGCAACTGCCTTGAAGCCAAATCGGCGCAAGGGGGAATCCCCAGGAGCATCTGGGAGACGATCTCGGCGTTCGCCAACACGGGCGGCGGCATGATCGTACTCGGAGCCAAGGAGCTTAGGGACGGCACTCTCGAAATTTCCGGGTTGTCGGACGCGGACAAGATGCTCGACGATTTCTGGAACGCCGCTCACAGCCCCGACAAGCTGTACCCCTGCGTTCTCTCAGACAAGGACGTGCGCATCGAGGAAATCGAAGGCACCCAGCTCATAGTAGTGGACGTCCCACGCGCAGACAGGCATCTGCGGCCGGTCTACGTCAACGGGAACCCCATGACCGGTACGTACCGGCGCGACCACAAGGGCGACTACCGGTGCGCTGCGAGCGAGATTCACGCCATGTACCGGGACGCATCGGATGAATCCGTCGACTCATATGTCCACGAAAACCTTACCGTGAGCGACCTGTCGGCGGAGACCATCGCCTCGTATCGGACGAGCTACGGCATCCATCATGATTCGCATGCCTGGACGGAGTTGCCGACAGACGAGTTCCTGTGCCGCATTGGCGCGGCGAGGGTCGGAAGCGACGGCGCGGTCCACCCCCACCAGCGCCGGCCTCCTCATGTTCGGCGAAGAGTGGCGCATCATGGCGGAGTTTCCACACTACTTCCTCGATTACAGGCAGGAGCTCGATCCCGACGAGCGTTGGCAAATGCGCATAACGTCGCAGGACGACAGCTGGTCGGGGAATGTTTTCGACTTCTACCGCCGTGCATACAACAATATGAAGCAGGCGCTTCAGGTGCCCTTCCGCCTCGACGAGAACAGCTTGCGCATCGATGAGACGGACGCGCACGACGCGCTGCGCGAGGCCATGGCGAACTGCCTCACCAACGCAGACTATCATGAGCGGCGCGGGGTCGTCTTCCTCTGGAAAGAGGACGAGCTTCGCCTCTCCAATCCAGGGGGCTTCCGCATCGACATCGAGGCGGCCTACATCGGTGGCAACTCCGACCCCCGCAACGAGACCATGATGAAGATGTTCTCGCTCATCAACGTGGGAGAGCGCGCCGGCGGAGGAATCCCGGACATGGTGAAGAAATGGGAAAAGACCGGCTACGAAAGACCGGTCCTTTCCGAAGAGGTTAACCCGGAGCGCTCCACTATCACCCTTCCTCTGCGGAAGGTGGCAGCTGTAAAGGACGGTGGCGCCGATAGCAATCAGAATCAGAAGCGGGATCAAATACGTTTGACGAAGAATCAGCAAATTGCGTTAGATCTCGCTCAATCGCAAGGTCGTATCACAACGGCAACGCTGGTAGAAGCAGCAGGAATATCGAGACAAACAGCATCCACCACACTTAAATCGCTTGCCCAGATGGGCCTTCTATGTTGGCACGGGAAAAGTAGGCAAGACCCTTCTCAGTATTATGATACTGCCAAATAACTTAGGCAGTAACTTGGCAGTAACTTGGCAGTGCGTAAATTGGAGCTCTCGCAACAAGCAAGAGCCGTAAGGCACAGAGGCTAAGCTTTCTTAGTGAAATTAGACACAGCATTGACTTGCAGGTCTGTTCTGGGAAAATAATCGCAGATTCAAAAACCTTCGGGTTTTGTGAGGGCCGGTCCTGCTGGGACTGGCCCTAGTTTTATCGAGGCGCCCGCCCGGGCCGCATCAAGGTTGGCGGCGCGGCTTGGGGCTTGGGCTTGAAGGCGATGGGCGCGAGGGCTGCCCCCCTGGGATTGAAGGGCCTACTCGGCGGGTCGTCCGAAGTTCGGGGCCTGGCCGGGACGGCCGGGGGCGAAGCCGGCGCCGAAGTCGGGACTGGGGCCGCGCCGGCAGCCCGGGGCGGCACCGGGGCCGAAGCCGGAGGCAGGGGAGGGTGCGGCCCCGAAGGGCGGCATGGACATGCCGCCGGGGAAGGGCGCGGCGCCCAGCGGCGATGTGGCCGGGGCGCCCGGGAAGCCGCCCGGGAACGCCGTGGGGTCGGCGCCCGACTCCATGAAGCTGGCGATGGCCTCCCGGCGGCGCTCCCACTCGTTCTGGAGCTCTTCCCAGCGCTCGTCGCCCAGGGCCTCCCTCGCGTTCGCGATCATCTTATCCAGGATGACGTCGAGTTGGTCGAGCTCGTTCTGGGTGAGGCCCGCGAGCAGGTCGATGCCGGCGCCCCCGCCCGTCTCGGTCTCGCGGCCGGCCTCGGTGAGGTAGACGAGCATGACGCGGCCGTCCGCCTCGGAGGCCTCGCGCCGCACGAGCCCGGCGGCCTCCAGTTTCGAGAGCAGCTCGTTCATGGACGAGACGCGCATGCCCGTCACGGACGCGAGCTCCTTGGTGCTGAGGCCGTCCTTGATCTTCAACATGGCCAGGACGCGTCCCTTGCCCCGCGTGGGGTCGAAGTGCCGCCCGGGCCCTCCCGCCGTCCGCCGCGCCGCGCCGGCGAGCTGCCAGACGATCACCAGCTTCTCCGCGATGTTTTCCTTAGTCGCTTCCATGGGTTCCTCTTTTTACAGGTACCAGTCATTGTTTTCGCAGCAGACTATAACAGGTACCTGTAAAAGATGCAAGAAGTTTTTTACTGGTACCGTAAATAGAAATGGAACCGAAGGGTCGCGGACCTAGGTGGCCGGCGCCCTCATAGCGGGGGCACCGGCCCCGCTATGAGGGCGTGCCGGAAGGAGCGGGTCGCGGCCTTCATCCCATCTTCGCCGGAGGCGTTCTCGGCGGCCCGCATCAGCTGCTCAAAGGCCGCGCAGGCACAGGGCCCCTCGCGCACGATGCCCACGACGTAGTGGCTGTGGGCGTGGGCCGCGAAGGGCTGGGCGACGCCCGTATAGCGCCGTCGCTCGCATCCGGCGAGCGCGAGGGGAGCCACCGCGCACCTCGGCGCGGCCGGCACCCATGCCGCAGGCTCTGTGGGTTCCGTGCAGTCCATCGCCCTTCTTTCTCTCGAAGACAAGAGCGTACCCTTTTTCCGCGCGGAATCTTGAACAGAATTGCGCCGGATTGGATTGGGGCATTGCCATTCGGCCCCATAACGATGGAATCCGGCCGCAATGAGAGCCCAGGGAGGGTCGGTTGCGCGTTGCAACGGGTTTCATGGGCTTGTCTGCATGCGCGTTGGGTTCGTTTCGCATCATGAAATATCCAATGCCAAAAAGTTCCCAAAAATGGTAACATTTTGGCATGACGCTTTACGATAAGATATATGAGATAGCAGCCGACAACCACGGTCTCGTAACAACGGCCGAGGCAAACGAGGCGGGGGCAGCGAACAAGGATCTTGTGCGATACGTGGAAGACGGCCGACTCACGAGGATCGGCCGCGGGGTGTACCGCATCGAGCACCACGTGCCGGAGCCGAATGACCCCTACGCTGAGGCCGTGGCCCTTGTAGGCCCCCATGCCTACCTGTATGGCGAGTCGGTTATCGCCATGCACGGCCTTGCGCCCACGAATCCCACAAGGATCTTAGTGGGAAGCGACAAGCGTATCAGAAAGCATCTTCCCGTCGGGATAAAGGTGGTGAACGTTGGCCGCCCAGAGCCATGCGTCTCATACGACGGCATACCTTCCCAGTCCATACCCGACGCCGTAAGGTCGTGCAGGAGGACCATGATGCGCGAAAGACTGCTTCAGGCGGTTGCGCGAGCCCGTGAACTCGGGCTGATCACGAAGCGGGAATTCAACGAGCTTAATGCGGAATTGGAGAAAAATGAGCAAGCCGCCCAATAGCAGAAGAAACCTCGACTTGGCCATCCAGCGCATCAGCGGGCCGGGAGACCGGTACGTCCACGTTAGGACGATGCTCGCGAACGCCATCGTCGGCCAGATGCTGCCTCCTTCGGTGATAAAAGGCGGAACGGCTTTGAAAATGAGATACGGTGATTTCGCTACTCGGTTTACGACCGATCTGGATACGGCGCGTAGGGCAACGTCGGAAGACTTTTTGGATGAGCTCGAAATGAACTTGAGAGACGGCTGGAACGGCTTTACGGGGCATATCGTCGCAAGACAGCCGGCGCATCCCGACGGCGTTCCTCCGGCGTACATCATGCAGCCTTACGACATCAAACTGGCTTATAACGGAAAAGCCTGGGTAACAGTGCCGCTGGAAATCGGGCACAATGAAATCGGCGATGCGGATGAACCCGAGATGGTCGTGCCCGTCGGCGCGTCGAAGATCCTGCAGGAGCTCGGATTCCCGGAGGCGGCCCCCGTGCCCCTGATGCGCCTCGACCATCAGATCGCCCAGAAGCTGCACGCCCTCTCATCGCCTGGTTTGGAGCGCGTTCACGATCTCGTCGATTTGCAGCTCATAGTGCAGAGGGACGAGGTCGACATGGGCCAGGTGCGTGCGGTTTGCCTTAGGTTGTTTTCCTACAGGCGTGCGCAAGGCTGGCCGCCGCATATCGAGAAAAACTACGGCTGGGATGATGCCTATGCTGAATCTGCCGACGGCCTTTCCGTTATCGGCGAGGCAGACGAGGCAATAGCCTGGGTGAACTCATTCATTGCCGAGATCGATCAAAGCAAATAAAGGAGTATCGGGTCCTTTCCTGCGGGTCGTAACGGTTCGCTCACTGAAGGCCCGTGGACCGGTGCAGGGCGGCGGTTGTGGCCTATGCTGGGGCGGCTGGTGCGAGATGCCGCCGCCGGGGCCCGCGGGCCGGCCGGCGCGGCCCGTCGGAAGGAGAGCCATGGAGGCGAAACCCGAGAAGACCGTTCTGTTCCTGTGCGGCTCGCTGCGGAAGAAGTCCCTCAACCGCCAGGTGGGGGAGTACGTGGCGAAGCTTCTGCAGGGGAAGGCCGCGGTGCGCTGGCTCGCCTACGACGACCTTCCCTACATGAACCAGGACATCGAGTTCCCCACGCCGGCCCCGGTGCGCCGGGTGCGCGGGGAGGTGCAGGAGGCCGACGCTCTGTGGCTGTTCTCGCCGGAGTACAACCACGGCATTCCCGCCGTGCTGAAGAACTGCCTCGACTGGCTGTCGCGGCCAGTCGCGCCGGGCTCCACCGACACGGCCATCGCCGGCAAGCTCACCCTGTTCAGCTGCGCCGGCGGCGGGGCGAAGGCGCGCTATTGCGCCGCCGACCTCGCCGAGACGCTGTCGTGCATCCGCGCCGACGTGGTGGAGACGGTGCACGTGCAGGTGGCCCTCACCCGCCACGACTACACCACCGACGAGCTGGTGCTGGCCCCCGCCGAGGAGACGGCGCTGCAAGCCCAGGCCTGGGCGCTGCTCGACCGTTTGGGGTAAGGCCGGCGGCGGGGGGTGCCGCCGGCCCGGTGCCGGCCCGGTGCCGCTAGGCTCGCTCGGCGCTAGTCGGCGAATGCCGAGGGACCTCCCAGCATCACCGAGGCATGGAACGTGGTGCCGTCGTGGGAGAACGCCGCTGCGCCGCCGTGCCGCTCTGCAGCGAAGCGCACGCTCTCGATGCCAAGGCCCGCATGGCCCCGCTTGGTGGAGCGGTAGGCATTCCCCTCCTGTTCCACGCATCCGTCGAAGCTGTTGTCGACGGTGATGGCCACCGCGTCGCCGGAAGAGGCCAGGCCCGCCCTCACCCAACGGGGTTGCTCGCCGTCTCCGTGCGACGCTGCGAAGACGGCATTGTCGAGCAGGTTGCCCAAAACGACGCACAGATCCGCGTTCCCTGCGGCCGCGCTGCCTCCGAGGGAGGCGTGCATCTCGAAACGGACCCCGTTTTCCTCAGCGACTTTCGCATAGTGGCTTGCCACGGCGTTGACTGCCTCGTTTCCGCAGTAGCGCGTGATGCCGTCGCTCGCCATGCCGTCCATGTATTCGTCCAGAAACTCGAGTGCGGCATCGGAATCGCCTTGGGTGACGAGGCTGCGGATTGCCGCGAGCGCATGCGCCGGTCGTGCCGCCGGGCGTCGTCCATGGCCTTGATCTGGCGGGATTGCAGTTGAAGCATGTGCTCCGCACGGTCGCCCTTGCGCTGCGCGTCGAGCCGTTCCGCACCGGCCCGCAGGAGCGCCAGCATGGCGGCGTACACGGCGAAGACCATCGCCAGGACCGCTACGAACAGCGTCATTGTCAGCGGGTTCGCCGCGTCGGTGAAGGCTGTGGCGACGAATATCGACGCCAGCATGATGAAAAGGGCGGCCGAAAGCAGCGCCAGCACCGTGCTTTGCTTCCATGATATTCCATCGCGCACGGGAAGGTAGTTTCTTTTCAGCAGCAGCATGAGCACGGGGACGGTCACCGCGCCCAACGCAAGAAGGAGTAGCGGCGTCCATCCTTGGTAGGGGAGTCCGTCGAAAGGCCCGTCTTTGTGGGTTACCGTGAACACGATGTCGGTGGTGGCGGTGATGCCCCAGGCGCAGGTGAGCGCGAAATCGAACACGAACAGCTTCTCCTGCCACGTCCCGCGCACGAGCACGAGGTACAGCGCCAAGCAGGGGACGAGGCATGCCAGGAAGATCGCGTTCACCGCGTTGAACAGCGTCGCATCGCCGGGAAGCAGGCCCTGAAGGTAGCATCCGGCTGTTGCGAAGACGGTTCCTACGCCCGCAACGGCGAGGGCGATAAGGGCCGTTGTCTTCTTCGGGGAAGTCCGCAGCCGGTTCCAAAACGGGTACATCGCCAGGATGCCGAACGGGATCACCTGGAACAGGAAGCCGAAGAGCAGCCTCGCGAACGTCTCGGCGGCCATCACGAGAGCTCGCCCCGCGCGAGTGCGAACATGAAGTCCTGGTAGCGTCGCCTGGCCTCTTGCTGTCGCCCGCGGCCCACGCTGATGGCGGTTCCGTCGTCCATCACCACGCGGTCGTGGTAGAGCGTCTTGATGCGCCGCATGTTCACGATGTAGCTCCGATGGACGCGGAGGAAGCAGCGGCCGTCCAGCTGCCCCTCCAACGAGCCGAGGGACGCGTAGGCGCGCCAATCGCCGTCCGTGGCGGTTATCGCGCACACCTTGTCCCGAGCCTCTATCGTGCGTATGGAGGCCATGGGGATGGGGACCGTCCCGTCCGTCGTGCGCACGACGAGGACGTCCGCCGGAACCTCCTTGCCGGGGATGCATCGGCGAAGCGCTTCGGACACGTCTTCCAGAGTGACGGGTTTGAGCAGGTAGTGGGCCGCTCCCAGCTGGAATGCTTCGACGGCGTGGCTCTCGCTCGTGGTGAGGAAGACCGTGCGCTCGCGCTCTTCCGCGCTGAGCCGCCATGCCGCTTCGGTGCCGTCCATCCCGTCCATGTATATGTCCAGGAACAGCACATCGAAAGCGTCGCGGGCGGCAAGAAGGGCCTCGGCGCTCTCGTAGGCGCTGACGGCCATGTTCACAGCGTGCAGCTGGGCGTATTCGCTCAGGAGGGCCTGGACGTCGCTCCGCGTCGCAGGGTCGTCGTCGCAGATGGCGACGCGAAGGAAGCGACCGGGGCTGCCGGGGCTGTCCGGCGCGGCTTCGTCATCGCAGGGGGCTGCGCGTAGGGGGTGTGGGGAGCTGCGTTTTGTTTCGTCCATGGCGTTCATTATAAACGGCTCCTGCTTCCCAGCGCCGTCAGCTTGGCGCCTTAATGCCCCAGCGTTCGCGAACTGCGGGAATCGCACCGCGAACGACGGGGCGCCCCCACAAGGAGGAAGCTAGCATAGGGAATCTGTATTTCTTCGAACGAGACGCACCTTCCGCAGAGGTTTATCCATGAAACGAGGTTTATCCATGAAACGGCCAGCACTGATAATGCTTTCCGTGATGCTCGCGGCCGCCCTCTTCCCCGCGACGGGCGCGGCGGCCGGCGTGCAAGATGCCGACATCCTGCCCGTTTCGGACCGGCCGGCCGAGGAGGTGGCGGACAACCCGCAAGGCAAACCCGAAGAGGCGCCGGTCGACCCCCAAGGCGAGCCTGAAGAGGGGAAAGCGGACGTCGCGGCTGATGCGGAACCCGAAGGCGGTTCTTCGGCGGATGGCGACGGCCCGGTGGACGATGGCGTCCCGCATGGCGACCCCGAGGTCCAGACGGAAACGCCGGAGGTCCAGACGGAAACGCCGGAGGCTCGCGAAAAGGCCCTTCCGGACGGCGAGCCTTCGACGGTTTCGTCAGAGGCGGGGGCCGATGCCGAAGGGGGCGCGGCGGGAGCAGCGGGCGCCCCCAAAGGGCCCGAACGTGTTGGTGTCGGCCAGGG
>CANPHS010000062.1 GCA_947573925.1 uncultured Enterorhabdus sp. | reverse complement strand
TCGGCCAGGGCGGCTCCACCCAGGCGCCCATGACCATCACCAAGTACAACAAGCACGAGTCCAACCGCGTGAAGTTCCGCACCCTGGACTCCGACTCGCCGGTGCGCGTGCGCGAGATGCTCACCATGTGCGACCCGCGCCGCACGCTGGTGATCATCTCGTCGAAGAGCGGCGGCACCATCGAGCCTCGCATGCTGCTGGCCGCCGTGCGCGAGGCCTTCGAGCAGGAGCTCGGCGACCACGTGGTGCGCCACCTGGTGGCCATCACCGACCCCGGCAGCGACCTGGAGCGCCAGGCCCGCGAGGAGGGCTGGCGGGCCGTCTTCCTCGGCGAGCCGTCCGTGGGCGGCCGCTTCTCGGCCCTGTCGGTGTTCGGCCTGGTGCCGGCGGCGCTCGCGGGCATCGACCTGGACGAGTTCATGGCCCACGCCCGGGCGGCCGAGGCGGCCTGCTCCGAGGACGCCATCGACAACCCGGCCATCAACCTGGCGGCCTTCCTCTACGACAACTACCTGAAGGGCCGCAACAAGTTCTCGTTCCTCACGCCGCGCCGCGGCCGCGTGCTCGGCCTGTGGATCGAGCAGCTGGTGGCCGAATCGCTGGGCAAGGAGGGCCAGGGCATCCTGCCGAGCATCGAGATCGACTCGCTGCTGCTCACCGAGGACCCGGGCGACCGCTCCATCATCATGTACCAGACCCAGACCGATCTCTGGGACGAGCGCCGCAACTTCGAGATGAGCCTCGCCTACATCGACAACGCCGTCCCGCGCCTGAACTACCGCATCGAGTCGGTCTACGAGCTGGCCGAGCACTTCGTCATGTGGGAGTACGCCATCGCCATGTGCGGCTACCTCATGGGGGTGTGCCCCTTCGACCAGCCCGACGTGGCCTCCGCGAAGGCCGAGGTGCTGGCCATCCTGGAGCACGGCCAGCCCGAGGCCGCCTTCACCGAGGTGTTCACCGAGTCGGTGGACATGGGGCGCGTGGAGGTGAGCTACGCCGCCATGTTCGAGGGCTGCGAGGATCTGCACGAGACGCTGTACGCGCTGCTGAGCTCGCTGCAGCCCGGCGACTTCTTCGCGCTGAACGCGTTTCTGCCCTTCACGGGCGAGGGGCGCCGCGAGGCCATCGAGCAGGTGCGCCACGGCGTGGCCGAGGCCTTCGGCGTGTCGTCGTGCCTGGAGGTGGGGCCGCGCTATTTGCACTCCACCGGCCAGCTGCAGAAGGGCGGCCCGAACATGGGCGTGTTCCTGATACTCTCGGCCGACGAGCTGAAGGACATCCCGCTGCCGGAGGGCTGCCCGGCCGCGAGCCTGGGGGACCTGGCGAAGGCCCAGGCCGCCGGCGATTTGGTCACCCTGGCCAAGCGCGGGCGCCGCTGCGTGCACTTGCACCTGCCCGACAACTCGGGGGTGACCCTGCGCCAGCTCGCCCAGGTGATCGACGACGTCATCGCCGACATCCTGACCGACCGGGCCCTGGCCGAGGCGGCCGCCGCCGAGGAGGACGAGGCCGAGGCCACCGCCGTGGTGGAGACCGTGGAAGGCGCTGGGGCAGTGGAAGCTGCGGAAGGCGCCGAGGTGGCGGAAGTCGTCGAGGCTGAGGTTGTCGCCGTCGCCGACATTGCGGAGGCTGAGGCCATCGCCGCGTCCGAAGAGGCTCCAGGAGAACCGCCGATCGGGTAACGACTGCGCTTAACGGCCCGTTCTCGGGTACACTAGCGGGAGGCGAAATTTCCCGTTAGGAGCGCGGCTATGATCGATGCGGTCGATATTCATGTGAAGGGCATTGTGCAAGGGGTGGGGTTCCGCCCCTTTGTCTATCGGATGGCGAAGAAGTACCTGATCAACGGCTGGGTGCTGAATGCGGCCGATGGGGTGTACATCCATGCTGAGGGCGAGAGCAAGCTGGTGGACGAGTTCATCATGGAGCTCTCGGACAACGCGCCGGCGGCCTCGCGGGTGGAGGAGATCGACATCAAGGAGGTGCCTCTGGAGGATTTCGATTCCTTCGAGATTCGCTTCTCGGATGATGACGCCGTGGAGGAGACGACGCTCGTGTCCCCCGAGCTGGCCACCTGCGACGATTGCGTGGCCGAGCTGTTCAACCCCAACGACCGCCGCTACCGCTACCCCTTCATCAACTGCACGAACTGCGGCCCGCGCTTCACCATCATCGACCACTTGCCCTACGACCGCCCGGCCACGTCCATGGCCGATTTCCCCATGTGCGAGCGCTGCGCCGCCGAGTACGCCGACCCCCTGGACCGCCGTTTCCACGCCCAGCCCGACGCGTGTTTTGAATGCGGGCCCTCGGTAACGTGGAGTGTTGGGGCCGATGGGGCCGTGTCGGTGGGAAAGACGCGCGAGGAGTCGGACGCTATCTTCGCGGCGGCGGTGGAGATGCTCATGGCGGGGAAGATTCTGGCCGTAAAGGGGCTCGGGGGCTTCCACCTGGTGTGCGACGCGAACAACGCTGGGGCCGTGGCTGAGCTGCGGCGGCGGAAGCGGCGCGACGGGAAGGCCCTGGCCGTGATGGCGGCTTCGGTGGCCGATGCGCGGGCGCTGTGCGCGGTGTCCGAGGAAGAGGAGGCGGTGCTGACCGGCTCCACGCGGCCCATCGTGCTGTTGCGGAAGCGTCCCGACGGCGCCATCGGGGGCGGCGTGGCCGACGGGCTCTCGGAGCTGGGCGTCATGCTGCCCTACACGCCGGTGCAGCACCTGCTGATGCACGACTTCGCCGAGGCGTGGTACGCCGCGAACCTGCAGGTGGCAGCCGAGGGCTCCGCGCCCGGTCGTCCCGTCCCCCTGCTCGTGATGACCTCAGGCAACGTCCATAACGAGCCCATCTGCATCGCCGACGAGGAGGCCCGCGAGAAGCTGGACGGCATCGCCGACGCCTTCTTGGGGAACAACCGCGCCATCCTCACCCGCTTCGACGATTCCGTGGTGCGGCTCATTACGGTGCCTGGCGCTGAGGCGGGCACGACCGATGCGGCCATCCAGTTCCTGCGCCGTGCCCGGGGCTACGCGCCCGTGCCCGTGTCCGTAGCCGCCACCGAGACGGCTGTCGCCGAGAACGCGGCGGCGGAAGGCCCCGTGGCCGAGCGAGGCACGGTGGCCGAGGCCGAGGCCGACGCGGCGGCGTACCCGAACGCCGGCGTCATCTTCGCCGCCGGGCCCGAGCAGAAGAACACCTTCACGCTGCTGCGCGGCACCGACGGCTTCGTGTCCCAGCACATCGGCGATGTGGAAAACGCCGAGACCTACGATGCGTGGCTGGCGGCCAAGGACCGCTTCGAGAGTCTGTTCGAGATGAAGCCCGCAGCCGTGGCCTGCGACCGGCATCCCGAGTACCTGACGAGCAAATGGGCCCACAACCAGGGCCTTCCCGTGACTGAGGTGCAGCACCACCACGCCCACATCGTGTCGGCCATGGCCGAGCACGGGCTTGTCGACGCGGTATGCGGCATCGCCTTCGACGGCACGGGCTACGGGGCCGACGGGGCCATCTGGGGCGGCGAGGTGCTGCTGGCGAACCGCCAGGCCTTCGAACGCTTCGCCAACTTCGCCTACGTGCCCATGCCCGGGGGCTCGGCGGCCATCAAGCACCCGCTGCGCATGGCCTACGGCGTGCTGTGGGCCTACGACCTGCTGGAACACCCGGCGGCTGCTGCGGCCCTGGCTCCGCTGGGCGATGCGGCCGAGGTGTGCGAGACCATGATCGAGCGCGGCCTGAACACCCCCATGACCTCCTCGGCCGGCCGCCTGTTCGACGCCGCGAGCGCCCTGCTCGGCCTTTGCGCCGAACCCAGCTACGAGGGCGAGGGGGCCATTCTGCTGGAGGCGGCCATGGAGGTGTCCGGGGCCGACGCGCCCGGGGCGGCCGCGGCCGAGGAGGCCGCCGGCGTGGCCGGGGAAGACGAGCTGGCGGCCCGCGAGCGCTACGCCGTCATCGTGGAGAAGAACACCGCCACCGAGACCAGTACCGCCGAGGACACCTCGGTGCTGCTGCTGGACGCCGAACCCACCTTCCGCGCCCTGCTGGACGACCTGGCGGCCGGCGTGCCCGCGTCCATCATCTCGCGGCGCTTCCACGACGCCATGGCCGGGGCCATCGTCATGGGTGCCGAGCTGGTGCGGGCCATGTACGGCATCGCCACGGTGGTGCTGTCGGGCGGCGTCTTCATGAACCGCTACCTCACCGAGCACGTCCTGGCCGACCTCGCCGACGCCGGCTTCACCGCCGCCATCAACCGCGACCTACCGCCCAACGACGGCTGCATCAGCCTCGGCCAGGCCGTGGTGGCCCGCGCCCGAACCGAAGGCTAAGGGGAGGAGGCAGGCGTTCGCTCGAAATGCTAAAGCCCCCTATAGGGAGTCCTCATTGTGGCGACTCATGGAAAGCTGCTCGGTCTTGCATTATTTGACTGGGAGCACTTTCAGGTATTCGGAGTCATACGCACCTTCGGGATATTCGCGGATGTAGCCGTAGACTCTCAGGTCCAACCCGCACTCGGGGCACGGGAGGCAGTCGATGTTGAAGTTGTACACGATGTCTGAGCCCATGGTTACATCGTTGTCCTCGCCAACCTCCACATCGACCACGTCCTCAGAGAGGTCGATGTTCTGTTGCACGAAATGGCAGTTCGGGCATTCTATCGAGCGGTGCATATCTATACCGTATCCAGAATCATATGACGGCCCCTCAAAGAGATCCGCGTAAAGGCCGTCGGTGAACCCCCGGCCCATGCTCATGAAGTCCGCGATGTTCGCGTGGTAGATGCCGTTGCGTCTCTGGATGGGGTCGTTTCTCGTCAGCACGAACTTGGGGAAGTTGTCTTTCTGCTGCTCCAAAGGCGCGTACTCGCGGTTCTCCGTGTCCTTGGATGCGGCTATGGTCATCGACACCTGCACATAGGCGTATCCCATGTTATGGTCGCGCAGGATGAAATCGCACTCGAGTTTCCCGATGCGCCCGACGCTGATGCTGTAGTCCTTGCTGCGGGCGTAGGAGTACACGATGTTCTCCAGAACGGGGCCGTAGTTGATCTGGTTGTCGGTGTTTAGCGCGAAGTAGAAGCTCAGATCGGCCAGGTAGTACTTCTGCTCCCCGCGGAGAGATTTGCGCGACTTCATGTCGAAGCGCGTGCACTTGCGAATCACCTTCGCGTCCTCCAGGATGCGAAGATACCTCGAGAGGGTCTCCCGCTTGAGCGTCACCCCCTGCTTTCCCAAGTCCTTCAGTATGTTCGTGAGGGAGGTGGTGGCCCCGAAGTTGTTGATGATGTAGTTCTGTATCTGCGTGAAGAGTGCCAAATCCACGATGCGAACGCGCCTGCGAATGTCCTTCTCTATGATCTCCTCGACAACGGACTGGACGTAGGTCCGCTTGTCCTGCATGCTGTCGTAGTAGAGGGCGCGGGGGAAGCCGCCCTCGAGGATGTAGGCGTCGAGTTCCCGGGTTAGGTCGGGGTGGATCCGCTTGCCCAGGAATCGCTTCATGTCGCAGTATTCTGCGAATGTGAGCGTCTGCATCTCGAACTCGACGTAGCGCCCCGTTAGCTTCGTGGCCAATTCTCCCGACAGCAGGTACGAGTTGGACCCTGTGATGAAGATGGAGAAGCCGCCCTCGGTGCGGAATCCGTTCACTACCTCCTCAAAGCCCTTGACGTTCTGTATCTCGTCTATGAAAACGTACTTGAGCCCGGGAATATCAGCGATGGGGGCGATGAGGGCCTCCAGCTGGTCCTTCGTCTTGACGGATCTGAACCCGCGCTTGTCGAGGTCGAGGTAGAGGATGTTCGCCGGATCGGCGCCCCCCTCCTCGATTTCCCGGCGAATGGTCTTCATGAGGCACGACTTGCCGCAGCGCCGGACGCCCGTGATGACCTTTATGATCTCATCGTCGTCGTAGAAGCCACGTATTTTGTTCAGATAGCTTTCGCGCTTGAAAAGTTCCATTTATGTACCCCTATTCAGCCTTAGAGGGGGTATTTATATTTATTTCCAATACGAATACCCCCGATAACGTATTTTAACAGATCGATTTTGACCCTACAAGGTGTCTTCGAACCCTCTTAACGGGAAGCGTCGTCGTCCCTCCCCGATGGCGCTTCTTTGTGTGGCCGACCGTTTTCTGCGGGAATTCTCGGCGTCGGTCGAAACGTCGCCGACTTTCCCGGGCGAACCTGCGACAATGGGCGCTGAGAGAACATGCGGCAGAAACGAGGCAGTTATGTGTTTGGCGATTCCGGCGAAGGTGGCGGCGCTTTCCGAGGGGAACCTGGCCACCGTTGACATTCTGGGTGTGACCCGCGAGATTTCCGTGGACCTCACGCCGACCGCGCAGGTGGGTGACTACGTGCTCGTGCACGCGGGCTTCGCCATCGAGGTGGTGGACGAGCAGTTCGCCCAAGAGACCATCGACCTCATCAAGCAGTTCCCCGAACTGGCCGGGGATGAGGCACCCGCTCCCGCGGCGGTGTAACCATGGACCATATGCAGGAAGAACTGAAGGCGTTCAAGGATCCGAAGCTGGCGCGGGGGCTCATCGAGTCCATTCAGGCGCTGGCGCCCCAGACGGCCACGCTCATGGAGGTGTGCGGCACCCACACCGTCGCCATCGCCCGCAACGGCATCCGCGGCCTCATGCCCGAGGGGGTGCGCCTGGCTTCCGGCCCGGGCTGCCCCGTGTGCGTGACGAGCAACCACGACATCGACAAGGTGATCGCGCTCGCCCGCGTGCCGGAAGTGACCATCGCCACCTTCGGCGACATGACCCGCGTGCCCGGCTCCACCTCCAGCTTGTTGGCGGAGCAGGCGGCCGGCCGCTCCGTGGAAATCGTGTACTCGCCCCTGGATGCGCTGCGCCTGGCGCAGGAGAACCCCGACCGCCAGATCGTGTTCGTGGGCGTGGGCTTCGAGACCACCACGCCGCTCGTGGCCATGGCCATCAAGCGTGCGAAGGCCATGGGCCTGGCGAACTTCTCCGTGTACGGGGCCCATAAGAACATGCCCGGGGCGCTGGAGGTCATCGTGAACGACCCGGCCCTGGAGGTGAACGCGCTCATCCTGCCGGGCCACGTGTCCACCATCATCGGCGCTGAGCCTTACTGCTTCCTGGCCGAGAAGTACGGCATTCCCGGGGTCATCACCGGGTTCGAGCCGGTGGACGTGCTCCAGGGCATCGCCATGATCATGCGCCAGCTGCACGAGGGCCGCGCCGAGATCGAGATCGCCTACGCCCGCGGCGTCATGCCCGAGGGCAACCCCGTGGCCATGGCCGCCATCGACGAGGTGTTCGAGACCTGCGCCGCCACCTGGCGCGGTATCGGCGAGATCCCCGGATCCGGCTACCGCATCCGCGACGAGTTCGCCGAGTTCGACGCCATGCGCCGCTTCGACCCCGCGGTGGAGCCGGTGCGCGAGCACGCCGGCTGCCGCTGCGGCGACGTCCTCCGTGGCATCATGGCACCGAGCGACTGCCCCCTGTTCCGTACGGTATGCACCCCCGAAAACCCCGTCGGCCCCTGCATGGTCAGCAGCGAAGGCAGCTGCGCTGCGTACTATCGGTACTACTAAAGGTGCCGTCTTCCCATTACATGTACGTGCTGGAGTGTGCCGACGGGTCGCTGTACACCGGCTACGCCGTGGATGTGCAGGCGCGGTTGGCGGTGCACAACGCGGGGAAGGGCGCGAAGTACACCCGGGCACGACTGCCCGTGAGCCTGCTCGCCTGCGCCGAATTCCCCACGAAGCACGATGCCATGCACGCGGAATACGCCTTCAAGCAGCTCACCCGCGACGAGAAGGACGCCCTGTTAGCCCGCGCCTCCCGCAGCACGTTTGCCGAAGCGCTGGCCGAGGTGCTGTAATCGAGTTTGCCAAAAATGTGAAATGCGGCCCCTCAGCGTCCTCCAGGCCCGAAGACATTGGGAATCGGAAATCGGCGCGGTTTCGGGCCTGGTAGAATGGCCGCGAGAGAATTTCGCGGAAGGGATTGCTATGGAGAATGCGAGGCGGAGTCGGTTCCAGATTGAGCCAGGATACTTGGGGCTTTCGGCTACGATGGCGACTTTGCTGGTATATGAGCCGGCACTGCATTCCTTTGCCAAAGTGGGGTATTTCGAGCTCATTCTGATGCCCTTCATGCTGTGCTCGCTGCTCGCGTTTACGGTGATGGGGCTTCTGCTGGCTGCCGTAGGCCATCGCGAGCCGCAGGTGTCTTTGTGGTGGGAGCGTCGGGCAGTGCGAAACGGCGTGGTGGCTGCCGGTGCCCTCGGTTTTCTGGTGCTGTTGTTTGCGGAAGTCCTCACGGTGACTGTGGGGGCAGTGGGGTTGGTGGCCGGGACCGGATCGGCTTTGACTGTGAGCGCGTGGGGCCGGCGCTATGCCGGGTGCTCCATCCAGAAGGCGCTTCTGCATATTGCCGTTTCCTGCGTGCTGGGTGCGTTGCTCATGAACCTCATCGGCACCGTTCCGCCCATGGTGGCCTGTGTATTGTTTCTCTGCCTGGCGGTGATCGGGTCAGATATGGCCTCGTGGGGCGCGGGCACTCAAAGCCACGGGACGCAGAGTTGCGCTGACGTACAGCCAGACAATCCGCATGCCGAGCCTTCTCGCGCCCGTACGGCCCTGCGGCCCTTGCTTGCCGGCTTGGCCGAGCCTTTGATCGGACTGTTTCTGTTTTCCCTCATGTTCTCCACCATGGGGGATCATGGCGTGTACCTGTACTACCTCAGCTTCCTTTTGGGAACGCTGGCATCGGGGCTGTGCATTGTGCCGCTGCTGATGGTGAACAGCAAACGGCCTCTTCTGAACCTCATTTACCAGGTTATTTTGCCTTTGCTGGGCTTGGTGCTCATTGTAGTGGCCCTGGTGGCGCCGCCTGGGTTGCAGGGAGCCGTTGCTCGCAGTGGGTTCATGCTGTTCTTTGCCGGGGCTTCCATGTTGTTCTGCGCTTCGGTGGTGGGCTATATGACGGCCGGCGAGTTCTCCCAACGCCTTATCCTGGGAACCTCGCTCGCCGCCTACGGTTTAGGCGGAGTGGCGGGCACGGCTATCGTGCTCGCTGGCGGTCGCAACGAGCTTATCACAAGCACATTTCTGGCTCTTACCTGCATCTATATTGTTGCGCTGGCCATCCGTCCCAGTTTGCTCGCTTGGTTGGGGCGCGACACGACGAGTTCAACCGAAGACGAGGCGGCAGAGGCCCAGGTGCAGCGGGAGAATTCTGTGGGTGCTGTTGCCGCGCAGTTCTCCCTGACCGAACGCGAACGGGAAATCCTGGCTCATGTGGTGGAAGGCCATTCCTCGTCCCATGTGGCGCGGGCGCTGTTCATTTCCGAGAGCACGGTTCGCGGACACATGCATCACATTTACCAGAAGCTGGGCGTAGCTTCCCGCGATGAGCTCGTGACCCTGCTGCGCACGGGACGAATCGGACACAACTAAGGCCGCGAAGCGGGGGAGGAGTCGCTTCGCGGCCGTAAGAGGGATGGAGGGTGTGATTAGGCGATTTCCTGCCCCGTCAGCAGCTTGCCGCACACGCGGCCGAGGGTGATGGCCGAGCCCACGTTTTTGCCGGCCCAGGGGTTCGGGTTCGAGAATCCGAAGAGACCGCCCAGGCAGCGTCCCACGGCATACAGGCCGCCGATGGGGTTGCCCTCAGCGTTCACTACGGCCATGTCGTCGTCGCATTCTAGACCGCCCATGATGCCGAGGCCCGTGTTCAGCCATCGCTCGTTCATGGAGAACGAGGCGTAGAAGGGTGCCTGTTCAATGGGGATCATGCACTCGGTATCCTTGCCGAAGTCGCTGTCGACGCCAGCGTGGCACAGCTCGTTGTAACGCTCGATGCTGGCGAGGGCATTCGCGAGTGTGTCGCCTTCGTAGCCGAGAATGCCCAGCAGTCCTTCCAGCGTGGCGGAGCCGAAGACCACCTTGTGGGTGCGCTCCGCGATGCACATGGTGCGGCATTCGGTGCCCTCGGGATTTTCCAGCTCTACCTTGGCGATATCCTCCTGCAGTTCGGTAAAGTACTCCGGGCGACCGAAGTTGGGGGAGCCGTGGTCCGGGGCGCCGTTCTTCACGGATTCGGCCCAGTTCGCGTCGGTGATGGCGGCGATGATGCCCTTGGGCTGCCGGATGATCTCAGGGAAGTTCTGCTGCACCGATGCCTCGTTCATGAAGCGCTTGCCCTGGGCGTTCAGCCACAGCATGGGGGACACGCCCCAGGGGCCGCCGGCGCCGCTGCCGTTTTGGTTGGTGGCGCGGGGCGAGGCCTCCATGAAGCCGCCGGCCCAGCAGGCCATCTTGATGCCCTCGCCCATGTTCGGTGACATGCCCACCAGATCTTCCTTGGTCTTGCCGGCTCGCATGGCCCATTCCACCAGTTCGTCCTGAAGGCCCCACACCATGTCAGCATTTTGGGCGTAGTCGCCGGTGGCCAGCACCACGGCTTTCGATACGTTGTACTTCACGTATCCGTCCGGGCCTTGGGTGATAGCGCCGATCACCTTGCCGGAGTCGTCCTGCACCAGCACTGTGGCCGTCTCGTTGAAGTGCCAGGCGGCACCCAGTTCCTGCCCCTTCAAGATGGAGAACTGCTGCACCTCGTCCAGGCGGGAGAAGGCGCCCACGCCCTTGCCGTGCTCCTCGTCGATGTCGTGGCGGATGGTGCCCATGAACATGGCCGTGCCGGGCCAGCTGCGGTAGCCGCCGCGCTTCATGGGCCAGTCGGTGTAGCCGTCCAGGGCGATGCCCGGTACCTGGCAGATGCACTGGCTCAGGTCGCAAGGGCTGACCTCCGGCTCGATGGTGGTGTCGGCGATTTTGATGCGGTCATCGGGCCACACCACCAGATCCATCATATGGTCCACGGCTTCGCCGGAGTTCGCCACGTACTTGCGGATAAGCTCGGGGCGCACGCGACCGCCGCAACGGATGCAGAACTCCTCGACGATCTCCCCCACGTCGTAGGGCCCAAAGCCCTGGTCGATGAGGAACTTGGAGTTGCAGTGGCCGATGTCCTCGCCCTTTACCTTGCGCGTGTCCTCGCTGCACTTCTCCACCACATCCACCTTGGCTCCACCCTCGGCTGCTGCCAGGGCGCACTGGATGCCGGCGTGGCCGCCGCCGAGCACGAGGATTTCGGTATCTACTGTGGCGACAATCTCGTCGTCGGCAATCTGCGGCGCTTGGCCCAGCCAGTCGACGGTGCTGCAGTAACCGTCTACGCCCGCAGCGGCGGTGCCCGTTTCACTGAGCCCCTCGGAGCCGACGGCCTTCGGCTGAGGTGCGCAGCCCATGAGGCTGCCGGCGCCGGCCAGTGCACTTGCAGCCAAGGCACTCGTCAGAAACGAGCGACGATTCATCGTGATGTTAGTTCCCTGAGTCATGGTCCTCTCCCTTTCGTCGTGAGACTTGTGGGCCGTTGTGATGGCGGCCCGATTGACGGGGAAGAGCATGGCAGGGAAGGGGATCGTTTGGCTATAAACACCGCGTTTGTTTGCGGCCATTCTCAGGTAAACAAGCGCAAACAAGGTATTCGATCAGGGAGAACATTTTCACTTGAGGAAAAGGATTTTGTAAGGTGCTGGGCTGCTTTTCGCCGCAGAATTGCGATCAGTAGAGTCCGAACTTGCGGGGAGCGTCGAAAAATCACGCGTTTTGGGCCGGATTGGGTGGAATTGCGTCTTTGGCGGTCTTCGAGACTCTACGGATCGTAATTCTGCGGCAGAAAATGGTGTTCCCGTCGCCAAGAACTGGTTCGTGGGAATGTTTGGGGAAGGGCGCCGGTTTTCGTGCGGGATAGGGAAGCCTCCGGGTCCGAGGACATTGGGGAATCGAAGCCCGGGGGCTTCCCCTGAGTGGCCTTTCGCTGAAGCAGGAGGGAGTCTGCAAGGGAGGGGGAAGGAGTGCGGAAAGGCCAATCAGGGGAAGGCTGGGGAAGGGGCGCGGCACCCGCGGCGGCGGTACGGCCGCGGGCTGGGACGGGGGTGCGGGGGGGGGGGGGGGCTTGGGGGGGGGCGTGGGGGTGCGGGGCCCGGCCGGGCGGGCCCCCGGGCGGGGGCCC
>CANPHS010000061.1 GCA_947573925.1 uncultured Enterorhabdus sp. | reverse complement strand
GTTGTCATGGGTGGCTTCCTTTCGTGTGCTCGCTCATGATATACAAAGTATATCACATTACACTTTTCCAAAATTTCAAGCTGCCGTTTTCGACACTTTTCCGAAAATTGAAGTAGATCGAGAAGCGATGACTTGCCGGTTTCGTGGTTCTGGGGGCATATCGCAAACTCTTCCCAGCAATTTCAAAAAAGCGAATTAACGTGCGTCGGGAAAACGAATTCTAGAGCCCCGGGGAAACGAACCTTGCAAGCAGCGAACCTCCCGCCAGGGCCTTCTGCGTTCCGAAAACTCAGCCTAGGCGCCGAAGGCCTCTTGGTAGGTCTCGGTGAGACTAGTGAGGAAGAGGTCGAGGTCGGGGTTGGCTCCGTGGGCGGGGTAGATGGCCGTCAGCGGCAGGCTCAGCTGATCGTCGGCCACGGGGATGCGCACGCAGCTGCCGTGCTGCATGGGAACGGTGAACGCGGCGGTGCGCTGGGCGGGAAGGGCTGCCTCTTCGGGATCCCAGTTGATGGACTCGTAGGCCGATGAGGCCGGCATGAGCTTGGTCTTCACGTGTATGCCCGCATTATCCAGTTGTGTACTGAGCTGGTTCCAGGCGGTGGTGAACCGCGGGCCCACGATGCGGATGATGGTCTGGCCGTTCAAATCGTCGAGGGTCAGGGCGCTGCGCTCGGCAAGGGGATGGTCGCGGCGCACGATGATGTCCATGGGGATGCGGAACACCTCATGGCAGCGGAGCCCCTCGGCCTCGGGCAGCTCGGCCACGCAGTCGGGGGCGGTGAGGATGAGCGCGCAATCGGCTTCGCCCGTGCGCAGGCCTTCCACCTGATCGGCGAGGGCCACCGATTCGCAGGGAAGGAAGGTGGGAAGTTTCGCGAGCCCCGCTTGCTGGCACCGGGCAAGCAGGAGAGAGACGAGGGGAAAGTCGGTGGGGTTGTCCAAAACGCCGCTGACAACGAGGGGCCGCTGGCCGTCTTCCTGCATGAACAACCGCCGCATCTTCTCGTGCAGGGCGGCCAGTTCCGCGGCTTGCTCCAGGAACACGGCGCCCTTGGCCGTCAAGTGCACCGAGTTGCGGTCACGTTCCAGCAGGCGAGCCCCGTGGTAGCGCTCCAGCTCGGCCAAGTGCTTGCTGAGGGCCGATTGGGACAAATGCAGTCGCTCGGCCGCGCTGTGAAAGTTCAGCTCCTCGGCCAACACGATGAACTCGCTGTAATACTCGATGTGTATAAGAACCCCCTCTTGCACGTCCTGGGCCCATTATAGCCCCAAACCAAAGCCTTGTTTCCCCGTGACAGCAGGCCAAATACGTTCTCGGATTCCAATTCCGATTCAGCGACGCGAAAGGCGAATTAGCCGATGCGGGAGGAATCAGCTAGGGACAAGAGGCAGCAGTGCAGCGTCGGACCGCCTCCTATGATGACAGTGCGTCTACGATGGGCGCAGAGAGTCGAGAAGAATAGGAGGAGGTAAGATGAGGAGAACGCTATCCCGTCGCTCGTTCACGAAACTCACGGCTGCCACGGCGATTGGGGCCGGCCTGTCTGCAGGGGCCGACATCGCTTTCGCCGAGGCGAGCCCCGAATCGTCGACCGAGCGCGAGGTCAAGCGCATCCGCACCACCTGCCGCGGTTGCGGCAAGATGGAGTGCGGCGTGTGGGTCACCGTGGAGAACGGCCGTGCCGTGAAGGTGGAGGGTGACACCAGCTGCTTCACTTCAGGCGGCAATTGCTGCGCTAAGTCGCAATCGTCTATCCAGGCGGCTTACCATCCCGACCGCGTGCTGTACCCCTTGAAGCGCACCAACCCCAAGGATGCCGACGATCCGGGTTGGGTGCGCATCAGCTGGGACGAGGCCTACGCCACCATGGCCGAGAAATACGGCGAGATCATGGACAAGTTCGGCGGCGAGGCCATCATGATGATGTCGGGCACGAGCCGCTGCTGGTGCGTGGGCGCCTACGGCGTGTTCCCGCTTTTGTTCCGCAGTCCCAACCGCGTGACGCCCTACCAGGTGTGCAAGGGCCCGCGCCACTTTGCCACGCTGATGAACTCGGCCTACGCCTTCAGCTGGCAGGCCACGGTGGATCAGCCCGAGGTCATGGTGCGCTGGGGCGGCTCCACCGAGATGTCGAACTACGACGATTCCTGCCGTCAGACGGTGGACATGGCCATGTACGCCGACAAGTTCATCACCGTGGATCCGCGCCTGACCAACCTCGGCAAGGAGTCGGACATCTGGCAGCCGCTCTATCCCCAAACCGATGGCGCGCTGGCCCTTTCCTGGATGCATGTCATCATCGAGAAGGATTTGTGGGATCACCAGTTCGTGCAGAAATGGACCGATGCGCCCTTCCTCGTGGTGGAGGACATGGAGCCTACCCCCGGCCCCTTCGGTGCCAAATTCCAGGCCGGCGTGTTCCAGACCCAGACGCGGCTTCTGAAGGAGTCCGACCTTGTGGCCGACGGCAGCCCGCTGAAGATGATGTGCTGGGACAATATCGGCAACCGCCTCACCTACTTCGACACCGAGACCATGCTGTGGGAGGGCGAGACGTGGTCTATGGAGGCCGGGCTTGTGCGCGGCAAGGAAGCGCAGCAGAAGCACCTGTTCCCCGGCGTTGCCCAGGGCTGGGTACCCGACCAGACCGGCTTCGGCACCGAGGACGGCTTCGCGGTGGCGATCGATCCGGCGCTGGAGGGCACCTTCGAGGTGACGCTGGCCGACGGCTCGGTGCATCAGGTGCGCCCCGTGTGGGAGCACTTCAAGGCGCGCTGCGCCCAGTACGCCCCCGATAAGGCCTCGGTCATCACCCACATTCCCGCCGAGCAGATCGAGGAGGCGGCCACCGTTTACGCCACGCGCCTGCGCCCCGAGACCGGCTACGGCAACGGCGGCATCGGCTACATGCTCGCCATCGAGCACGGCTGCAACGCCATCCAGAACTCCCGCGCGCTGGACTGCCTGGTGGGCATCACCGGCAACTGGGACACGCCGGCCGGCAACCGCGGCGGCACGACGAACTTCCTCACGCCGCAGCAGGTGAACTTCGGCGGCAACGTGCTCATGGGGGATGTGCAGCAAGTGAGCGCCATGACCGAGGAAGATCTGGCGAAGACCGCCGGCTGCGACGAGTTCCCCCTGTTGAACTGGTGGCAGTACTGGGCCGACGCCAACGCCTGCTACGAGCAGATGCAGACGGGCGACCCCTATCCCATCGTGGCGGGCATTGCCCAGTCCGGCGACTTCATGAACATGGGCAACTCGCTGTACAACTGGGAGTCGATCAAGGGCCTCGACTTCTTCGTGGTCTCCGATTTCTGGCACACGCCCCTGTCCGACCGCGCCGACATCCTGGTGCCCTGCGCCCACTGGATCGAGGTGAACGCCACCCGTCCCTCCCAGGGCTCCTCGGGCGGCTTCGGCCTGAACGTGCAGTGCGTCGAGCGTCCCGGCGAGGTGGTCTACGACGTGGAGTTCGACATCGAGCTGTACCGCGCCATGGGCAAGCCCTTCTCCGCCGACTCCGACAACCCCTGGCCGACGGAGCACGAGTACTGCGATTGGTACGTGTCCCGCTCCGGCAAGACCTGGGACGAGATGGTGGCCGACTTCCAGGAGAACGGCTGGATCGACTGCAAGACCCTCGACCCCGCCACGGGTGCCACCTGGGGCTTCTATCGCCGCTACCAGTTGGGCATGCTGCGCCCCGATCTGAAGCCGGGCATGCAGACCCCCACGGGCAAGATGGAGCTGTGGAACACCACCATGGAAACGTTCTTCCCCGACGAGTCCGACATTCTGCCCAACTACCGCGAGGCGCCGCTGTCGCGTACCGAGCGCCCCGACCTGGAAGAGGAGTACCCGCTCATCTGCAACACCGGACGCCGCATTCCCGTGTACTTCCATAGCGAGCACCGGCAGCTGCCCTGGTGCCGCGAGCAGTGGCTCGTGCCGCGTATGGAGATTCATCCGGACGACGCCGAGAAGTACGGCATCGAGCAGGGCGATTGGGTGTGGATCGAGAACGAGAACGGGAAGATCCGCCAGGTGGCCGACATCTATGCCGGCATCGAGCCGGGCGTCATCAACTGCGAGCACCAGTGGTGGTATCCCGAGCTGAACCAGGCGGGCCACGGCTTCGAGTTGTCCGGCGTGAACTGCCTGGTGAGCCGCGAGCTGCGCGACCGTCACTGCGGGGCGGCCTACCTGCGTGCCTACCCGGTGAAGATCTACAAGGCCACGCCGGAGAACTCGCCGTTCGGGAACCCGTGCCCCTGCGGCAACGACGGCACGGAGATCATCCACGACGCCACCGACCCGCGCCTGAAGGAGTGGGCGAAACTGAACTACGAGGGGGAGGAGTAAGCCATGTCTCAATATGCCATCCTCACCGACCTGAACCGCTGCGTGGGCTGCCTCGGCTGCTCGGTGGCGTGCAAGGTGGTCAACGGAGTCGAGATCGGCTCCTTCTGGAACAAAGTGCTGCGCATCGGGCCGTTCCCCGATGGGGAGGGGGCCCAGTTTCCCGATGTGTACACCTACTTCCTGCCCGTGGGCTGCCAGCATTGCGCCAACCCCGAGTGCGTGAAGGTGTGCCCGACGGGCGCTAGCCACAAGCTGCCCGACGGCACCGTGCAGGTGGACAAGTCGAAGTGCATCGGCTGCCAGTTCTGCGCCATGGCCTGCCCCTACGGCGTGCGCTATCTGAACGAGACCGAGCGCGTGGTGGAGAAGTGCACCCTCTGCGAGCAGAAGACGGCCCAAGGCGAGCTGCCCCAGTGCGTGGCCCAGTGCGGCGCCCGGGCCCGGTATTTCGGCGATTTGGACGAGGGGCTCGACAGCTTCGTGGGCGCCGGCAAGGTGTCTATCGGCGATGATGCCAGCTACGATGCGGTGAACAGCCAGTTCTGCACCTATGGGGAGATCGCGCGGCCCTATACCGAGGCGGACGTGCATCACCTGCCCAACGTGGGCAACGACCCCAGCTTCCTGTACATTTTGCGCAATCACGAGTGGAAAGGCGGCGAATAATGGAACTGCAATGGCCTTTGATATTGTTTACGACCTTCGTGGCGTGGTCGGCCGGGCTCTTCGGCGCCCAGGGCGCGGCGGCGCTGGCTGGCGAGGGCAAGCGCGCCCAGATGCCGGCTCTGGTGACGTCGGCCGTGCTGCTCGTTGTCGGCGGCATCGCGGTGTTCTTCCACCTGGAGCACTGGGAGCGCATCTTCAACGGGTTCGGCAACCCCACGAGCGGCATCACCCAGGAGCTCGTGTGCGTGGTCGCCGTGGCCGTGCTCATGGTGGTGATGTTCGTGATGCTGCGGAAGTCCGCCGAGGACGAGGCCGCGCCGGCGTGCCCCACGTGGCTCGCGGTCTGCGCCATCGCGGCGGCCGCGGTGCTCGTGCTCGTGACCGGGCACTCCTACATGATGGCCGCCCGGCCCGCCTGGGACTCCGTGCTCGGCCCGCTGAGCCTGCTCGGCGCCGCGGTCGCCATGGGCCCGCTGACGTTCGCGGTAATCGAGGCCGTGAGGGATGAGGCGGTGGGCAAGTGCGTCGCCCTGGCCGCCCTCGCCGGCTCCGTCGCCAACGCGGTGCTCGCGGCGGCGTACCTCTTCGCCATGGAGGCCGCCGGCGATTCCTACACCGACGTGGGCTACTACTTCGATCCGACCCACCCCACCGCCGGCATGGCGGACGTGGCGGCGCTCTCGCCGATGGCCGGCGAGTCCGTGGCAATGGTGGCCGTCGCTGTGATCGCGGCCATCGTGCCCATCGCGGCGGCGGTGCTCGGCAAGCGCTCCGGCAACTGGAAGCTCTGGGGCGCGGTCGGCGCGGCCTGCGCCGTCGTGGGCGCCGTCGCCCTCCGCATGGCCTTCTACTCCGTCGGCGCCAGCGTGTATTTGTTCTACTGAGTCCTAGTCGCAAGTGGGACGCCCTACCCGGTATGGCGTCCCGCCCGGAAAGCCCCCGACGGGCGCGCGTTCGCTTCCCCAAACCCCCTTGCAAACAGCGAACCGCCCCCACCGGGGGCTTTCTGTGTTGTGCGACTGTCGCAAACAAAAAAGCCCCCGGTGGGAGAGGCTCGCGTTCCCCAAATCCCTTGCAACGCGAATCTCTCCCAGCGGGGGCTTTCTGGCGGATGGGACACCCTACCGGGTAAGGTGTCCCACTGGCTTTGGAAAAGTGGGCTCCGCATCCGGCGAAGTGGGACGCGTTATCCGGTAGGGTGTCTCACTTCGCGGCGGGGGCGTTCCGGATGGTGCGGGTGCCGGTCCCGGCGGGCGAATGAGTGCCGGGACCGACGTGTGACGGCGAGGGCGGCCGCCCCAGGCCGCGTGGGAAAGACGCAGCGGGAGGGGGAAGGCGGGGCGGCCGGTACGCCGATACGGAAAAGGCAGGTGAGGGGGCTCCTTTCGAGGAGGGCGGTGGCAACGGGCGGCTCGGCGGTGGCCGTTGGCTGTTGGCCGTCGCCGGGGCTGTGGGGTTAGACCCGGTCGGCGTCGTCTCCCGGGGCGATCTCCTTCAAGTAGATGCTCGGGCTCGTGGTGGCGATGCGCTCGCCGCGGCGCAGGCGCACGCGGCCGATCTCCAGCTTGAGCTGTTCGGCCCCCACCAGGTCGATGGAGGTGAACCAGCTGGCGACGAGGCGCTCGGTGGGCTTGCCCACGGCGGCGTAGAGGCGGCGGATGTCGGTGGCCCGGGCGAGCTTCTGCTTGTCCGGGGTCATGACCGTGGCGTCGAAGTAGTCGCGGCTGGGGAAGAAGCCGTTCACGAAGCCGGCCAGCACGAGCACGGCCGGCGAGCGGCCGACGAGGTGCTCGGGGGCGCCCACGAGCACCCGGCCCGCGGTGTCGCCGAAGGCCGCGCCGCCCAGGGCCCGCCGCGCCCGGCGGCTCAGGGTCGCGGCATCGGTGCCGCCCTCCTCGCCGGGGGCCGGGGCCGTGAGGGCACCGACGAGGGCCCGCGCCCGCGCCGCCCCGTCGCCTTCCAGGCCGAGGCCGGCCGTGAGGGAGTCCAGCAGCTTGTCGCCTTCCAGGCCCTGCACCGAGGCGACGAGCTCGCGCCCGGCGCGGTAGGCGTCCACGATGCGGCCGATGCCCGTGTTCGGGAAGCCTTCGGTGGGCGCGGCGGCCGACGCCTCCTCCAGCAGCGCCACGAGGCCCGCGCCCTCGGCGGCGGCCCCGGCCCGCATATCGGCGAAGGCGGCGCTGTTGGCCAGGTAGTCGCCGAAGCCGCACCAGGAGCGCCAGGCCAGGGCGTTGGCGGGGTCGGCTGCCAGGTCCAGGGCCGCCAGCAGCCGCGCCGGGGCGCAGCGGTCAAGGTCGCGGTAGTCGCCCACGGAAAGCCGTCCCTCCACGGGCGCGGCGGCGGCAATGTCCCGCGCGGCCAGGGCCCGCAGGACCTGGCGCGTCCAGGCGGGATGGAAGGTGAGCACGTACACGTCCTCGGGGGCGCAGCCCGCACCCAGGGCCGCTTCCACGGCCTCGGCCACGGCGGCCACCTCGGCGGCGGGGTCGGCGCTTTCCCGGGTGGTGAAGGAGTCCACCGCCGGGGCGTCTCCGACCCCGGTGATCTCCGGGGCACCGGGGGCCGCGTCCTCGCGCAGGCGGCTCGCCGCGTGGGCGGCGGCCCCGCAGGCATGGCTCTCGGTCAGCACGATGCGCTCGCAATCGGCGTTGGCCTGGGTGAACTCGCCCACACCTTCGCCGTAGGGGTAGGAGTCGAAGACCTCCACCACGGCCGTGGGATCGGCGGCCACGGCGATGGAGTCGCGGGCCAGCAGGTTCGCCACATGCTGGGAGGCGCGGGAGAGCATCTGGTAGTCGTCCACGAGCACGTGGGCCCGCTGGGCGCCGGCCAGCGCCTCGCCGTCGGTCAGCAGGTAGCGCACGGCCAGGGCGGACAGTTCCGGTTCCAGAATGCCGCCGGTGAAATCGAGGATGCCCTTCAGCAGGCCGTGCACGTCGGCCTCCTCGCCGGCCAGCAGCCAGTCGGCGTTGCCGTCGGCGCCCTCCACCAGCTCGGTCCAGCTGCGGTAGAAGAACTTCAGCATCTCCTTCAGGCGGCGGCGCTTGAGCCCGCTCGTCTTCATATCCTCCATGATGAAGCCCATCTCCACGGGGGTGACGAGGCGCCCGGCCCGGCCGCTGAACGCGCGGCCGCCCTCGGTGACAAGCAGCCCCAGGGCCACTTCGCGCACGCAGGTCACTTCCACGGCCGCGCCGCAGGCCGCCTCCAGACGCGCCGCCAGCACCCGGGCCGCGTCGGGCGTGGCCGCCAGCACCAGTATATCGCTCGGGGCCGCGCCGCCTTCCAGCAGCGCCTCCGTCCGCTCCACCAGGCGCGTGGTCTTCCCGCAACCGACGGCGCCCTCCACCAGCACGGCCTCGGGGGTCGGGGTCAGTTCGATAGCCATAGCCTTCCTCTCTTCCGTCGGCGCGGAGAAGCCCCCGCGCCCGTCGTGTCTTTCCCCGGCAAAGAGTACCGAATACTCCCTGCCGGGGAAAGACCGCTGAAACGGTCTTTCCCGTGGTTTGCCTTTGTCGGCGGCAAGGGCAGAGCCCCTGCCCGGGCGGCCCTGGGTCCTGCGGACCGGGCGCGTTCCCGGTCGCAACGCCTAAGCCGCGCGGGTTCTACGAGGCCGTCACCGCGTCCTCGTCCTCCACGACCACGGTGGATGCGCCCTGCACCTTCTGGGGAAGGAAGGGCATCTTGATGGCCTGGGTGGGGCAGGCCTCCACGCAGGCGCGGCACTTGGTGCACTCGCTGAAGCTCATGCCGGCCTCGGGATGGCGCACGTTGATGCCCTGGGGGCACACGGCGGCGCACACCTCGCAGGAGGCGCCTTCCACGGTCTCGCGGCACTTCGCGTCGTTCACCACGGGCACGAAAGTGCGGTTCGCCTTGCCGATGAGGCTCATGAGGGCGCTGATGGGGCAGAAGGTGCTGCACCACTTGCGGAAGAACACCACCTCGGCTAGAAGCAGCACCGGCACGAGGATGACGCCCCAGGCCACGTCGCCGAAGGCGAACAGGCGCATGACCAGCACGATGGTGGCGAAGGTGAGGCCGATGGGACAGATGAGGCAGAACACGGGGAACCCGAACACGGCCGCCGACAAAAGCGACCCGCCGAGGATGACGTGGCGCGAGTCCAGCGCGGCCCGCTTCTCGGCGCAGGAGGAGCAACCGGCCTTCGAGCCGCAGCCCTTCAAGGCCGCCTGCTCGTCGGCGGAAAGGGGCGCGGGCTCGGCCGCGGCTTCAGCAGCCCCGGCGCCGTCGGCCACCGCGGCCTTCACGAGCGGGTTCTCGTCGGCGGGCAGCACGCCGGTGCCGGTCATGTCGGTGTTCGAGGTCTTCTTCGAGAAGATGCCGCGGATCTTCGACACCACGGGCACGGGGCACACCCAACCGCAGAAGGCCCGGGCGAACAGCAGGATGAGGGCGATGGCGATGACCACGGAGATGACCGCCCGGGGAATCATGGTCTTGGTGGCGATCATGGTCATAAGCGCCCCCAGGGGGCAGAGCAGCGAGATGTCCTGCCAGCCGATGGCCGACAGGGTACCCACGCCCACGTGGGTGGCGAATCCCACGGCCACCACGGCGATGACCGCGAGGGGAATGATAGTGCGGAGTCGCTTGGTATTCACAGCGCTGGCCTCCTTTAGGCTTCGAGGGGACGGACGACGATGGCGCGCTCGGTGGCCCCGGCGGAAATGGAGCCGTTCTGCAGCGAGACGCACACGCTCTCGCAGGCGCCGCAGCCGTTGCACGCGTCGTTCAGCACGTAGGGGCGGTTGTTCTCGTCCAGCGCCATGGCCTCGTACTCGCAGGCGTCGTAGCAGAAGCGGCAGCCGATGAGGCGGTAGGCCAGGCACAGGTCCTGGTTCAGCTCGGCCAGGCCCAGCACGCCGGTCTCGGGGGTGCTTCCCGGTTTCAGCGCCTCGGTGGGGCACGATGCCACGCACAAAGGCTCGCCGCCGTTCTCCTCGGTGCACCAATCGCACCAGTTCGCGCTGAAATCCATGACGGGGGTGCGCATGTTCAGCAGGCCGTCCTCCAAGTGCGCCGGGGCGATGACGCCGCGGGGGCACACCTCGTAGCACTTCTCGCAGCGGATGCACGCCGACACGAGGGCGTCCTCGTCCTGGCCTCCGGGCGGGCGCACCAGCGGAGCGCTGCCGGCGTAGCGCACAGCCCCCAGCCCTACTAGCGCTGCCGTGCCGCCGAGCCCCACGCAGAGCGCCCGGCGCGAGATTGCCGGCCGCCCGTCCTTCTTCGGGGCGGCCTCGGCGGCCTTCTCGTCGTTCTCAGCCATGGTCTTCTCTTCCTCTCTCATTCGCCCTTGGGTTGCAGTACGCACTTGGCGGGAAGGACCCAGGGCCCTTCCCCGTGATGGGGCTTATTCGCCGTCCTCGTCCCCATCCTCGAAAATCTCGTCGAAGAACTCCTCTTCCACCTGCAGAAAGCCGTCGGTGAGACTCGCGAGGCCCTGGTAGAGGCCACACTGCGCGAAGCGTCGCAGATCGGCGGTCATGAGTGGCACCCAGCTGGACAGGTGATCGGCCAGGAAGTTGCGCTGGGTGGCCAGCAGGCGCTCCACCTCGGCCTCGTCGCCGGCCTCGGCCGCCGCCACGATGCGGTCGCCGAGGGCCGCCATGAACTCCAGCTCCAGGGCGATGTGGTCCTCGGCCTCCTTCCAGGTGGGCAGCTTGTCCAGTCCCTCGCTGCGGTACACGGCCAGCACCTCGTCGCGGGCCTCCTGCATCATGAGGCGCTTGGGGCTCGTGTACACCGACTCGAAGGGGTAGGCGGCGGAATAGGCGTCGATGCCGTGGCCGATGAAGGCCCGCACGTAATCGACGGCCAGGTCGGTAATGGCGTGGGCGTCGGCCCCGGACAGGTAGGTGGCGATGGTGCGGTAGCCGGTGTCCACGGCGGTGTTGCCTGTGGCGGCCGGGAAGCGCATGGTCTTCAACTCGGCCAGGAACTCCTCGTCCACTTCCACGCGGTAGAGGCGGGCGAGCAGGCGGTACACCGCGGAGCGCTGGGCGGTGAGCTCGGCCAGGGCGGCCAGGTCGGTGGCCTCTTCGGCCGCGGCTGTGGTCTCTTCGGCGGCGGGGGTGATATCGGTCATGGTGATTCTCCTTCGGGTTGCGGGGCGGGCTATTCGGCTTCGGCGGCCTGGGCGGCTACGAGGTCAGTGACCAGGTGAGCGCCCGCGCGGCCCACCTCGGTGATGCGCCAGGCCTTGTCCTTCCATTCCACGGCGTCGCACCGCTCCAGCTTGTCGATGAAGTGGGGGGCGTACAGCCGCGGGCTCTTCAGCAGCTCGTCGTCGTCCACGGCGTCGTTGATGGTGGGCATGGACGCGCCGCCCTCGGCAGCCACGAGCCCCAGGATACGGTCGTAGATGGTGGCGTACTTCGCGTCCTCGTGCAGAAGCTCGGTCAGGCGGTCGAGGGGTTTGTCGGCCTCGGCGTAGGCGGCACCCTCCGCGGTGGCCAGCCAGCACACGGCCGGCGCCTCGGCGGCCTCGTAGTAGGACACGCCGTCCACCTCCACGAGTTCGGGCTCCGGGTCGCCCTCGGGGTAGGGCTCGCCGTCGGCGGTCACGCGCGTAAGCGCCCCGGCCCGCTCCAGCAAGTTCGCCAGGCTGGCGGGGGAGTACACGGAGAAGTTGTCGGTCTGCAGGCGCTCCACCTCGGCGTCCAGGGCGTCGGTGGTCTGGGGCTCCGCGCAGAAGGCGATCATGCCGAGCAGGGTCTTGCGGCGCGGTGCCATGGACTTGAACAGGTCGGCGATGCGCTCTTCGGGAGTGCGGGTGTCCACCTTGGGCGCCGGCTCGTCGGTGTGGGGCGTGCCCAGGTAGCCCTCGGTGACCTCCTCGGCATCCGCTTCGGCGTCATCGTCGAAGGCGCCCAGGGGGTCGAAGCCGAGGGAATCGTCCAGTGCGAGATCGAGGAACGAGGAATTGTCTTTCATGTCATCCGCCCTTTGAACAAATGCTTGCAGTCTTCCTCTCGCGCACAGCGAGAGATGAACCTCGCCCCCGAGGTTCGACTTTTGCAAACATTGTCCGTCCGAGAATTCGGGCGGTATCCCCAAAACGCATGGTAGCCGACACTCGCGGACTCCGTCAAGGGGGAAATTCTGACCTCGCCGGTCGGGACGGCGTGACTTTGATGGGGGCAGCGTTCCCCCGATCTCCTACCAGCCGAT
>CANPHS010000060.1 GCA_947573925.1 uncultured Enterorhabdus sp. | reverse complement strand
TCCCCCTTAGTGCGGGGGTGTTTTTGCTTAGCTCAGGCGGGGTGGCGCGTCCCACTTCGCCGCAGGGCGACGGCTCCGTCCGACCTCCCCATTGCGAAAGTGTTGCGTTTGCGCTGATCTGCTGGTTTCGGTGGAGTTTTCGTGCCGCCGCGGACGGGTTTCGGGGATACTGGCCGTTGGTAATTTTCAGACCGTCGGGGAGGCCGGTCTGGCTCATCGACGGAAACAGGAGGATTATGAACGCGAAGATGAAGAAGAGGATGATCGCCGTCTCCGGCGTCATCGTCATCGTGCTCATCCTGGTGCTCGCCTTTGTGGGCGGCAACACCGCCGCCACCACGCTCTCGGTGGCCGAGGCGGCGGAGAACCCCCAGGCGGGCCAGAAGGTGCAGGTGTCGGGCAACGTGGTGCAGGATTCCTTCTCCACCACCGACAACGTGCTCACTTTCAAGATCTACGACCCGGCGGGCGATCCGGCCCAACAGCTGGAGGTGCGCTACGACGGCGCCGCCTCCTCCACCTTCGGCAACGACGTGACCGCCATCTGCACCGGCAAGATCAACGACGCCGGCGTGCTGGAGTGCAGCAACCTCGTCACCAAGTGCCCCTCGAAGTACGAGAACGCCGACAGTGCCCTCACCGTGGACCAGCTGCTCGGCTACGGCGACGAGGTCGTCGGCAAGGTGGTGAAGGTGGCCGGCACCGTGGGCGAGGGCACCCTGAAGGCCGCGGGCCAGGGCGACCGCTTCGTGCTCGTCGCCACCGAGGCCGAGGGCTCCATCCCCGTCGCCTTCGACGGCGCCCTGTCCGACGAGGTGGTCGACGGCGCCTCCGTGGTGCTCACCGGTTCGCTCGCCGAGGACGGGAAGTTCGCCGCCACCGACGTCGCGCTGGAGGGTTAGGCCATGGGTGTCTCTATGATCGGCCTTCTCGGCCTGCTCGTGGCCTTCGCCGGCTGCGTGATCTCGGTGCTGTGCCTGGGCGTGGCCCACGTCCTGTACCGGAAGCGCTCCTTCGAGCGCTCCGAGACCTTCGCCTGGGGCGGGCGTCTGGCCGCGGTACTCGTGGCCGCGGCGCTCACGCTGTGCTGCGCGGTGCTCGTGTGGTGCTTCTTCACCGGCGACAACACCATCCAGTACGTGCTGGACAACCGCTCCAACTCCGTGTCGGACATCGCGTGGCTCTACAAGCTGGCCGGGCTGTGGGCCGGGCGCCAGGGCTCGCTCCTGTTCTGGGCGTGGCTCATCGCCGTGTTCAACAGCGTGCTCGTCTTCGCCACCCGCAAGGACGTGCGCCCGCTCGACAACGGGGCGCTCTGCATCGCCCAGCTGGTGCTGACCGCCTTCGTGTCGGTGCTGCTGTTCTCCGAGGCGAACATGCCCTTCCTCACCACCGATTCCCGGTACTTCGCCGAGAACGGCATGCTGAACGCCGCCGCCTCCATGCGCTCCATGAACGCGCTGCTGGAGCACTGGGCCATGGCCATCCACCCGCCGACGCTGTTCATCGGCTACGCGGGCCTCACGCTGCCCTTCGCCTACGCGGTCTCGGCGCTCATCGTGAACGACGACTCGACCCTGTGGGTGAACCGCTCCACGGGCTACCTCATGTTCTCGTGGCTGCTCCTCGGCATCGGCATCGGGCTCGGCGCCGTGTGGGCCTACGTGGTGCTCGGCTGGGGCGGCTACTGGGGCTGGGACCCGGTGGAGAACGCCTCGCTTCTGCCCTGGCTCGTGGGCGTGGCCCTCATCCACTCCTTCACCGTGTACCGCCAGCGCGGCGCCTTCAAGCGCTGGAGCGTGTTCTGCGCCTGCCTGGCGTTCTGCTTCGTGGTGCTGGGCACCTTCATCACCCGCTCGGGCCTCGTGCAGTCGGTGCACGCCTTCGAGGGCGACCCGGTGTCCCTCGTGCTGTTCGGGGCGCTCATCGTGCTGTCGCTTTTGGCCGGCATCGTGGGCCTCATCGTGCGCCGGAAGAGCTTCGGCGCAGCCAACGCGGCCGACGACGACATCGAGTCCATGGCGTCGAAGGAGGCGGCCTACTACGTGAACAACCTCATCATGGTGGTGTTCGCGGTGCTGCTCGCCTACATGACCGTGTCCTCGGCCCTGCCGGCGTGGCTGCCCTTCGGCGGCCAGTCCCTGTCGGCGGGCACCTACAACGCCATCGCCCGCCCGCTCGGCATCGCGTACTTGGCCGTGCTGGCCGTGTGCCCCCTGCTCGGCTGGCGGCGCACCGACAAGAAGGCGTTCTGGAGGAACGCCCGGGTGCCGGGCCTGTGCGCCCTGGTGTTGTTCATCGTGCTCATGGTGTACTTCGCCACCTACCTGCTGCCCAGCTACGACGCCATGATCGCCCAGGGCGGCACCATCGCCGAGGGCCTGCTGGAGCAGGGCGCCCCGGTGTACTACAACGGCCTTACCGTGGTGGGCTTCGCCGTGGCGAGCCTGCTGTTCTTCAACGCGCTGTTCATGGCCGTGCGCTCGCTCAAGCGCTCGGCGGGGAAGGTGCGCCGGCGTCTGGCCCTGTTCGGCGGCTCGGTGGCCCACGCGGCCATGGGCATCATCCTCGTGGGCCTCATCGGCTCGTCCATGTACGTCACCGAGGTGACCGACTACATCCCCTACAACGAGGACGAGGACGCCACGGTGGCCCCCTTCGTCATCCAGGACTTCGAGTTGCAGTACACCGGCAACAACATCGAGGAACTGGGCAACGGCAACGTGAAGTACACGGTGTACTTCGATGCCTACCGCGACGGCCAGTTCGTGGGCAAGGTGGCCCCGGCCGTGCAGGTCGTGGGCGCCACCCAGCAGCAGAAGCTGGAGGCCAGCGTCATCAGCTTCCCGCTGGAGGACCTCTTCGTGGTGTACCGCGGCGTGAACGAGAACGGCGACTTCTCCATGGACGTGCGCGTGAACCCGCTCATCTCGCTCGTGTGGGTGGGCTTCGGCCTGCTCATGGCGGGCTGCCTCATTCCGCTGTTCGCCAAGCGCACTGCCCGTCGCGACGACGACCCGGCCGATGAGCCGGCCCGGGCGCTGGCCGAGGACGAAGGCGACGGGGAAGCGGTGGCCGTGGCCGTCGCAACCGAGGAGCCCGAGCGCCCCGACCCGGTGGAAGAGACCGTGGCCGAGGAAGTGGCCCTGGTGGAAGACGCCGAGGGCGACGCGGCCGCCGACGCCGATGGGGCGGAAGGCGCCGCGCAGTGAGCGCCGCCATTTGCGTGGAGCACCTGACCAAGTCGTTCGGCGGCCGCAAGGCCGTCGACGACTTGTCGTTCTCGCTGCCTGAGGGCGCGTTCCTCTCCGTGTTCGGGCCCAACGGCGCCGGCAAGACCACGCTGCTGCGCATGCTGGCCACGCTGTCGCGCCCCACGGAGGGCTCCATCACCCTGGCCGGCATCAACTTGAAGGAAGAACCGGAGCGGGCGCGGGCCTCCATCGGGCTCATCTCCCACAACCCCATGCTGTACCCCGACCTCACGGCCGAGGAGAACCTGCTCTTGTTCGCGAGGCTCTACGGCGTGGCCGACCCGCAGCGCCGCGTCATCGAGCTTTTGGACGCCGTGGGCCTCAAGCACCGCCGCCTCGATCGGGTGCGCACCTTCTCCCGCGGCATGACCCAGCGCGTCTCCATCGCCCGGGCGCTGGTGAACGACCCGGCCGTGGTGCTCTTGGACGAGCCCTATTCCGGCCTCGACCCCCACGCCATGGCCATCTTCGACGAGCTCATCGCCTCGGTGCGGGCGAACCGCACCTTCGTCATGGTGAGCCACGACTTGGAGAAGGGCCTGTCGCTGGCCGACCACGTGCTCGTGCTCGCCCGCGGCCGCAAAGTGGCCTTCGCCGAGAAGGAGACCCTGGCGGTGGACGAGTTCCACGACCTGTACCGCTCCACCGTCGGATTGGGGGTGAGCTAGGTGACAAAGGATATGCAGCGAGCAGACGTGGGGTGTTCCGACCGAGCGAGTTCCACAGCGAACGAAACAGTCCAGTGGACTGTTTCGCAGAGCGAGGACTGTCTGAGCGAATCGGAATACCGCGCGGCTGATCGCGGAGAGGTAAGAAGCTCTCTCTGCAAAGCCCCCTCCACTTGGACCCAGTGCAAGACGCTGCTGGGGAAGGACTTGAAGGCGGAGTTCCGCACCAAGGACATGATCGTGTCCATGGGCATTTACGCCTTCCTCGTCATCGTGGTGTTCGGCGTGGCGCTCTCCTTCGCCCGGCCCGGCTCGGAGTTCCTGGAAGTGTCCGGCGGCCTTCTGTGGGCGCTCGTGGTGTTCACGTCGCTGTTGGGCCTGAACCGCTCCTTCGCCAAGGAGACCGAGAACGGCTGCCTGGAGGGGCTTCTGCTCGCGCCGCTCGACCGCGGGGTGATTTTCCTCGCCAAGGCCACGGCCAACCTGGTGTTCCTGCTCGTGGTGGAAGTGGTGGCCGTGCCGCTGTACTGGGTGTTCTTCTCCAGCTTCGCGGCCCCGGCCGATACGGGCTGGCTGCTTGTGGTGCCGCTTTTGCTCGGCAGCGTGGGCATCGCCGGCATCGGCACCATGCTCTCCACCATCACGGCGGCCACCCGCGGCAAGGACGTCATGCTGGCGCTCCTGTTCGTGCCCGTGGTGTTCCCGCTGCTGTACGCCTGCGTGTCCGCCACCACCTGTGCGCTTGTGGGCGGCGATGTGTTCGCCGACGGATTTGCGACCTCACTCGCGCTCGCCGGCGGCTACGATGTGATTATGATTTTGGCGTCGTGGGTTCTTTACGACTTCGTTGTTAACTGAGAGGAGGACCGTGTGTCCGATAAGAAGTTGAAGCTGCCCGAGGTGGGGCAGTGGCCCGACAAGCTGGTGGCGCCGGCGCTCATCGCGGGCGCCGTGCTGTCCACGGTCGGGTTCCTCATGGCGTTCTTCTACGTGGCGCCGGTGGGAGGGGCCACGGTGAACGGCGCCGAGCTCATCGGGGATGTGATGGTGTCCCAGAAGATGCTGCTGTCCCAGAAGATCTTCTACTTCCACATGCCCGTGGCCATCACCTCGTTCATCGCGCTGGGCTTCGGGTGCTACTACGCCGTGCGGTTCCTCATGACGAAGAACCAGCGGTTCGACACCTGCTCGCGCATCTGCCTGGAGATCGCCCTTCTGTTCGTGGCACTCACCATGATCACCGGCGAGATGTGGACGCGCTTCGAGTGGGGCGTGTGGTGGAGCTGGGAGCCGCGGCTGACCACCTACCTCATCCTCATGCTCATCGTGATCGCTTACTTCGTGCTGCGCAGCTCGGTGGACGAGCCGGAGCGCCGCGGCACCTTCGCCGCCGTGGTGACCATCATCGCCACCATCGACGTGCCCATCTGCTTCATGATCACCCGGCTGATCCCCTCGTCCATCCACCCCGTGGTGCTGCGCGAGGGCGGCATGAGCCCGGAAATGGGCCTGTGCGTGGGCCTGTGCGCCCTAGGCATGCTGTGCGTCGGCTTCGTGCTGTATCGCGCCCGCTTCAACCAGGTGCGCCTCACCCAGCGGGTGGAGGCCCTGAAAGAGACCCTCGACGACGAACGCGCCTAGGCGCCCCTGTTCCGCAACGACTTTGAAGAGAAAGGCCCCTTATGAACCCCATTCTCGCTGATATCTACTCCACCATCCTGCCGTCGGCGCCCTACATCATCGCAGCCTACGCGCTTCTGTGGGTGGCCCTGCTCGTGTACGTGCTCGTGGTCTTCCGCGGCACCAAGAAGGCCGAAGCCCAGCTCATGCTGCTGGAAGAGGCCGTGGCCGACCGCGCCGCGAAGGGCGAGTAGCGTCCGGTTCGGAATAACCCGTTCGGGCGATGTCCGTTTGCGCAAAGCCGCGTAGCATGCACGGTGGAGAAACGCCGCTGCATGGTGCGCGGCTTTTAAGATGAGGAGCCACCCTGTGAACGTTGTTTTGCGCTATGCCATTCTCGGTTTCGCCTGGTTCTGCGTGGGCGCGGCCGTGGTCGGCGTGTTCGTGCCCGTGCTGCCCACCACGCCGTTGCTGCTTCTGGCCACCTTCCTGTTCGGGAAGTTCTCGCCGCGCTGCCATGGCATCATCACCTCGTCGAAGATCTACCGCTCCTACGTGGTGCCCTTCAAGGAAGCCGGCGGCATGCCTGTGAAGGCGAAGATGCGCATGCTGCTCATCTCGTTTTCGGTGCTGGCCGTCTCGGCGGCGCTGGTGCAGAAGCCCTTCGTGTGGTGCATCCTGGCTGCCGTGGCCCTATTCCTCGTATACCTCATGGCGGTGCGCATTCCCACGGTAGGCGAGAGCGATGTCGTCCGCGACGCCGAGGTGGAAGCCGAGGGGTAGATGCGGGCTTGAATCGAGAACTTCAACGGCAGTCTGTCTTCTGAGCCACCCCCAAAACCCCTTCCAGGCGGGAACTGCGGCGATAGTTCCCGCTTTTGTTTTCGCTATGCACAGCGTGGTCTTATTTCGCGAATTCTCAAGAATCTTTAGAAGATGAGGGCGTAACTTCTCAAAATTTTTGAGAAGTTACGAGAAACCTGCCGTGATCCCGCCACTACCGAGCGGTTTCTTCAAATGGGCGGCTGGCCGTGGCCTGTCACGCCAACACTGGGACTGCTATGTGACCAATGTTGGGCGGAAGACCCAGATCCCCTCTTTCTATACTGAATTTACTCAGTGTCAAGGCACTGCGTATCAGAGAGAAAGAGGAGGACTATGGAAGAGAAAGAGCAACTTGCTCCCACCGAGTTCGTGCACGACGGGAAGCTGACCCGCCGTACCTTCGTGAAGGGCGCCGGTTGGCTGACCATCACCTCGGCTTTGGGCGCTACGGCCGTGGGCTGCGCCCCCGCCGAGAAGCCGGCCGAGGAGCTGGCGGCCACCGGGGACGCACCCGTGGCCGACCCGGAGGAGGGCTTCACCTACAAGAGCGCCTGCTGCTCGGTGAACTGCACCTCCCGCTGCCATCTGCGGGCGCGGGTGAAGGACGACCGCATCTATACGGTGACGCCCGGGGCTATGCCCGGCCGCGACGACTACGCCAACTGCTGCCTGCGCTCCATCGGCTTGGGCACTCGCACCCACGACGAGAATGTGCGCGTGCTGCATCCCATGAAGCGCACCGGCGAGCGCGGTTCCGGCGAGTTCGAACAGATTTCCTGGGAGCAGGCCATCGACGAGATCGCCGAGCGCATGGAGGCTTCGAAGGCCGCCTTTGGTCCTAAGTCCTGCGGCTTCTACTCGTTCACCGGCAACCTCTCGAAGCTGTCCTGGGAGGCGCCCACCCGGTTCGCCGGCTGCTACGGCGGCACCGCCTTCGACATCGAGGGCATCATGGGCGACCACGGCGCCACCATGGGCATGACGCTGTGCTTCGGCCAGGGCCGCGGCGCCCACGACACGCGGGACTACCTGAACTCCAAGATGGTGGTGCTGTGGGGCCGCAACGTGGCCGACACCCACACCTCCGAGTACCGCTACCTGGTAAAGGCCCGCGAGAACGGCGCCAAGATCGTGGTGGTGGACCCGCGCCTGTGCTCCACGGCGGCTATCGCCGACCAGTGGATTCCCATCAAGGCCCAGACCGACCCGGCCCTGGCCCTCGGCATGATGAACGTCATCATCTCCAAGGACCTCCACGCCAAGGACTGGCTCGTGGCCAATTCCGTGGCGCCCTTCCTCGTGCGCGAGTCCGACGGCGCGATGCTGCGCGACGGCGAGGGCGAGGACGCCGCCTGGATGGTGTGGGACGAGACCGCCGGCAAGGCGGTGCCCAACACCACCGAGGGCGTGAGGGGGGCGCTCTCTGGCACCTTCGACGTGGACGGGGAGCCCTGCCGCACGGCCTTCGACCATCTGGTGGACGAGGTGTCGAAGTACACGCTGGAGTACACCGCCGAGATCACGGGCCTCGACCCCGAGGTCATCGAGACCTTCGCCATGGAGTACATCAATGCCCAGCCCGCAGGCATCCGCATGGGCCAGGGCATGCAGCGCGTGTGGAACTCCCACTCGCCCTTCCGCACCGTGGCCACCCTGGCCGCCGTGGCTGGCTACATCGGCGTGGAGGGCGGCGGCGCGTCCCATGCGGGCGGCACCGCCTCCATCCGGTCGACGCCGGGCATCACCATCCCCGCGTTCAACTACGACGAGTGGGCGGACACCGGCGCCAACGAGGTGAACATGGTGAAGAGCTCCACCACCTACGAGCAGATCCTCACCGGCAAGCCCCATCCCATCGACTTCATGTGGTTCGCCAACTCGAACTTCATCAACATGAGCCCGGATTCCAACAAAATCATCAACGAGGTGCTGCCGAAGATCTCCACCATCGTGACCGTGGACCCCTACTGGACCTGGACGGCGAAGTACTCCGACTACGTGCTGCCGGCCTGCAACTACTGGGAGAAGTGGGACTTCCTCGACCGCTCGCCCTGGGTGTTCTTCCAGAGCCCGGCGGTGACGCCGGCCGGCGAGAGCAAGTCCGACGTGGAGATCATGTCGCTGCTGGCCGCCAAGGTGGGCCTGGGCGACTTGTGGGCGAAGACCGACGAGGAATGGGTGCGCAGCTTCGTGAACGAGGAGCATCCGGCCTGGGAGGGCTTCGACTTCGATACCGTCGTGGCCGACGGCATCTGGGGCCGCCCCGATGGCATCTACGACTCTCAGATTGTCTTCGCTGACGGCGTGTTCGCCACTCCGTCCACCAAGTTCACGTTCTACAACGACGATTTGGTGGAATTCCAGGAGGAAGTGCCCTGCTACAAGCCCATGCTGGAAGACCCGAAGGGCCCGCTTGGCGAGAAGTACCCGCTCGTGTTCCTGCAGTACCACGACCGCATGAACGTGCACACCCAGCACATCGGCATCCCGGCCCTGGCGGGCATTCAGGACGAGCCTCTGCTGGAGATGAACCCGGTGGACGCCGAGGCGCGCTCCATTGCCGACGGCGATGTGGTGAGCATTGTGAACGATCGCGGCGCCTGCAAGATGAAGGTGTTTTTGACCGAGGGCATCGTGCCGGGCACGGTGGCCACCCAGAGCGGCTGGACTCCCGACTACACCATCGAGGGCAACTACCAGACCCTCACCCACTTGACGTTGAACCCCACAGAAGAGCATATTTCCCAGACCTGCACGGCGTTTTACGACGTGTTGGTGGAAGTAGAGAAGGCGTAGGTGCGACATGGCTAAGCAATATGGAATGGTAATCGATACAAGCCGCTGCATGGGCTGCCAGACCTGCGTGGTGGCGTGCAAGGTGTCCAACGACGCTCCGGGCGACATCTACTGGGGCCACGTGGTGAGCCTGGACGGCGAGGACGTGTATCGCCCCACGGGCACGTTCCCCAACGTGAAGATGAACTTCCGCCCCACTCTGTGCAACCATTGCGCCGAACCGGCCTGTGTGGCGAACTGCCCCACCGGCGCCATGGCCAAGCGCGAGGACAACGGCGCGGTAGTGGTGGACACGGAGGTGTGCATCGGCTGCGGCACCTGCGCGAGCGCGTGCCCCTACGGGGTGCCCCAGATCGACGAGGAAGCGAGCGTGTCCTCGAAGTGCACGATGTGCTTCGACCGCCAGGATCACGACCACGCGCCCTGGTGCGTGCAGGCCTGCCCGGCCGAGGCCCGCTTTGCCGGCGACTTGAACGATCCGGAGAGCCCCGTGGCGAAGTACATCGCCGAGAAGGGCGCGGTGCCCTACCTCGAGGAGCACGGCACGGTGCCTTCGGTATACTACGTGTAACATGACGCGGGCCGGCCGTCCCGGTGAGGGGCGACCGGCACCGGGGCCCGACCCTGCGGAAGGGCGGCCCCGGCTTTTGAAAAGCCCTCCCTCTGGTTGCGCCCCGGCCGTTTGTGGCCGGGGTATGGTACCATGAGGCGGCGTCGTCGAGCCGCCGCGCGAGGGGAGGGGAGTCCATGACCTGGACGGGAAAAAACGAGGTATTGCAAGAGCCCTTGGGTCGGGCCGAGTTGGAGGCGATGCTCGACGGCATCGACGCCACCTATACGGTGAAGCGTGTGCCCGCGGGCGCCATGGTGTTCTGGCTCGACGAGCCGAACCAGTGCCACTATTACCTGGTGGAAGGCTCGGTGGAGTGCTTCCGAGTGGATGCGGCCGGTCGCACCAAGGTGATCGACCGATACGGCCCCGGGTGCTTTTTCGGCTATCACATCCTGCGGGACGATTGCCTGCCCATGTCCTGTGCGCGTTGCTGCGAGGACAGCCGCATCCTGGCCATTCCGAAGGAGTCGTTCTTCCAGCTTCTGCACACGTGCCCCGAGTTCACCGACCGCACGGTGCGCTATTTGTTCGGGCTTCTGTCCATGCAGACCCGTGAAGTGGTGAACCAGTCTTTCTACGGGGCCGCTCAGCGGGTGCCCATGCTCCTTGCCGAAATGGCGCACGATTGCCAGCGCGGGGAAGGAGCTTCGGTTCCCGGTACGCCGACCCAGCCGATGGTGCTGCCCTACAGCAATAACGAGGTGGCCGATATGTTGGGCCTGTCGCGCAACTCCGTGACCACGGCCCTGTCGCGGCTGCAATCCCAGGGTGTCATCGAGAAGCAGCGCAACTCCATTCGCGTGTTGGATATCGCCAAGCTGGAGGAGATCGCCCAACGGGAGCAGGAATGAGCGCGCGGGACGTCCTGCGCGTGGCGCCGTTGTGCGCGGCGGGGTTTCTCGCGTTCGGTTACAACAACGTGCTCATGGCCGTGCTTCCCTCGTACCTTACGGCCGCAGGTATGACTCTGGGGGAGGCGGGGGTGCAAAACGGCGTGTTCCTTATTCTGGCCGTGGGTTTGCGCTTCGCTTTGGGCTCGGTGGCTGATCGCCGGGGGCCGCGGTGGGCGATGCTCGTCGGCATGGCTTCGTTTGCGGTCGGGGCCCTTATGCTTGCGTTGCCGCTGCACTTTGGGACAGTGCTGGCCGCCCGGTGTGTGCAGGCCGTCGGTTTGGCGCTGTTCTGGCCCGCCGCCACCGCGGCCGTGACGCTGATGGCACCGCCGGGGCGCCAGGGGCGGTACTTGGGGCGGTATCGCTTCTTTACCTCGCTAGCTCTTCTGGTGGGGCCGGCCTTCGGGTTTTGGGTGGGGGAGCAGTGGGGCTTCCGGGCGCTCTTCCTCGTGGCTGTCGTTGCGGCGGTGGGCGCGGGCTTTCTGGTGCTGGCGTGCCCTTCGACGGGGCGCGGGAAGGCTGGCGGTCGCAGTTCGTCCGACGCTTCTCCGGTCGGCCGCGCCCCGGGGAATGCTTGCGGCGACGGGGCGGCCGAAGAAGCGAGCGGCCATCGCCGGCCGCAGCGGTGGGGGTTGGTGGATGCCGGCGGGACGTCACTGGCCCTTGCCATCGGGCTGTCGGCCGTGGCGGCGCTCGGCTACGGCCTCGTGTTCAGCTTCTCGTCCACGTTTCTTGCCGCGGCGGGCTTTCCCGACGATGCGGGCGGGTATTTCACCGGCATAGGCCTGGGGTCTTTGGCCCTGAACCTCGGATCGGGGTGGCTGCTCGATCGCTGCGGGCACCATGGCGTGTTGGCGGCCTGCCTCGGGGCCATGGCCCTCGGCATGGGCCTCATCGTTTCCGCGGGAAACGTTCCCGCGCTTCTGGGGGTATCGGGACTTTTGGTAGGAGGCGGCTACGGGGGCGCCATGACGGCCGCCCAAACGTTGACGGCGGCTCGCAGCGCCGAATCGGTGCGCACCTCCGTGCTCGCGTGGCAGCAAAACGCCATCGATATCGGCATCGCCGCCGCCAGCGTTGCCTTCGGCTTCGTGTTCGCCGCAACCTCGGCAGCCAACCCGGTCCCGTTCCTCCTCCAAGCCGCCGCCCTGCTGGTCGGTGCCCTTATTGCTTGTGTCTGCAATAGGTTTTCGCGATCTGGGAAAGAGCGCTGATGAGACGGTGGGCTCGTAGGCCGTCAAGTTGTCATGGAAAGCAACTATTCGAAAAATTCGAATAGTTGAGTCTCCTGTGCCCGAACCTTCGTCGATCAACTTCTCAAGAATCTTCAGAAGATAAGACTGCAACTTCTCAAAAATTTTGAGAAGTCAATTAACAAGCGTTTTATGTCTTAGCAGGAGTCATTGTTAACATGCAAAAGCGATGTTAATGACCGGTGCACAAGAAAATGAGCCCGTACAAAACGGGCTCATTTTCTTGGATGGGAAGGCGTGGGCTGGCGGCCTAATTGCCTACTTTGCGCTCTCGTCCTTCTCGACGGCGACGTAGACGTAGCCCGGGGTGCCTTCGGCGGGCAGCTCGTTGTAGGCCACCATCTCGGCGATCTCG
>CANPHS010000059.1 GCA_947573925.1 uncultured Enterorhabdus sp. | reverse complement strand
GGGCGCCGCCGGGCCCCTCCGCCGAGGCGGCCCCCCCCCCCGGGCCCCCCGGGGCGCCCGCCAAGGGCACGGAGGCGTTCGCCCGGCAGCTGGCGGCGTGGCTGGACGGCCAGCTGGGAGCGAAGGGGAGCGAAGCCGCGGCGGCTGCCCCGGGGACGGGCGCCAGGGTCGGGAACGCCGAGGACGGCGCAATGCCGGCGGAGGCGGGCGCGAGCCTGTTCGAGCCCCACGACCTGACCGTGGGCGGCGCGGTGGCCGAGGCCGCGTGGCTCGCCGAGCGTTTCGCCGCCTACGCGCCGGTGCCCTTCGACGAGCGGCTCGACCTTGTGGCCGGCGACGCCCTGGAGCTGGCCCGGGGGCAAACCTTCGGCCGCTACGCCCACGCGATGCCCACTCGCCGCGAGCTGCGGGGGCGCCTGCTGCGCATGATGCGGGCCAAGAACCCCCTGCAACTGTACAAGCGGTTCCTGGCCGACACGGGCCAGAGCAAGTTGTTCCGCGCCCCGGCCAAGGGCTGCGTGGAATGGGAGGACGCCTTCCCCATCGCGCTGTGCGCCGCGGCCTTCGCCGGGCCCGACGGTTTCGCGGCCACGGCCGGTGTGCGCCACCTGGTCATCGACGAGATGCAGGACCTCACGCCCGCGGCCCACGAGGCCGTCGCGCGCCTGTTCCGCGCCGACAAGACCATCCTGGGCGACGGAAACCAGCTGGTGGACGGCCGCCCTGCAACCGCGCCCGAAACTGTGGCGGCCCATTACCCCGATGCCCGGGTGGTGCGGCTCATGACCAGCTACCGTTCCACCTACGAGATTACCGAGCTGGCCGCCCGGGTGCTGCCCGTGGCGGGCCTGACGGCGGTGGAACGCCATGGGGAGGCGCCCCGTTTGGTGCGCTGCGGCGACACCGCCGGGGTACTGGCGGCGGTGGGGGAGGCCATCGGGCGGTGGCGCACCGCGGGCCGGCGCACGCTGGGCGTCATCGCGAAGTCGGACTTTCTGGCCGCCCGCTACGCCGAGCTCATCGGCCGCGACCACGATGTGACGCTGCTCACCGACGAGACCGACACCTATCCGGGCGGCATCGTGGTCACCTCGGTGCGCCTGGCCAAGGGCCTGGAATTCGACGAGGCCGTGCTGCTGGACGCCGACGGCCGCCAGTACGCCGCCAAGGCCGACCGCAACCTCCTGTACGTGGCCGTCACCCGCGCCATGCACGCCCTCACCATCCTCTACCGCGACGCCCCGAGCCCGTTTCTGCGGTAAGGCGCCCTCTTCCGCCTCGATTGGCGCCTGGCGCCGCTTCCTTTCCGCACGCTTTTCGGACTGCGGGTGCAGAATCCGTCACTTTGTACGCCTTTCGGACTGCAGAAGCGTACAAAGCTATTGGTTTGTACGGGTTTTGCCGTCGCGAGGCGTACAAAGTGACGGATTCTGTGCGAGGATGAGCGCGAAGGTGCGGAAGGTGCGACCGAAGGAGGAATCCCATGACCGATGCCGAGCGTTTGGAGCGGTTCGAGGCGGTGCTTGCCGACGTGTTGGCCGAGCAGGAGCAGGTGGCGGCGGCTTTGGAAGAGCTGCGGACCGCGAACAAGGTGAAGACCGCCACCTACCAGCAACTCACCGCCCGCAAGCTCGCCCTGAAAAGCACTGTCGCCCTCTTCGAAGATCACGGCCTGCTGGAGAGCTAACTCTCGCTAACCAAAGCGAATGCGGGCAGCCCCGTAGCGCGGGCGGCCGCGGCGGTTACGAAGGTGCCCCTATTCCCCGCGGCCTTCGCGGTAGCGGGCCAGGGCGGCGTCGAAGCTGCCGGCGGTGCGGCGGTAGTGGAGGGTGTAGCCGGCGGTGATGGCGATGAGGGTAGCCAGGTAGATGGCGACGAAGGTGACCCAGGCGCCGGCGTTGCTCACGGGGAACCAGCCGCCTGCCGCGGCGCATCCGGCGAGCGCCGGCAGGGCGGTGAGGCCGAAGCCGGCGATGCGGGCCGGGTAGGCGAGGCGGCGCACCACGGCCTCGGTGAACCAGAGCACCTGCAGTGTCGTCAGGAGCACGCAGGCGAAAAGTAGCGACAGTGTGATGACGATGCCCTCCACCGGGCCGGCGAAGATGAGTCCGGCGGCGCACCACAGGACCATGGCGGCGGTGAAGACGACGCAGGCGCGGACGAGGGCCTGCTTGGCGATGTTCTTCATGGGAGTTCCTTTCTCGGGCGGTGCGTGCGGGAGGCGGGGAATGCGGCGCGGTTGGCGGGTAAGGGGCCCGGCGCGGCCGGCGTCCCGGCCCGGCGCAAGGCACGGCGGCCGGCTTCGGCTTCCGCGTCCTACAGGCCGATCTTCCGCTTGATGGCCGGGGCGTACTGGCGCGAGGCGATGACATGCTCGCCATTGACCAGGATGAGCTCGAGCCGGGCGTTCAGGCAGGGGCGCAAGCCTCGCACGGCGTCGAAGTTCACGAGCAGCGATTTGGAGGCGCGGACGAACTCGGTGCCGGCCAAGGCCTCTTCCAGCTCGAACAGGCGCAGCGGGCTTTCCAGCACGCGGTCGGCCTCGTAGAGGAACGTGCGGCCGTCCACGGTTTCCGCGTAGAGCACCTCATCGGCGTCCACGAGGAAGGTGCCGGCCCCGCTGGTGCCCACGAGCCGCCGATCGGCGGCGTTGGCCGCGTTCACGATGGCCCGCACGCGCCGGTCGATGGCCGGGCAGGTGATAGCTACCTCGATATCGGCCGCATCGGGCCGCTCTTCCACGGTGAGTTTCACGGGGCGCCTCCTTTCCACGTCTCCAGTGTGCCTTGACGGGGCCCGCGCCGCAAGGACCGCCGCCCCCAGTTGCACGGAGAAGGTGCTCTGTTGCATGAAAACGCCCCCGACCCGCGAGGGGCCGGGGGCGTCGAGGGACGTCGGGCGTCAGGGCGCTCAGGCTCAGTGGTCGTTCATATTGAAGGCGTTCTTCATGGTCACGGTGCGCTGGTCGAGCACGGTGCCGAGCAGGTCGTGGGTCTGGGCCTGCACCGAGTCGACGAGGGCCTGGTTGGCGGCGGCCAGCTCCTTCTGCACGGTGGCGTCGTCCATATCCTCCAGGTTCACCTTGCCCTCCTTGGCCAGGGCCATGAGCTTCGCGTCGGTCTCGTGGAGCATCTGGTAGCCCTGGGCCATGGTGTTCAGGCGGTAGCCCTGGATGGCCTCGTAGCTCTCGAAGAACTGCGGGTCGGCCAGCCCGGCCACGAGGCGGTTGTTCCAGTAGAGGCTGTCGGTGGTCACGCTCGTGGGCGTGTCCAGGTAGGCGGGCATCGCCTTCACGTTGGCGTACTGGGCCACGGCGGTGTTGAAGGGACCCGACGCCGGGGCGAACCAGTGCACGCCGCGCAGGGCCTTGGGCACGTTCGGGCGGATGCACAGGACGGAGCACTCGGAAGTGCGGTCGATGCCGACGTAGCGGTACTGGTGCCGCGAGGCTGGAGTGCCCTTGGTGCCGTAGGGGTCGTACTCGGTGCCGTCGAAGGTGGTGCCGAGCAGGTCCTTCACGTCGGAGGCCGAGAGCTTCTTGTCGGGGCGCATAGCCCAGGGGATATCCAGGCTCTCGGGGCCGAACTCGGGCGCGGGCCCCTGGAAGCGGGCATCGGAGGGGGTCAGGCGGCTGCACAGGTACCACTTGCGCGGGGCGTTGTACAGCTGGTCAAGCCAGGTGTAGGTGGAAAACGCGATGCGGGCGTTGAAGTAGCGCGGCAGGCCCTCCACGGTCTCGCCCGCGTCGCCCTCGTGCTGGGGCATGTCCATGAGCAGGTCGTTCTCGCGAATCCACTGGGCCAGGTCCTTGCTGCACATGTAGTCGTGCTGGTCGCCCAAAGCGTCGGCCAGGTCGAAGTGATCGATGCCTTGGCGGTTGGGCTGCACCACGTAGCAGTCGTCGGGCACGCGGCGGGCGATCCAATGGTGGCCGCCGATGTTCTCCCAATACCACACATCATGCGCGTCGCCGAAGGCCACGCCGTTGGTCTCGTAGGTGCCGTACTTCTCCACGAGCATGCCGAGGCGCTCCACTCCCTCGCGGGCGCTTGTGATGTAGGGCAGCGTGATGGTGGGCAGGTTCTCCTCACCGATGCCGCCGGGCACCTCGGGCTTGTAGTCGGCGTCGCCCGGCTTGCCGCAGGCCGGCTGGTAGCACACGAGCGGGTCGGCGCCGAGCACCCGCGCGTTGGCAGAGATGGTCTCGGTGGACGACATGGACACGTTCGCCGCGTTGATGCCGGCCTCGCCCCACACGCCGTTTGCCGGGTTGGCGTGGGGCGTGAGGGTGTAGCGGATGGGGTTGTCGGGCAGCTCCATGGTGAGATGGCTGGCCACGCCGGTGTAGGTGCGCGGCTGGTCTTCCGGGTTCACCACGATGAGCTTTTTGGGATCGAACGAGAAGTCTTCGCCGTCCTCGTTGCGGGCGACGATGGTGGAGCCGTCGTTGGTGGCGAGGCGGCCCACCAGAAGCGTTGTGCAAGCCATGGTGTCTCCTTGGGGTTGGGGTTTGTCCTTGACCCCATGGTAGCGGGGCCCTGCGCGGGCGGCGGCGCAGGGCCCCGATGTTCAAAGACCGTTGCCCTAAGGTTGCGAAGGCGATGGCCGCGAGAGGGCCTCGGTGCCCTGGGGAAGGGCCTCGCGGGCGGTCACGGCGGCCCGGGGCGCGTCGCGGGCCGGCTTCGGTGCGGAAGGGGCGGCCGTGCGGGCCTCGTCGTCGCCCAGATCGCGCAGGCTGCGGGCAGTGAGGGCCCAGCCGGTGGCCACGGCCCACAGGCAGGCGAGGGCCAGGGCCGCCGCGGCGGCGCCGAGGGTCTCCACCACGATGGAGGTGGCGAACACGGCCACGGGCGCGGCGGCCAGGGTGAGCGAGTTCTGGGTGCCCAGGGCGGATCCTCGGTTCTCGGCGGGAATGCGGTCGAAGATGAAGAAGCCGAGCAGGGCCGACAGCGGGCCGGCGAAGAGCCCCAGGGTGAGCGCCCCGCCCAGCATGAAGGGGAAGTCGGGCAGAAGCCCCAGGGCCAGCACGCCGGCGGCCATGCCCAGAAGCGACAGCACGAACCAGGTGCGGCGCCGCAGCCGGTGGGCCAGGGCCGAGTAGGCCAGAGAGCTGACGAGCATGCCGACGGACATGGCCGACAGCACGTAGCCGAGCATTTCCGGGCTGCCCGCGGCCGTGAAGTGCACGGGCAGCACGATGCCCTGGAGCGAGCCCATGATCATGGCGATGCCGAAGCTGATGAGGATGGAGGAGCGCAGCAGCCCGTCGCCGCAAAACAGCACGGCCGCGCCGCTTTTCAGGGAATCCCAGGCCCCGGCCACAAGCCCCCGGTCCGCAGCGGCCGCTGCTGTGGCTTCCGCGTTGGTGCGGGGCTCGGCGCCGGTGCGCCCGAGGGCCCGGGGCAGGGTGAGGGTGACGAGCGCCGCGGCCAGGGACATGGCGGCCGTGAACCACAGGGCGTTCACGCTGCCCACGGCTCCCATGAGGAAGGCCGCCAGCGCCGGGCCCACGATGACCACCATGGAGTCGAGGGACTGGGCGAGGCCCATGAACTTCTGCAGGCTGCGGCCGTCGCGCTCGCACACGGCGGGCACCAGCGAGTCGCGGGCGGTCATGCCCGGGATGTCGCCCACGGCGCCGATGAGGCCCAGGGCCACGAACCAGCCGAAGGAGAGCCCCCAGACCATGTCCACCACGGGCAGGAGCGCCACGGAGGCGGCGGACATGATGTCGGAGACGATGGACACGTTGCGGCGGTTGAAGCGGTCGGTGAGGGCGCCGCCGACCATGCCGATGAGGAACTGGGGCACGGCGCAGATGAGGGCGAGGGTGCCCGCGGCCAGGGCGTCGCCGGTGGTGGCGAGCAGCACGAGGGGCAGGATGACCCCGGCCACGGAGTTGCCGAGGAGCGACAGGGCGCAGGACAGCAGGTAGCGCGGGGCGGTTTTGCGAGGGCGGAAGTGCGGCCGGGGGTACCGGAACTTCGGGGACGCGAGGGTCATGGCGGGGCCTTTCTCGAACGTGGGGCTTAGGTTCGAGATGCCAGTTAAAACTATGACGTAGCGTCGGGATCAAGTGGCCTGTGGTGGAAGTGTGAACCGGGGGGCGGCCCGCGAGCCTCTACTCGGCGGCGGATACCTCTTCCGCGCGGCGGCGCATGATGGCTTCGATGCCCTCGAAGATGCGGTCGTAGACGTCTTGCTGGGCGGGGTTCAGATCCTCGTTGGCCGCTTCGTCCAGCAGGTGGTCGGCGGCGGTGTCCGGCCGCAGCCAGTTGCGGGCGTCGAAGCGGTCGATGAGGGGCGCGAGGGTGGCGAGGGATTCCTCCACGAGCGCTGTGCGCTCGGGCTCGGGGGCGTTGGCGGCCAGGGCTTCCAGGCGGTCGTTCAGGGCGATGAGGTCATCGGCGAGGTCGAGGTCGGCCAGGGACGCGACGACCGTTTCCAGCTCCTGGAGCTCCTCTTCCGTATAGAGGTGGCTGGCGAGCAAGAGGGCCGTGCGGTCGGCCGGCCGCGGGTTGTCCAGTATGTCCACGCCGGCAACGTTGCGCAGGATGCGGCCGAAGCGCACGGGCAGGTCGGGGTCTATCTGCGCCTCCCGCAGCTCGGCGATGATGCGGCGCTGCTCTTGCAGGTGTTCGATTTGCAGGGCCAGCTCGCGGTCGAGCTCGTCCAGGGCGCCCGTGGCCGAGGCGTGGGGCTCGTCCAACTCGGCCATGATCTCGCCGACCCGCGCCAGGGGGAAGCCCAGGGAGGCCAGGCGCTTCACCCGCAGCACCCGGGCCACGTCGGCGGCGCTATAGTCGCGGTAGCCGTTGGCCGTGCGTGCTGGCTCGGGCAGAAGCCCCAGTTGATGGTAGTGCCGCAGGGTGCGCACGGTCACCCCGGCCACCTTCGCCACCTCGTTGCTGCGCATGGGTCCCTTTCTAGTATGGGTTGCATTTTCTGTTCAAGTCTAGCAAACCCGTCTTCCCTTCGGGCTTTGCTCGCGTATCATCGTAAAGAAAATGCGAGGATAGCCGACAGAATCGCGGCGATGGGCAAGGCCTGCTTTGACGAAGGAGCGTACGATGGGCGATAACGGTTTGGCGCTGTTTTCCGGGCCGGTGCGGGCGTGGTTCGCGGGGGCCTTCGGGGCGCCGACGCCGGTGCAGGCCGAGGCGTGGGAGGCCATTGCCGCGGGCGAGAACGCGCTCGTGATAGCGCCGACGGGCTCGGGCAAGACCTTGGCGGCCTTCCTGTGGGCCATCGACGCGCTCATGGGGGAGAAGGCGCGCGCGGCCGCCGCCGGCGAGAAGTGGGCGCGGGGCGTGCGGGTGCTGTACGTGTCGCCCTTGAAGGCCCTCGGGGCCGATGTGGACCGCAACTTGCAGGGGCCGCTGGCGGCCATCACGGCCCTGGCCGCGGCCGAAGCGGCGGACGGCGGCGCGGCGTCCTTCGAGGTGCGCACGGCCATGCGCACCGGGGATACCACGGCCGACGAGCGCCGCAAGATCGTGCGCAACCCTCCGGACATCCTCATCACCACGCCCGAATCGCTGTACCTCATGCTCACCTCGGCGGCGCGGGACGTACTGCGCTGTGTGGAGACGGTCATCGTGGACGAGGTGCACGCCCTGGCCGGCGACAAGCGCGGGGCGCACCTGTCGCTGTCCCTGGAGCGGCTGGACGACTTGCTGGAGGCGCCGGCCCAGCGCATCGGGCTGTCGGCCACGGTGCGACCCCGGGAAGAAATCGCCCGCTTCCTCGGCGGGGCGCGGCCGGTGAAGGTGGTGGCCCAGGAGGCGCCCCCGAGCCTCGATCTGGCCGTGCGGGTGCCGGTGAGCGACATGACGGCGGTTCCCGCCTTCGGGGGCTTCGCGGGCGTCGCCGACGGGGGGCGGGTGCGGGGCGCCGGCCCGCGCCGAGCCGCCGTGGAGAACGCTTGGAAGTCGGACCGGGCCCTGCGGGCAGTCATGGCCGCGGAGGAGGGCGCAGGCCCCAAGGGGGCGCCGTATCCCGATTCGCGGCTGGGGTCGTCGTCCATCTGGCCCCACATCGAGGCGGCCATTCTCGACGAGGTTCTGGCCCACCGTTCCACCATCGTGTTCGTGAACTCCCGGGGGCTGTGCGAGAAGCTCACGGCCCGGTTGAACGAGCTGTACGCGAAGCGGCTGGGGCTCGACGGGCCGCACTCGGAAGTGGCCGGCTGGTGGACAGGGGTCGGCGGCGGCGCCGAAGAGGCGGCCGGGAATTCCCCTGCGCCCGACGGCGTGCGCGGCATTCGCACGGGCTCCGATCCGATGAGAGCCGCGCCGGGGGCCGCGCACCGCTCCGACATCGGCTCCACCACGGCGCTCGTGACCGAGCCCGCGGTGCTCATCGCCAAGGCCCACCACGGGTCGGTGTCCAAGGAGAAGCGCCTGCAGGTGGAGCGCGAGTTGAAAGCCGGGGAACTGCCCTGCGTGGTGGCCACCTCCAGCCTGGAGCTCGGCATCGACATGGGCTCCATCGATCTTGTGCTGCAAGTGGCCGCACCGCCCTCCGTGGCCAGCGGGCTGCAGCGGGTGGGCCGCGCCAACCATCAGGTGGGCGGCCGTTCCCGGGGCATTATCTACCCGCGCACGCGGGTGGAGGTCATCGACGCCGCCGTTATGGCCGAGGGCATGGAAGCAGGGGCCATCGAGAGCACGCGCCTGGTGCGCAACGCCCTGGACGTGCTCGCCCAGCAAACCGTGGCCGCCGTCTCCCTGGCACCCGACGGCCTTCCCGCCGACGAGTGGCTCGCCTGCGTGCGCCGGTCGGCGTGCTATGCCGATCTGGGGCGCCGCTCCTTCGAAGGGGTGCTCGATATGCTGGCCGGCCGTTACGGCTCGGGGGAGGTGGCCGAGTTCGCCCCGCGCATCCTGTGGGACCGCGAGACGGGGCTGCTGAAGCCGCGCCCCGGCTCCCAGCGCCTGGCGGTGACCGCCGCCGGCACCATTCCCGACCGGGGCATGTTCTCGGTGGTGCTGCCCGAGGGCGACGCCCGTCAGGGTCGCCGGCGGGTGGGCGAGCTCGACGAGGAAATGGTCATGGAATCCCGGGTGGGCGATATCATCGCGCTCGGCACCAGTACCTGGCGCATCAAGGAGATCGGCGCCGACCGGGTCATCGTGGAGGCGGCCCCGGGCCGCGCCGCGCGGCTGCCCTTCTGGCACGGGGAAGCGGTGGGGCGCCCCTTTGAGGCCGGGAAGGCCCGCGGCGCCTTCGTCCGCGCCCTCGACGGCGGCGTGGTGCGCGACGACGAGGACAGCGTGGCGCAGGCGGAAGGCGACGGCCTGGCCCCGGCGTTGCGCCAGCGGCTTGTGGATGACGGCCTGGATGAGAACGCCCGCCGCAACCTGGCGTCGCTCATGACCGTCCAGCGGGAGTGCACGGGCGCGGTGCCCACGGACAAGCGGCTCGTGGTGGAGCAGTGCGAGGACGAGACCGGCGACTGGCGCGTCATCCTGCATTCTCCCTTCGGCCGCCGCGTGCACGAGCCCTGGGCCTTGGCCATCTCCCACCGCGTGCAGACGACCCTGGGGTTCGACCCTCAGGCCAACGGGGCCGATGACGGCATCGTGCTTCGGGTGCCCATGACCGAGGAGTCCCTTCCCGGGGCCGACCTGTTCCTCTTCGACCCCGACGAGCTGGAGGCCATCGTGCGGGAGCGCGTGGGGTTCACGGCCCTGTTCGCCGCACGATTCCGCGAGTGCGCGGCCCGGGCCCTGCTCATGTCGCCCACGGCGCCGGGCAAGCGGGCGCCCCTCTGGCAGCAGCGCATGCGCGGCGGCCAACTGTTGGAGGCGGCCCGCCAGGAGGAGGATTTCCCCATCATCCTGGAGGCCATGCGCGAGTGCCTGCAGGACGTGTTCGACCTGCCGGCCCTGCGCGAGGTGATGGGCGGCCTGCAGACGGGAACCATCAAGATGAGCGAGGTCCGCACCACGGTGCCGTCGCCCTTCGCGGCGCCGCTCGTGTTCGGGTATCTGGGAGAGCACCTCTACGAGGGAGACTTGCCTCATGCCGAGCGCCAGGCCTCGCTGCTCGCGGTGGACCCCGCGCTTCTGAGTGAGCTCATCGGCTCCGAGACGGTGGAATCGCTGCTCGATCCCGCGGTGGTGGCCCAGGTGGAGGCGGAATTGCAGCGCACGGCTCCGGGCTGGCAGGTGCGCGGCGCGGAAGGCGTGGCCGACCTGCTGCGCGAGCTGGGCCCCCTCACCGAGGACGAGCTGGCCGAGCGCGTCGAGGCGGACGGCGAGCCTTCCCATGCTGAAACCGTCTCCCGTATGCTGGGGACCTTGGAAGCCGACCATCGCGCTTTTCCCGTCACCATGGGGGGCACCGTGCGGTGGGCGGCGGCCGACGACGGCCCGCGGCTGCGGGCAGCCCTCGGTGTCGCGGTGCCTTCCTGGGCGCTGGCCGGCTCCGACCGGCCGCTGCGCCGCAATCCTCTGGATGGGCTCGCCGTCCGCTTCGCCCGCACCCACGCCCTCTTCGACGCTGAGGACGCGGCGGCGGCCTTGGGCACGGGGCCGGCCCTGGTGGCCGAGGCTCTGGAGCGGTTGGGGGCCGAAGGGCACCTGACGCGCCTGGGGGCCGACCGGTGGGTCGATAGCGCGGTACTGCGCCGCCTGCGCTCCCGCTCCCTCGCCCGGGCCCGCGAGGCCGTGCGGCCAGCGGGCGCCGATGCCTTCACGCGCTTCCTTCTGGAACGCCAGGACATTGCTTGCGAGGGGGAGCCCGCGCTGGTGGGTATCGACGGCGTGGCGTCGGTCATTGCCCAGTTCGAAGGAGTGTTCCTTCCTCTGGAGCAGTGGGAGGCCGACGTGCTTCCCGTGCGCGTGCCCGATTACCGGCCGGCCATGTTGGACGAGCTGGTGGCCGCCGGCGAGGTGCTCTGGGCGGCCGACACCGCCGACGGGGTTCACCGGGTGGCGTTCTACCCGACGGACTCCCCCTTGGCCCCACTGCCGGTGGATGCCGTTGCCGGCTTGGCCGAGGATTTCGCGGCGGAAGGGGAAGTGGAAGACGTGCGGGAAGAGGAGGTCGCCGCGGAAGCGGAGCCCGTTGCCGTCGAGCGTGCCGTGTGCCGGGTGCTGGCCCAGGGCGGCCCGCTGCCGTTCCGCTCCATCGTCGAAGGGACACAGCGGCTGTGCGCCCCCGCCATGCCCGACGAGCGTGCGGTGGCCGAGGCGCTCCAAGAGCTCGTGTGGAGCGGGCGGGTCACCTGCGACGGGCTGGCTTTTCCCCGGGCCGGAGGCTTGTCCGTGCCCAGTTCCGCCGTGCGGGGCGCCGGCGGTCAAGCGCCGCCTCCTTCGCGCCGCCGGGTGACGAGCCGGCGTGGGCGATCGCGCCTCTCCGAGGCCAAGGCAGCCGCCCGCGCCACGGTGCTGGCCCGGCAGGGGGCCGTGCAGGCCTTCGATGCTGCGCTCGCCGGCCGTTGGTCGCTGATGGCCCCTGCGGCCCAGAGCAGCACGGTGCAGGCGGTGGCCCTCGTGGAATCGCTGCTCGACCGCTACGGGGTCGTCACCCGCGACATCGCCCTGCAGGCCGGTGTTCCCGGCGGCCTCTCGGCGCTGTACCCGGTGCTGCGGGCCATGGAGGATGCCGGCGAACTGAGTCGCGGCATGTTCGTGGAGGGCCTGGGCCCGGCCCAGTTCGCCCAACGCGAGACCGTGGAGGCCCTGCGCTCGTTCGCCGTGGGGGATTCCACCCTGCCAGCAGCGGGAGAAGGGGAGCGAGACGGCGCCGTCACCGCGGCGGAGGGGGAACGGGCCGAGGCCGGCGCCTCCCCGGCCGTTTGCCCGTCGCAGACGGCTCCCCTCGCGGTTCGGCCGGCGTTGGACCCGGCCTGTCTGTTCGGCGCCGGCATTCCGTGGCCCGTGGTGGCGTGGGAGGCGGCCGGGGTGGCGCCGGCCATCGATGCCGCCATGGTGGCGGCGAAGCCGGCACGGCGCGAGGGGGCGCTCGTGGTGATGGCTGCCGGCCGGCCCGTGCTGTGGGCCGCGCCGCGGTGCAAGTCGCTGCTCGCCTTCACCGACGACGAGGCGCTGCTGGCCCGGGCCGTCCGGGCGCTCGTGGCCGCGGTGCGCCAGGCGCTCAAACGGGAAGGCGTGGCCGCTTCCCGCCGCAAGATCGTCGTGGAGCATTTCAACGGTCGCGACGTGCTGCTCACGCCCGCGGCCGACTGGTTGCAGGAAGCGGGCCTCGCACGGCTCCCCGACGGCATGCGCCTCTACACGAGCCCCTTCTAACGGCGGAACCCCGCGGGATGGGACGCCCTACCGGGTAAGCTGTCCCACTTTGCGGGTGCACAAAGTGGGGCAGCATACCCGGGAGGGCGTCCCAGCGGGGAGCTTAAC
>CANPHS010000058.1 GCA_947573925.1 uncultured Enterorhabdus sp. | reverse complement strand
CGGCGGCGCTGGCGGCCCTTCGATGGGCGGCGGGGGCGGCCGTGGCAACGCTTGCGGTCGCGGGCATTGTCGTCGGTTTGGGAATGCCCCTGTCGGCCGAGGCGCAAGAGGCAGCGGGGACGCGGAAGGCGGAGGTCGCGGCCGCCATGCCGCGGACGAGCGCCCACCGCAGCCCCGCCGCGACCGACCCGCGCCGCCGGCGCGCGGTCCCTGCCGCGGGCCGCGGCGGTGTGGCCCGCGCGGGACACCGACTGCCGGCAGCCGACGCCTCCGCACGGCCGGCTCCGATCGGGCGGCCCGATGCGGCCCCGGCCGCCCTGCCGGTGCGCAGCCTGCTCGCAGGCGGCGCAGTCATTCCCTACCGGGACGTGCGCGGAGGCACCACCCCGGCCACGGGTGCGGGCCTGTGGTTGGGCGCCGACGCCGTGGACGACGGCGGCTGGGGCTACTTCGTCGGCCACAACCCCGGCGCCTTCGCCCCAGTGCGATCTCTCAAGCGGGGAGATACGGTCGTTGTGCGCGACGGCGCGGGAAAAACGCGCAGCTACCGGGTACGCACCGTGCTCACCGTCGGCGTCAACGCCACTTGGAAGACCGTCGCGCCCCTGGTGACGGGCCACGGGGAATCCGTCATCCTGCAAACGTGCACCGGCGACGGCCGAACCAACACCATCGTGGTGGCCGTATAGCCCGCGACGCCCAGGCGCCGGTCCAAGCCGGCGTCCCAGGCGTCGCGTCGGGGAAGGTCGGAAGCGGCGCGGCCTAAAGGTCGGCCTCGTCCTCTACCAGTTCCACGCCGTGGTGATGGTCGTGCTCGCCGATGTCGGTCACGGGCTTCTCCAGGCCCTCGATAGTCAGGTTGTGCTTCTCGGCGTAGTCCCACAGCGCGGCGTGGATAGCCTCCTCGGCCAGAAGCGAGCAGTGCACCTTCACCGGCGGCAGGCCGTCCAGGGCCTCCATGACCGCCTTGTTGGTCACCTCCAGGGCCTCCTGCACGGTCTTGCCGCGCACGAGCTCGGTGGCCATGGAGGAGGTGGCGATGGCCGCGCCGCAGCCGAAGGTCTTGAACTTCGCGTCGCGGATGACCTGGTTCTCGTCGATGTCCAGATAGATGCGCATGATGTCGCCGCACACCGCGTTGCCCACGGTGCCGCAGCCGCTCGCGTTCTCGATCTCCCCCACGTTGCGCGGGTTGGAGAAGTGGTCCATCACCTTGTCGGAGTAGTTCATAGCCATAGGTTCGTTCCTCGTTTCTTCAGAAGGGTTCTCGAAGTCAGGTTCGCGCCCGCGGCCGCCAGCGCGTCGATGGCGGCGTCCACGTCGGCGCGGGTGGTGTCGCGGCCGAGGGTCATGCGCAGGCTGCCGTGGGCAATCTCGTGGGGCAGGCCGATGGCCAGAAGCACGTGGCTCGGGTCCAGGGAACCCGAGGTGCAGGCGGAACCGGACGACACGCAGATGCCCCGGGCCGCCAGCGACAGCAGCATGCCCTCTCCCTCGATGAACTCGAAGGAGACGTTCACATTGTTGGCCAGGCGGCTCTCCCAACTGCCGTTCAGCTTCGCCGAGGGAATCTCCGCCAGGACGCGGCGGATGGCGTGGTCGCGCAGGGCGAGCTGCCGGTCGTGCTCGGCATCCATCTCGTCCACGGCCAGCTCGGCGGCCTTGGCGAAGCCCACGATGCCGGGCACGTTCTCGGTGGAACCGCGCCGGCCGCGCTCCTGCTGGCCGCCGTCGATGAAGTTCGCCACCTTCAGGCCCTTGCGAATGTACAGAAGCCCCACGCCCTTGGGACCGTAGAGCTTGTGGGACGAGGCCGACAGCATGTCGATGCCCAGCGCCTTCACGTCGATGGGCACGTGCCCGAAGGCCTGCACCGCATCGGTATGGAAGGCCACGCCGTGCTCGCGGGCGATGGCCGCCAGCTCGGCCACGGGCTCGATGGTGCCGATCTCGTTGTTCGCGAACATGATGGAGGCCAGGATGGTGTCGGGGCGCAAGGCCGCCTCGAAGTCGGCCGGCCGCACGAGCCCGTGCTCGTCCACGGGCAGGTAGGTCACCGCGAAGCCCTCCTTTTCCAGGGCCTCGCAGGCGTGCAGCACAGCGTGGTGCTCGATGGCGCTCGTGACGATGTGCCTGCCCTTGGCGGCGTTGGCCCGGGCGAACCCCTTGAGGGCCCAGTTGTCGGCCTCGGTGCCGCCGCTGGTGAAGTACACCTCCCGCGGGCTGGCCCCCAGAATGCCGGCCAGCGCGGCGCGGGCGCCGGCCACGGCGTCGGAGGCCTCCTGGCCCAGCGGGTAGATGGACGAGGGGTTGCCGAAGTGCTCGGTGAAGTAGGGCACCATGGCCTCGACGACTTCGGGGCGCACCGGCGTGGTGGAGGCATGGTCGAGGTAAATCTGCTTCATAGGTGGGGCTTCCTTAGGGCTCGGGACGGCGCGCTTCGAGGCTCTCGTGTCGGCGATGGTCGTGGGCGCCATCTAAGTCTAGTAGTTTGCTAGGCTTTAATATAGCGGGGAATTGCCGAAAGTCAAGCGATGCGATAGACTTTATGGAGAAGCACGATTTCAGAGAGGTTGCCGTGAAGATTTCCACCAAAACCCGCTACGGCATGCGCGTCATGCTGGATCTGGCCGAGTGCTACGCCGACGGGCGCACACCGTTGAAGGACATCGCCGAGCGCCAGGGGCTTTCCAAGAAGTACCTGGAACAGGTGGTGGCGCCGCTGTCCGCCGCCGGGCTCCTCACCGTGACCCGGGGCTACCTCGGCGGCTACCAGCTCGCCCGGCCCCCGGAGGCCATCACCCTGGCCGACGTCATCGCCGCCTCGGAGGACGGCCTGGAACTGATGGAGTGCACCGGCGACCTCCTCTCCTGCGAGCGGGCCGAAGCCTGCCCCAGCCGCCGCGTCTGGAGCGGCCTCCAGGGCGCCGTGAACGAGTACCTCGCCACCCACACCCTGGCCGACATGGACGCCCTCCCCTGAAAGCCCCCTCGAAACGCGCACCCTCCCTTGTTCAAAATCCGTGCAAATGCACGCTTTTCGTCGGAAAAGCGCAAGATATGCCGCACTTTGTACGGATCGTCCGCAAAAAGGCGTGCATTTGCACGGATTGCACTCGGCCCGCTGCGGCTGGCGGCCGGTGCCCTGGAGGCGCGGGGAGGGTCAGCGGAGCTTGGCGCGGCGCTCGCGCCAGTCGGGCATGAAGCGGTCCATGAGGGATTGGAAGCGGGGGCCGTGGCCACGTTCCAGCAGGTGGCACAGTTCGTGGACCACCACGTATTCCAGGCATTCCGGCGGGTACAGCGCCAGGCGCACGTTGATGCAGATGCGGCCCGTGGCCGGCTGGCAGCTGCCCCAGCGGCTCGTCATGTTGCGGTAGGCGATTTTGCCGGCCATCACCCCCATGATGGGCTCCCAGGCCTCGATGAGCGGGGGCACGCAGGCGGCCACCACCGCCTTCCACGCCGCCACCTCCTCGGGAGTGGCGGCCGCCGCCTCGGCGCGGGGCGATTGCGCGATGGCCTTGCGCTGGGCATCAATCCAGGAGCGCCTCTCGCGCACGAAGGCGGCCACGAAACGCTCGCCCGTGCGCCAGGGAGCCGACACCTCCACCCGACCGTCCGGCGGCTTCACCCGCAGATGCACGTTCTTGATGGCCTTGCGCGTCAGGAGCACCTCCAGGTCGTCTATCTGCAGGAGGGTGGTTTCGGGCTTGCGCTTGGCCATCAGGCGCGGGCCGCTTCCATGGCGAGAGCATAGGCATCGTTGCGGGGGATGCCGAACTCGGCGGCGAGCTGCTTGGCGATCTGCTTGGTGCGCAGGCCCTCACAGGCCAGCTCGGCGGCCCGGGCGGCGGCGTCCTCGGCGGCGGAAGCAGCGTCGGCGGCCGCTTCGTCCTCGCCGGGGGCGTCGATCACGAGCGCGATCTCCCCGCGGATGCCGCCGGGCTCCTCGGCCCGGGCCGCGAACGAATCGCGCAGGGCGGCGGCGGTGCCCCGAGCCACTTCCTCGTGGAGCTTCGTGAGCTCGCGGCACACGGCCACCTCGCGCCACGGCAGCGCCTCGGCAATGACCGACAAAGCCGCCACCAGGCGGTTCGGACTCTCGTAGAACACGAGGGCCGCATCCAGCCCCCGCAGCCCCTCCAGCACCGCACGCTGCTCGGTCGCCTTGCGGGGGAAGAAGCCGCCGAAGTAGAAGCGCGGGCACACGGTGCCGCTCGCCACGTAGGCCACGGCCGCGGCGCTCGCCCCGGGCAGCACCTCCACGGGCACTCCGGCCGCGCGTGCCGCCGCCACGAGACGCAACCCTGGGTCGGACACTCCGGGCATGCCGGCGTCCGAGCAGTAGGCCACCACCTCGCCGGCGGCCACGCGCTCCACCACCCCGGCGGCCCGCGACCCGATCATGGCCTCGTCCAACCGCTCCAAGGGCTTCCGTATATCGAAGTGTGCCAGTAGCTTCCCCGTCACCCGCGTGTCTTCCGCGCACACCACGTCAGCCCCGCGCAACGCCTCCAACGACCGCAAGGTCATATCCCCCAAGTTCCCAATGGGGGTGGGCACGATGATGAGTTTTCCCGCCACCTATTCCACGACCTCGGTCTCGATCTCCACTTCCTCGGCGACGGCCTCGGGGGGCTCGGGGGCGCCGTCGCGCACGAGGTCGCGGGCAGCGCGGGCTTCGGCTTCCTTCTCGGCCAGGTTCGCCTTGGCCACGGCGATCATCAGCTTGATGCGGTTGAGCTGGTTCACCTCGGAGGCACCGGGGTCGTAGTCCACGGCCACGATGTTGCTCTCGGGGTACTGGCGGCGCAGCTCCTTGATGGTGGCCTTGCCCACCACGTGGTTCGGCAGGCAGGCGAAGGGCTGGGTGCACACCACGTTGGGGCAGCCCGACCGGATGAGCTCCACCATCTCGGCCGTGAGCAGCCACCCCTCGCCCATGGAGTTGCACAGGCTCAGGATGTCGCTCGCGTAGTCGGCCAGCTCGTAGATGTCCGCCGGCGGGTGGAAGCGCGTGGACTTCTCCAGGGCGTCGTTCACGGGCTTGCGCAGCTTCTTCACCGCCGCCAGGCCGATGCGGCTGCCCATGGCGCTCTTCTTCGACTTGCCGATCTGCTGCTGGAAGATGCCGCCGGCGATGCCGAACAGGAAGAACTCGATGAGCCCGGGCACCACGGCCTCGCAGCCCTCGCGCTCGATGACGTCCACGATCTGGTTGTTGGCCGTGGGATGGAACTTCACCAGGATCTCGCCCACCACGCCCACGCGTGGCTTCGTGCCCTCGCCTTGCAGCGGCAGCGTGTCGAAGTCGTCCACGATGGCATCCACCGTGCGCTTGAACTCGCCATACGTGCAGCCGCTCTCGAACTGGGCCTTGCATACGCCCATCCAGTGATCGAACAGGTTCTGGGCGCTGCCCGGCTCCACCTCGTAGGGTCGCGTGCGGTACAGGCACTGCATGAGCAGGTCGCCGTAGCACAAGGCGTACACGGCCTGCAGCAGCATCTTGGGCGTTATCTTGAACCCAGGGTTCACCTCGCCCAAGTCCTTGAAAGACAGCGCGATGACCGGCACGTGCCCGAGCCCCACCGACTTCAGCGCCTTGCGGATGAGCGCGATGTAGTTGGTGGCGCGGCAGCCGCCGCCGGTCTGCGTGATGAGCACGGCCAGCTTGTCGGTGTCGTACCTGCCCGACAGCACCGCCTCCATGATCTGGCCCGTGACCAGGATGGACGGGTAGCAGATGTCGTTGTTGACGAACTTGAGGCCCGCGTCCACCGCCCCGTGGTCCACCGACGGCAGAAGCTCGACGTTGTAGCCGAAGCGCTGGAAGATGTCGATGAGCAGGTCGAAGTGGATGGGGGCCATCTGCGGCGCCAGGATGGTGTAGCCGGCCTCCTTCATCTCCTCGGTGAACTGCGGGCGGGCGAACTCGGTGGACGCGCCCTCGCGCTGCTCGACCTCGGCGGCGCGCACGACGCCGTCGGCCTTCTCGGTGAACGAGGCGGGCACGAGCTTGTCCATGTCGTCCAGGTTGATGGACGCGGCCGGGCACGGGTGGCCGGCGGCGCGGGCGTCGGCCTCGGCCTCGGCGTCGCGGTCGGCCTGGTCCTTGAGCGCGGCGAGCAGGCTGCGCACGCGGATGCGGGCGGCGCCAAGGTTGGACACCTCGTCGATCTTGAGCACCGTGTACACCTTGCCGGCCGCCTCGAGCACCTCCTGGACCTGGTCGGTGGTGAGCGCGTCCAGGCCGCAGCCGAAGGAGTTCAGCTGGATGAGGTCGAGGTCCTTGCGCTGGGTGACCACCTTCGCCGCCGCGTAGAGACGCGTGTGGTACATCCACTGGTCGACCACGCGGATGGGCCGCTCGAGCTGGCCCAGGTGCGCCACCGAGTCCTCGGTGAGCACGGCCAGGCCGAAGCTCGTGAGCAGCTCGGGGATGGCGTGGTTGATCTCCGGGTCCTGATGATAGGGCCGCCCCGCCAGCACGATGCCCCGGGTGCCGGTCTCCTCCATCCAGGCGAGGGTTTCCACGCCCTTGGTGCGGATGTCGCGCTTGAAGGCCTCGTCCTCGGCCCAGGCCGCCTCCACGGCGGCGTCGATCTCGTCCTGGGTGAGGCCACGGGCGTTCACGGCGTCGGCGAAGTTCTCGGTCAGCTCCACGAACAGGCGCTTCTTCAACTTCTCCTTGTTGTCGTAGGGCACCCAGGGGCTCACGAAGACCACAGGCGTATCGCGCAGCTCGTCGATGTTCAGGCGCAGCGCCTCGGGGTAGGAGGCCACGATGGGGCAGTTGAAGTGGTTGCCGGCGGTCTCGTCCTCCTGGCGCTCCCACTTGGAGCAGGGCATCCAGATGAAGTCGGGCTTCTTCGCCAGCAGGTTCATGATGTGGCCGTGGGAGAGCTTGGCCGGGTAGCACACCGACTCCGACGGCATACTCTCGATGCCCGCCTCGTAGGTCTTCTTCGTGGACGGGTCGGAGAGCACCACCCGGTAGCCCAGTTTCGTGAAGAAGGTGAACCAGAACGGGTAGTTCTCGTACATGTTGAGGGCCCGGAGAATGCCCACGGTGCCGCGGGGGGCGTCCTTAGGCGCCAGGGGCTCGTAGCCGAAGGTGCGCTCGGCCTTGTACTCGAAGAGGTTCGGCACGCTGGACTTCTCGGTGCCGGTGCCGAGGCTCTCCCCCTTCTCGCAGCGGTTGCCGGTGATGAAGCGGCGATGCCGCCCCGTGGCGGGGTCGCGGCCAAAGTCGTTCACCGTGAGCAGGCAGGCGTTGGAGCAGCCCTTGCAGCGCACGGTCTTGTGGCTGGGGGCCAAAGCCTCGATCTCGGCGAGGGTGAGCAGGCCGCTCATGGGCACCTTCGGGCCCAGATCGGGCGAGAGCCACTGGCCCTCCGCGCGGCGGCGGCCGTCCTCGTAGCGGTCGCGGGCGAGCAGGGCCGCGCCGAAGGCCCCCATGTTGCCGGCGATGTCGGGGCGCACGGCGTTCACTTCCGAGAGCTGCTCGAAGGCCCGCAGCACGGCGTCGTTCAGGAAGGTGCCGCCCTGAACGATGACCTTCTCGCCCACGTCGTGGGGGTCGCGGATTTTAATGACCTTGAACAGGGCGTTCTTGATGACGGAGATAGCCAGGCCCGCGGCGATGTCGCCCACGGTGGCGCCCTCCTTCTGGGCCTGCTTCACCCGCGAGTTCATGAACACGGTGCAGCGGCTGCCCAAATCCACGGGGTTCTCGGCCTCGATGGCCGTGGCGGCGAACTCGGCCACGTCCAGGTTCAGGCCGCTGGCGAAGGACTCGATGAAGCTGCCGCAGCCCGAGGAGCAGGCCTCGTTCAGCATGATGTGGTCGATGACGCCGTCTTTCACACGCAGGCACTTCATGTCCTGGCCGCCGATGTCGAGGATGAACTCCACCCCGGGCAGCATCTCCTGGGCGCCGCGCAGATGGGCCACGGTCTCGATCTCGCCGGAGTCCACGCGCAGGGCCTCCAGCAGGAGCCCCTCGCCGTAGCCGGTCACCGTGGCGTGGCCGATTTCCACGAGCGGCAGGTCGGTTTCCGGGTCGCGGGGCAGCGCCTGGTACAGCTCGGCCACGGCCGCCTTGGCGCACCCGAGCACGTCGCCCTTGTTGGAGGCGTAGGTGGACCAGAGCAGCGCCCCGTCCTCGCCGATGAGGGCCGCTTTGAAGGTGGTGGACCCGGCGTCGATACCGAGGAAGGCCACGCCCCGGTAGTCGGCGAGGCTGCCGCGGCGCACGCGCTCGGCGTCGTGGCGCTCGCGGAACTCGGCCAGTTCCCCCTCGTCGGCGAACAGCGGGGCCAGGCGCACCACTTCCGAACCCTGCATGTCTCCCAGGCCTTCCAGGCGCGTGAGCACGTCGGCCAGGGGCTCGGGCGCGGCCCCCTCGGCCACGCCGGCGATGGCGCAGCCGGCGGCCACGAACAGATGGGCGTTCTCGGGCACGATGATGGCGTCGTCGGAGAGCTCCAGCGTTTCGTAGAAGCGCTTCCGCAGCTCGGGCAGGTACTGCAAGGGGCCGCCGAGGAAGGCGACGTTGCCGCGGATGGGCCGCCCGCAGGCGAGGCCCGAGATGGTCTGGGTGACCACCGATTGGAAGATGGAGGCGGCGATGTCCTCGCGCCGCGCCCCCTCGTTCAGCAGCGGCTGCACGTCGGTCTTGGCGAACACGCCGCAGCGGCTGGCGATGGGGTAGATGGTGCTGTGGCTCTCCGCCAGCTTGTTCAGACCGCCGGCGTCGGTGTTCAGCAGGCTTGCCATCTGGTCGATGAACGCGCCCGTGCCGCCGGCGCAGGTGCCGTTCATGCGCTGCTCGATGCCGTGGTCGAAGTAGATGATCTTCGCGTCCTCGCCGCCCAGCTCGATGGCCACGTCCGTGGCGGGGATGAACGTCTCCACCGCCGTCTTCGACGCGATGACCTCCTGCACGAAAGTGACGTTGAGCCACTGGGAGAGCAGAAGGCCGCCCGATCCCGTGATGGCGATGGTCATGGTCTCGCCCGGGTAGGCGTCGGCCGCCTCGCGCAGCACCTCCACGATGGTGGCGCGCACGTCGGCGTGGTGGCGGCGGTACACGGCCCACAGGATGTTGTGGTCGTCGTCCAGCACCGCGAGCTTCACCGTGGTGGAGCCCACGTCGATGCCGATGTGATAGGGGCAGGCCTCGGCCGCGGCCCGGGCCTCGGCGCTCGTGCGGGCCGCCGCGGCCATGGCGCCTTCCACATCGGTGGTGCGCGGGGCGCAGGAGGCGCACCCGCCGAGGGCGGCCGACTCTTCCGCCGTCAGCGGCTTCACGGAGGCCTCGGTGACGATCTCGGTGTACTTCTTCTTCATGGGAATATCCTCGCTTTCGGCCTACAGCTCGATGGGCTCACCGGGATTGATGAACAAAAGGCGCATGGCAATGCGGGCCATGGCCTCGGGGGATTCGGGGCAGCCGTCCTCCACCCACCGGGCGATGATGCCCAGGTAGGCCGAGGCGTAGAAGGCCACGTAGTAGTTCACGAAGGGAGTGGGGTTCTCGCGGTACTTCTCGTGCAGGATGTTCTGGACGAGGTTCTCGCACACCGCCTCGCGCAGCCGGGGCCCGAAGCGCACGTCGCCCCCGGGGCCGAGCACCGCATGCAAAAAGTCGCTCTGCTCGCGCAGGTACTCGAACAGGTCCACCAGGATGTGCATGGGCCGGCCCGCCACGCGGAAGGCGAGCATGTCGCCCAGGGTGACGTCTTGCATGCGGCCCTGGAGCCGCGCGACGTCGGCCATCACCTCGTCCTCCAGCATGGCCAGAAGCGCGTCCTTGTCGCGAAAGTGGTTGTAGAAGGTGCCGCGGTTCAAATCGGCCCGCTCGCACAAGTCGTTCACCGTCACGGCATCCAGCCCACGCTCCTCCATGAGCGCGATGAGCGCCCCGCGCAGGGCCCGCTTCGACCGCGTGATGCGCCGGTCCTCGCCGCAGGGCCCGCCGGGGGCCGCGGCGTCGGGAGCGCCATCGGCCGCGGCGCTCGGGCGGCCGGGGGCGGCGTCAGTCGTGGCACCAGGGCCGGCCGGGGCATCGGCAACGGCGACGGCCCTCCCCGAGGCCACGGGCTCCTTCTCCAGCAGAGCTGTTCCCACATTCCCTCATTTCAACAGCATGAACAATAATGAACATCGTGTCCATTTATGGGCATTGTAGCGAGTTCAAGCCGCTGACGCAACGTCTCTTTGCACCGGAACCGGGCTTTCAGGGAAATTCGACAAGGCCGACTATGCGAAAGGCGGGGCCGAAGCGCCCACGGCTCCGGCCCCGCCTTCTCGGGACATATTCTCGGCATGCACCTTCTATTTCTTGAGCACGCGCCCTATCCAGGGGACATGCACGGCCACGTGCACGAGCAAAAGTGCCAGCAGCAGCTTGGCGGCCACGGCGTGCAGCGGATCCCAGAAGTAGTAGCCCTCGGCGAACAGGCCCAGCGCCGGCAGCACCGTGCCCGACACCATGACGCCGGACACGACGCAGAGGGCCAGGCACAGCAGCACCAGCGTGTTCAGCACCGTGAGTGCGATGCCCTTGGCGGTTACGCCCCGCCCCATGCCGCGGGCGGCGCAGTGGGCCGCCAACAGCGCGAAGGCGCCGAGGCCGGCCCACTCGTGGACGGGAACGCCCGTGACGGCGGGGTTGGCCGCAAGGACGTACACCACGAGCACGGCTCCGTCGAAGGCGAGGCGCCGACGGGCGAGACTCTTGCGCGCGCGGGCCTCGGATGCGGGTGCCGTGCGGGTGGCCGCGGCAGCTGAAGGGGTCGAAGCAGCCGGGGCCACCTCGCCGGCCGCCGCCTCTGCCGGGATCGTCTCCACCATGTCGGTCATTTCCCAGCCTCCTTCCGCGACAGCATGTTCACTCCCAGCACGAGCGCCACCACGAGCCCCACGGGCATGAGGATCCACAGGTTGAGACTCGCGTCCGAAGCCTGGTGGTAGCGGCCCATGAGGCTGTCCCAGGCATGGCACTCCACCGAGGCGCAACCGGCCTCGGGGCAGATCATCTCGTGCACGCCGTCCGGCCCGGGCACGTCCCCGAACCCGTGGCAGGCACCCGAAGCGCACCCTGTGGCCGGGCACGGCGAGTCGGCGGCGACGGGCAGCACCGCGCTCTCCGGCGCGAGGGCGAACCCCGCCACGGCCACGAGCGCCGCCATCGCGGCCAGCACGGCCAATGTTGTCAGGATTTTTCTCATACGCACCCCCAAAACGATAAATTGGCACCTCGGGCGACATCGGAGGCCCCCCGGAAGGGCGCGGAAGAGGCAGACCGGCCCGAAAGCACCGAAAACCGCGGGCGCGAGGGCGCGGAGGGGACGCTTTTCCCAGCAGCAGCGCCCGGAGATGTCGCCCGAACGTCATTTTTGTCGCCGGGAGCACCCCGCTCCCACCCGGAAGGCGTCCCGCGCCCGCGCCGGGAGGGGCCGGCGCGGGCCGCATGCAAGAGACGAGGGGCCGGCCGGGGAAACCGGCCCCGGGGTCGGCGCTACTTGTCCTCGGCCGGCTTCAACGGCAGGAACTTCAGGCCCAGGAAGAAGATGAGGCATCCCAAGGCCACCACGCCCAGGGTCACACCGAACTCGAGCGGCGTCGGCCAGTACACCATGCCGGCGTAGGCCTCGGTCAGGGTGCCCTCCCAGTTCGTGACGCTCATGGAGTTCATGGCGAAGGGCAAATCGAGGTTGGCGATCTGGAAGCCGCCGACTAGCAGCTGCACGCGCTTGCAGAAGATGCCGGCGATGGCGAGCAGCGAGGCGGCCACGAGCAGGCCGTTTCGGCGCAGCGACGGCGTGAGGCAGATGACGGCGCAGGCCGCGCAGCCGACGACCTCCACCCAGAAGAAGGGCGCGAGCGGGCCGGACACCAGCATGGCCACCACCTCGGCGCCCGCGCCGCCGGGGAAGGCCTCGGTCAAGAGGTCGCAGCCGAAGAAGTACAGGTCCACCAGCACGAAGGCGCCGAGCAGCTTCGCGAGCTTCACCACATTGGCCTGGTCGAGGGCCAGGTACCCCGCCGCCCGCAGGCCGATGACGACGGCCATCACCAAAGCCGTGCCGCACACGAGCGCCGAGGACACGAACCACGGGGCCAGAAGCGCGGTGTGCCACATCTCGCGGCCCTGCTGCAGGCCGAAGATCCAGGCGGTCACCGAGTGCACGAGCACCGCGCACACGAGCGCCACCACCGAGATCACGCGCAGCGCCACGGCGCTCATCTGCCCGCGCTCGGCCCTCAGCTGGGCCCACAGGTACACGCACGACAGGATGAGGTAGGTGGCCAGCACGATGATGTCCCACATGAGCGGGCTTCCCATGTTGGAGTACACGAACAGCTCCCACACGCGGAAGGGCTGGCCCATGTCCACGACCACGAGACCGATGGCGCACACCGTGCAGGCGATGGACGAGAACACGGCAACCTTGGAAATGCCCCCGAAGCCCTTGATGCCGAAGGCCTTGGGCACCGACGAGATGATGAGGCCGCCGGCCGACAGACCCACGAAGAACATGAAGCCGGTGATGTACAGGCCCCAGGAATCCAGGTTGCGCATGGCCGTCTGCACCATGCCGCCGGACAGCTGCATGGCCCACAGCACCAGGCCGATCACCGTCACCAC
>CANPHS010000057.1 GCA_947573925.1 uncultured Enterorhabdus sp. | reverse complement strand
GCGGCGTGGTGCCCGAGATAGCCAGCCGCAAGCACATCGAGGCCATCTGCGGCGTCTGCGGCGAGGCCCTCGACCGCGCCGCGGCGAGCCTCGGCGCAGACGGCCTGCGTTGGCGCGACTTGGACGCCGTGGCCGTCACCTACGCGCCGGGGCTCGTGGGGGCGCTCGTGGTGGGCGTGGCCTTCGCCAAGGGCGCGGCCTGGGGCGCCGACATCCCCTTCATCGTGGTGAACCACCTGGAAGGGCACTTGTACGCCAACAAGATCGGCCTTGACGACTTCGAGCCGCCGGCGGTGGTGTCCCTCGTGTCCGGCGGCAACACGCTGCTCGTGTACATGGCCGGCTGGGGCGACTACCAGGTGCTCGGCGCCACCATCGACGATGCCGTGGGCGAGGCCTTCGACAAGGTGGCCAAGGCGCTCGGGCTCGGCTACCCGGGCGGCCCGGTGGTGTCGAAGTTCGCGGCCGAAGGGAACCCGGAGGCCATCGCCTTCCCCCGGGCCATGCTGCACTCGGGCGATTTGCGCTTCTCGCTGTCGGGCCTGAAAACGGCCGTGGTTACCTACATCAACGGCGAGCGCGAGGCGGGGCGCGAGCTGAACGTGCCCGACATCTGCGCCAGCTTCACCGCCGCGGTGGTGGACGTGCAGGTGGCGAAGGCCCGCGCGGCCCTGGAGGAGACGGGCGCCCCCACCTTCTGCCTCGGCGGCGGCGTGGCGGCCAACCCCACCTTGCGGGCCGCCTACGAGCGGATGTGCGCTGAGATGGGCGTGCGCCTCGTCATGCCCCCGCTCGCCTCCTGCGGCGACAACGCCGGCATGATCGCGGAAGTGGCCCTCGACCGCTACCGCGCCGGCAAGTTCGCCCCCCTGGACACCGACGCCCTCGCCCACGGCAACCTGGAGGAGCCGTACTAGTCCCGGCGAGGCCTTCCCCGTCTTAATACCGTCTTAATACGCGCCCGGGAACCTTAAGGGCGCGTTTATCTCCCTTTGCCTAGACTGAATGCTGTCAGGCGGAATCGCCACGGAATGCCTGTGGCGTTCTGCCAGGAACGGCGGCGGCCCTGCGGGGCCCTGGGAGATAAGGACCGGATCATGACCGTGGTGACGACCATTGTGGGCGCCCTGGCGCTTATCGCCATGGGGTATTTGGCGGTGCTCCTGCTGCGGGGCGGTGAGGGGCGGTGAGCGCCACGGTGGGCGCGGCGCTCGTACAGGCGGCGGCGCTGGTGGCGCTCGTGCTGGCCTGCGCCCTGCCGCTTTCGGGCTACCTCGTGAACGTGATGGAGGGGCACCCCACGCCGGCCCGGCGGCTGCTCGGCCCCGTGGAGCGCGTCGCGTTGCGCCTGGTGGGCGTGGGCGCCGGCTCGGACGCGGGCGCCAGCGCGACCCCGAGCGCGGTTCCGAGCGCACCGGCGGCCCCGGCTTCGGGCGAGGCTGCCGGCGACCCCATGGGCTGGAAGCGGTTCCTCGCCAGCGTGCTGCTGTTCACGGCCGTGGGGTTCGCGGGGCTTCTGGCTATCCTCATGGGCCAGGGCGTGCTGCCGGCCAACCCCGAGGGCTTCCCCGGGCTGCCCTTTGACACGGCCTTCAACCTGGCGGCCAGCTTCGTCACCAACACCGACTGGCAGCCCGTGGCCGGCGAGTCTTCCCTCAGCTACTTCTCCCAGGCGGTGGGCCTGGCGGTGCAGAACTTCCTGTCCCCGGCGGCGGGCATTGCCGTGGCCTTCGCGCTCATGCGGGGCATAGCGGCGCCCGGCACCGGCACCGTGGGGAACTTCTTCGCCGACGTGGTGCGGGCGGTGCTCTACGTGCTGCTGCCCCTGTCGCTGGCGCTGGCCCTTGTGGGCGTCTGGCAGGGAACGCCCCAGACCTTCCAGGGCTACGAGACCGTGCAGCTTTTGGAACCGGTGGCGGTGGACGCCGACGGGAACGTGGTGGCCGCCGACGATGCGGCCGCCGTGCAAACGGTGACCGAGGCCGTGGTGCCCCTCGGGCCCCAGGCGAGCCAGGTGTCCGTCAAGCAGCTCGGCACCAACGGCGGCGGCTTCAACGGTGCGAATTCCGCATCGGCGCTCGAGAACCCCACGCCGCTTACGAACCTGCTTCAGTGCGCCGCCATCCCGCTTCTTCCCTTCGCCCTCGTGCTCGCCTTCGGGCGTATGGTGGGCGACCGCCGCCAGGGCCGGGCGCTCATGGCCGCGGTGCTGGTGCTGTTGGCGGCGGGGACGGCGACCGTGGTGGCCGCCGAATTCGCCGCCACGCCTCAGCTGGCCGCCGGCGGCGCGGTCTACCTGGGCGACTTGGGCCAATCGGCCGGCAACATGGCGGGCAAGGAGGTGCGCATCGGCGTGGGCGAGTCGGCCACGTGGGCGGCGCTCACCACGGCCATCGCCAACGGCTCGTCCAATGCCTCCCTGGAGGCCATGACGCCCGTGGGCACGCTCGCGCCCCTCGTGTTCATCGGCCTCGGCGAGGTGGTGGGCGGCGGCGCCGGCACGGGCCTGGCGGGGCTTGTGGGCTTCACCGTGCTCACGGTGTTCATCGCGAGCCTCATGGTGGGCCGCTCCCCCGAGTACCTGGGGAAGAAGATTGGGCCCGCGGAAATGCGCATGGCCACCATCGCCGTGGTGGCGCCGGCTTTGGTGATCCTGGCCGGGGCCACGGTGCTGGCCCTGGCGCCGGCCGGCGCGGCGGCCACAGGCGAGGGCGGCCCCTTCGGGTTCTCCGAGCTTCTGTACGCGGCCACGTCGGCCGGCGGCAACAACGGCAGCGCCCTGGCCGGCCTGGATGCGAACGTGCCGCTCGTGAACTACGTGCTGGGGGCGGAAATGCTCCTCGGGCGCCTCGTTCCCATCGCGGCGGTGCTCGCCCTGGCCGGCAGCCTGGCCGAACGGGCGGCCCAGCCGGCCGGCGCCGGCACGCTTTCCACGGCGAGCCCGCTGTTCGTGGGGCTGCTGCTGGTCATAATCGTGCTCGTGGGAGCGCTCACGCTGCTTCCGGCCCTGGCCCTGGGGCCCGTGGCCGAGGCCGTGGCCGGCGCCCTCTAGGGAAGGGACGGATCATGAAAACGGAAACCAAGCGGGCCGTGGGCGACGCCTTCGCCAAGCTGGACCCGCGCTGCCAGGCCAAAAACCCCGTGATGCTCATGGTGTACGCGTCGGCCATCCTCGTCACGGCGCTGTTCGCCCTGTCGCTGGCGGGCATCTCCGACGCGCCGAGCGGCTACATCGCGGCCATCGCCGTCGTCCTGTGGGCCACGGTGCTGTTCGGGAACTTCGCCGAGTCGCTGGCCGAGGGCCGGGGGAAGGCCCAGGCCGACGCATTGCGGGCCACCAAACGCGACGTGGAGGCCCTCCTCGTGGACGAGGGGGCCCTCGCGGCCGCCGCCGAGGCCGACGACCCCGCAGCCTTTCTGGCCGAGTGCGCCCGCACGGTGAATTCCGCCGCCTTGAAGCGGGGCCAGGTGTACCTGGTGCGGGCCGGCGAGCAGGTGCCCGCCGACGGCGAGATCGTCCTGGGCGCGGCCAGCGTGGACGAGAGCGCCATCACCGGCGAGTCGGCCCCGGTGGTGCGCGAGAGCGGTGGCGACCGCTCGGCGCTCACGGGCGGCACCACGGTGCTCTCCGACTGGCTCGTGGCCCGGGTGTCCGCCGAGGCCGGGCACAGCTTCCTCGACCAGATGATCGCCATGGTGGAGTCGGCCGCTCGCAAGAAAACCCCCAACGAGCGGGCCCTGGAGCTGCTGCTCATCGCGCTCACGCTGGTGTTTTTGGCGGTGTCCTTCGCCCTGTACGCCTTCGGGTCGTTCTCGGCCGCCCAGGCCGGGGAGGCGAACCCGCTCGGGCTCACCTCGCTCGTGGCGCTGTTCGTGTGCCTGGCGCCCACCACCATCGGCGCCCTGCTCTCCGCCATCGGCATCGCCGGCATGAGCCGCCTGAACGCGGCCAACGTGCTGGCCACGAGCGGCCGGGCCGTGGAGGCGGCGGGAGATGTGGACGTGCTGCTGCTCGACAAGACCGGCACCATTACCCTGGGCAACCGCCAGGCCGCCGCCTTCCTGCCCGCCGACGGCGTGGCCGAGCGCGACCTGGCCGACGCGGCCCAGCTGGCGAGCCTGGCCGACGAGACCCCCGAGGGCCGCAGCGTGGTGGTGCTCGCCAAGGAGCGCTTCGGCATCCGCGAGCGCACCCTGTCGGGTGCCGGCTTCACCGTGGTGCCCTTCACGGCCCAAACGCGCATGAGCGGGGTGGACTTCGACGGCCACGAGATTCGCAAGGGGGCCGCCGACGCCGTTCGCGCCTACGTCGAGGCCCGGGGCGGCGCGTGGCCCTCCGCGGTGGCCGCCATGGCCGACGATATCGCCCGGGCCGGCGGCACGCCGCTCGTGGTGGCCCGCGACGGGCGGGTGCTCGGGGTCATCCACCTGAAGGACATCATCAAGTCGGGCATCCGCGAGAACTTCGCCGACCTGCACGCCATGGGCATCCGCACGGTCATGGTGACCGGCGACAACCCGCTGACGGCCGCGGCCATCGCCGCCGAGGCCGGCCTGGACGACTTCATCGCCGAGGCCACCCCCGAGGCCAAGCTCGAGGCCATCCGCCGCTACCAGGCCGAGGGCCACCTGGTGGCCATGACCGGCGACGGCACCAACGACGCGCCGGCGCTCGCCCAGGCCGACGTGGCCGTGGCCATGAACTCCGGCACCCAGGCGGCCAAGGAGGCGGGCAACATGGTGGACCTCGACTCCTCGCCCACCAAGCTCATCGAGATCGTGCGCATCGGCAAGCAGCTGCTCATGACCCGCGGCAGCCTCACCACCTTCTCCATCGCCAACGACCTGGCGAAGTACTTCGCGGTCATTCCGGCGCTCTTGGTGCCGCTGTACCCGGGCCTGGAGGTGCTGAACATCATGCACCTGGCGAGCCCCGCCTCGGCCATGCTCGCGGCCATTGTCTACAACGCGCTCATCATCGTGGCGCTCATTCCGCTGGCCCTGCGCGGCGTGAAGTACCGGGAAGGCGCCCCCTCGGCGCTGCTGGCCCGCAACCTGGCCGTCTACGGCCTGGGCGGGGTGGCCGTGCCCTTCGCGGCCATCAAGGCCCTGGATATGCTCATGGTGGCCGTGGGCGTGGCCTAACGGTCGGATAGGAGAAAGGACGAATCATGAACGGGAAGACTCTGATGCGCACGGCGGGAAGCGCGGTGGCGCTGTTCGTGGCCGCCACGGTGCTCTGCGGTGTGGTGTACCCGCTGGTGGTGACCGGGGTGGCCGCCGCGGCCTTCCCCGTCCAGGCCACGGGCTCCATCATCGAGGTGGACGGCGTGAAGTACGGCAGCGCCCTGGTGGGCCAGTCCTTCCGCGACGAAGGGCACCTCTGGGGGCGGCCCACCGTGGCCGACGCGACCACCTTCACCGGCGACGACGGGCAGCCCCTTCTGTGGTACGGCCCCGAGAACCTGAGCCCCGCCAGCGACGCGTTCGCCGAGCGTGTGGCCGAGCGTGTTGCCGCGGTGCGGGCGGCCCATCCCGACCAGGGGAACGCCCCCGTGCCGAGCGATCTCGTCACCGTGTCCGGCTCCGGCTTCGACCCGCACATCTCGCCGGCCGCCGCCGAGTACCAGGTGGGCCGCCTGGCCGCCGCCACGGGACGTTCGGAGGAGGAGGTGCGCGGCATCATCCGCCAGTGCACGGAGAAGCCCCTCCTCGGCGCCATCGGCCAGTCCCGCGTGAACGTCCTGAAGGTGAACCTCATGCTGGATGGCATCTTGTAATTCGTTCGCCCTAACGGGACGAACGAATTACGCCGACGCTGCGGCTCCGACAGGCACCTGGCCTTGCACTTCACCGCTTTCCTTCGCGGCACGAAGGCCGCTCAGCCGCGGTTCGGCGCAATTCCAGGCGCCTGTCGAACCCTCGCTGACTTCCTTGGGCGCTTCCCGGCCATTGAATAACTGTTAATTGGGCGAAACCCGCGTCGCGGGGTGCCGTGATAGGATGACGAAAACGGTAAACGAACGACGGAGGAAAGGCGGTTCCATGGCGCTCGGGCGCGACATCTCCGATGATGCGGAAGCGCGGCGCGACCCTGATGCCATTCTGCGGCGCATTCGCGCGGAAGAGGCCGCGGCTGGCACCTCGGACGCCGAGGCGGCTGACGGCCGGGCGGGGCGCGGTCGGCTGAAGGTGTTCTTCGGCTATGCGGCTGGAGTGGGCAAGACCTACGCCATGCTTACCGAGGCCCACCGCGCCCAGGAGGGCGGCGCCGACGTGGTGGTGGGCTACGTGGAGCCCCACACCCGCGCCGACACCCTGGCGCTGCTGGACGGCCTCGCGGTGCTGCCGCCGAAGTCCGTGCGGCACCGGGGCATCGTCCTGCGCGAGTTCGACCTGGACGCCGCTTTGGCCCGCCGTCCCCAGATCGTGCTCGTGGACGAGCTGGCCCACAGCAACGCCCCCGGCTGCCGCCACCGCAAACGCTACCAGGACGTGGAGGAGCTGCTCCGCGCCGGCATCGACGTGTACACCACGGTGAACGTGCAGCATTTGGAGGGGCTCAACGACAAGATCGCGGCCGTCACGGCCGTGGCGCCCTCCGAGCGCATTCCCGACCGCATCTTCGATGCCGCCGATTCCGTGGAAATCGTCGACGTGGAGCCGGCCGACCTCATCGAGCGGCTGCGGGCCGGCAAGATCTACGCCCCCGAGCGGGTGGGGGTGGCGCTCGCCCACTTCTTCTCCCGACCGAACCTGGCGGCTTTGCGGGAGATCGCCCTGCGCCGGGCCGCCGACCGCCTCACCCGCGCCTCCACCGGTTCGGCGGTGCCCCACGCGGCCGGCGGCGAGGACGTGCTCGTGCTGGTGACGGGCGATGCCGCCGCGCCCCGGGTCATCCGCACGGCCGCGGGGCTGGCTGAGGCCTTCCACGGCTCCTGCACGGCGCTCGTGGTGGAGCCGGGAAGCGACCGGGAGGGCGACCGGGCCGCGGGCACCCTCGCGAGTGTCCCCGCGAGCGCCCCCGCCGGTGCCGCCGACGGCAAGGCCCGCGCGGTGGTCCTGGCCGAGGAGCTGGGGGCCCGGGTGGTCACGCTCACCGGCGACGACCCGGTGCAGCCCCTGGCCCTCTACGCCGCCACGGCCGGCATCCGCCGCATCGTGGTGCCCGCCACCACCAAGCGCCGCGCCCTGTTCAGCCGGGGCGACGTGGCCGCGCGGCTCATGCGGGCGGCCCCCGAGGCCGTGGTGACGGCGGTGCCGGCCGTGGACGCCCCCTCGGTGCTCGAGCGCCTGCACGCCTACGCGGGCTTCCGTCCCACGGCCGCCGACGCCGCCCGGGCCGCAGCCGCCGTGGCGCTGGCCACCGCCGCCGGCGCCGTGGCCTGGGCGGCGAGCCCCACCACTTCGGTCATCCTCATGATCTACCTCTTGGTGGCGCTCCTGCTGGCCACCCGGGCCGACGGGTTCCTCTACGCGGTGCTCGCGGCCCTGGGCAGCGTGGTGGCCTACAACTTCTTCTTCACGGCCCCGCGCTTCACCTTCCACGCCTACGGTCTCTCGGCGCCGGTCATCTTCGCGTTTCTGCTGGTGGGAACCTTGGGTGCTTCGTCGCTGGCCATTCGCCTGAAGCGCCAAGCGGCCACGGCGGCCCGGCGCTCCTACCGCACCGAGGTGCTCCTGGAGAGCAGCCGCAAGTTCCAGGCGGCGGGCAGCCTGGGGGCGTGCCTGGAAACGGCGGCGGCTCAGGTGGTGAAGATCCTCGATCGGCCCGTGGTCATCTACCAGGCCGACGCCTCGGCGGTCGGGGGCCTGCTGCCCCCGCGCGTGTTCGACGTGCCCGGCACCGGCGGGGGCGACGCGGAGGCGGCGGCGCTCACGGCCCCCGGCGAGGCCGCCGTGGCCGCGTGGGTGGCGGCCAACGGCGAGCCGGCCGGGGCCACCACCGACACCCTGCGCGAGACCCGCTGCCTGTACCTGCCCATCGGCGCCAAGGAGCGCGTGTTCGGCGTCGCGGGCCTCGTCATGGATGCCGACGGCGAGGACTTCGGCTCCTTCGAGCGCAACCTCTTGGTGGCGCTGCTGGACGAGTGCGGCCAGGCGGCCCTGGGCCTCGCCTTGGCGGCCGAGCGGCGCAACCTCACGGTGAAGGCCGAGAAGGAGGCGCTGCGGTCGAACCTGCTGCGGGCCATCTCCCACGATTTGCGCACGCCGCTCACGAGCATTTCCGGCGACGCCGACATGCTGCTGGCCTCCGGCGACGCCCTGGACGCGGCCCAACGCCGGCAGCTGACCTCCGACATCTACGAGGACGCCACCTGGCTCATCGACCTGGTGGAGAACCTGCTGTCGGTCACGCGCCTCGACGACGGCGACGTGGAGCTGGCCCGGTCCCCCGAGCTGGTGTCCGACGTGCTGGCCGACGCCCTGCGCCACGTCAGCCGCGCCGCCGAGGCCCACCGCATCTCGGTGTCGCTGGACGACGAGTTCCTCATGGCGTCCATGGACGGCCGCCTCATCGTGCAGGTGGTGGTGAACCTGCTGAACAACGCCGTGGCCTACACCCCGGCCGGCTCCTCCATCCGCGTGGCCGCCTGCCGCCAGCGCACCGTGGCCGGCGATAGGGTCGTGGTGTCTGTGGCCGACGACGGCCCCGGCATCCCCGCCGCCGAGAAGGCCCGGGTCTTCGACCTGTTCTACCACGGCGGCCGGGTGGGAGCGGCCCGGGAGAACGGGGAAGGGGGCGACGCTCGGCGCGGCATGGGGCTGGGGCTCTCGCTCTGCCGCTCCATCCTGCGGGCCCACGGCAGCGACATCACCCTGCGCGACGCCTACCCCCACGGCTGCGTGTTCTCGTTCAGCTTGCCCGTGGCCGACTGGCCGGCCGCGGCCGCCGAAGCGGCGGAAGCGGCGGAAGGCGGGGGAGTGCCGGCGACGGAGGGGGCCGCGGAAGCGATCGTGATGGCCGCGGCGGAGGTACCGGTGGTGGAGGTCGCGGAACCCGCGCCCGCGCCGGCACCAGCGACGGTATCCGAGCAGAAGGGAGACGGTCATGGCGACCGATAGGGGCGGGACCATCCTCGTGGTGGAGGACGACCCGGCCGTGCGCAACCTGGTGGCCTGCGCCCTCGACGTGCACGGCTACCGCCACCGCGAGGCCGCCAGCGCCACGACGGCCCTGGCCGACCTCACCTGCGCCACCGACATTAGCCTGGTCATCCTCGATCTGGGCCTGCCCGACCGCGACGGCGTCGACGTCATCCGGGCCCTGCGCGGCTGGTCGCGCACGCCGGTCATCGTGCTGTCGGCCCGCCAGGAGGACGTCGACAAGGTGGGCGCCCTGGATGCCGGAGCCGACGACTACCTCACGAAGCCCTTCTCGGTGGAGGAGCTGCTGGCCCGGGTGCGCGTGGCCCTGCGCCGCCTCGCCTTCGAGGAGCCGGCCCGCGCCGGCGAGCCCGACGTCTACCGCAACGGCGCCCTCGCCATCGACTTCTCCGCCGGCGTGGTCGCCCGCGATGGCGCGGAGGTGCACCTCACGCCCATCGAGTACAAGCTTTTGGCCCTGCTGGCCCGCAACACCGGCAAGGTGCTCACCCACAACTACATCCTGAAGGAGGTGTGGGGCCAGGCCCTCGCCAGCGACCTGCCCAGCCTGCGCGTCTTCATGGCCACCCTCCGCAAGAAGATCGAGCCCGACCCGGCCAACCCCGTCTACCTCCAAACCCACGTCGGCATCGGCTACCGCATGCTGCGGGTCGAATAGCGCTAGTCTGTCCCACTCTGTCATATACATTTCCGCGCGATTGTGTCATACTTTCTTTCATGAGAAAGCTGAGCCGACGGACGGGTGTCAAGAACGGCTGAAGCTGGAGGGAAGGGGCTCTGCCCTTGCCGCTTAACCCGAGAAATATGAGGGGTTTCGCACGAAAGGAGGGACGGTGTTCGGGGAGCTCATCGCGGCCTATCTCTTCCTAGCCGGCACCGGTGCCGGCGGCATCGCTGCGGCCTCTCTTGCCGACCTCATCGTCGTGCGTGCCCCCTTCGGTCCGGGTGCATCTCCGTCGGTGGCAGAGGCTTCCCCGGCCGAACGACTCGCGGCCTTCACGCTTGCTGCCTCGTGGGGCGCCCTCGCCCTGGGGACTGGCTGCCTCATGGCCGACCTCGGGCGCATCGACCGTGTGCTGGCGCTGTTTCTCGCACCGGCGCCCACGCTCATGAACCTCGGCGCCTGGGCCCTCGCGGCTTTGCTTGTGGTGGGCGCGGCCGTCGCCCTCGCGCGGTTCCTCTATCTGCCGTGGTTGGTGCGCCGGACGATGACAGCGCTAGAGGCAGTTGCCGTGGCGCTGGCCGCCGTGGTGGCGGTGTATGCGGGTCTGCTCTTGCAGATGCTGCCAGGCGTGCGCCTGTGGGCGAGCCCGGCGGTGCCGGTGCTCTTCGTGCTGTCGGCGGCTTCCTGCGGGTGCGCCGTGGTCGTCGACGCGGCGCTGTTCGTGGAACACGATGGGGAGGTGGGCCGCCTCGTGCGCCGGGTGCTGGCGGTCGATATCGTTGTCGTCGTTGCGGAAATGGCGGCCGCGGCATGGTTCCTCGGCGCGGCGCTGGCAAGCGATCACCCCGGCGTGGCGGTTTCGGCCGAGAGTCTGCTCCACGGAAGCGCCGCGTTGTCCTGGTGGGTCGGCTTCGGACTGTGCGGCCTGCTCGTGCCCCTCGTTGCGGAAATGGTTCTGGGGCTTCGCGGCCGTTCTCGCCACGGCATCGGTGGGCTCGATGGACGGCCTCTTGCAGCGTCCCGTTCCGGCGCCCCGGTTCCCGACACGCCTTCCGCAACGGCTCCGGTGGCGCCCGTGACCCTGGCTGTCCTGGCCGCTTGCGTGCTCGTCGGCGGCATCGGCCTGCGCGGAGCCGTCGTCGACGCCGGTGCCCACCGCCCCCTCGAACTTCAAGATCCCGCATCGGTTTCCATCGGCGCCAATCCGTCATTTGCTGTCGATGCCCCCCATCCCGAAAGAGAGGAGCCCGTCCTATGGTTGAGCTAGGCCGCACCATTCCCGCCGGCGATTTGTTCGAGCTGGATGCCGCCAGCTCCATTCCCGTCTGGCTGCAGCTGAAGAACCGGTTCATCTACCTCATCACCTCCGGGTTCTACCTGCCCGGCGACCAGCTGCCCACGGTGCGCGGCCTGGCCGCCCAGGTGGAGGTGAACTACAACACCGTGAGCAAGGTGTACCAGAGCCTGGAAGAGGACGGCTACATCATTTCCAAGCGGCGCCAGGGGGCGTTTGTGGCCGATGTGTCCGACAAGCCGGGCGTGGATGCCGCCGTCACCGCCGAAATCGTCACCGCCGAGTACCTGCAACGGTGCACCGAGCTCGGCATGTCCCTGGAAGATATCGATGCCCAGTTCACCGCCGCGCTCGTGGCCGCCAAGGCCAAGCGCGACCGCGGCGGGAAGGGGCCGGGAAGCGAAGGAGCAGCCCATGGCACGCAAGAAGCACGACGCGGACGTCTCGTCCAGTTCCCCGACCCCGCCGCGGGCGCCGCAGACGAGCGCGCGACTGGAAACGGGGCGTAGCCGCACTTCGCGCAACGGTGCCGTCGCCTTCACGATCATCGTGTTCGCTGCGGCGGCCGGCCTGGTGCTGGCGGCGTGCGGGGCCCTTGCGGGCGGTATCGGCCTCGCGGCGCTCGCGGGGGCCGTCGCGGTGGGGGCGCTCGCGGCCTCGTCGGTGCACGTGGTCATGGAATGGGAGAAGGCCGTGGTCATGCGCCTCGGCCGGTTCAACCGTGTGGCGGGGCCGGGGCTCGTGTTCACGTGGCCCGTCATCGAGTTCTACACCGTGCGCATCGACCAGCGCGTGGCCGCCACCTACTTCGGCGCCGAGGAGACGCTCACGGCCGACCTCGTGCCCGTGAACGTGGACGCTGTCGTGTTCTGGATGGTGTTCTCGGCGAAGAAGGCGGCCTGCGAGGTGGAGGACTACGCGAGCGCCGTGTCGTGGATGGCCCAGGCCACCTTGCGCAAGGCCATCGGCCGGGCGAGCTTGGCCGAGGTGGCCTGCCGCCGCGACCAGCTGGACGCCGAGCTGAAGGACGAGTTGGAGGCGAAGCTGGACGGCTGGGGCATCGAGGTCATCGATGTGGAAGTGCGCGACATCGTGGTGCCCCGCGAGCTGCAGGCCTCCATGGCCGCCGGCGCCATAGCCGCCCGGGAGCGCGATGCCCGCATGACCCTGGCCGAGGCCGAAGCGGATATCTCGGCCATGCTGCGCGATGCGAGCGCCACCTTGGAGGGCGACCCCGATGCCCTGCGCCTGCGCACCATGCACCTGGCTTACGAATCCGTGAAGCAATCCGGCGGCACGCTGGTCATCCCCAGCGCCTTCAGCGAGGGCTTCGTCCCCGAAGCGGGGAAGAAGGCGGGAAAGACGCTATAGACTCTCGTAGCGTGACAAGATACATGGGGCCTACCAGTCGAATTCGCTCGCCGGCACGCAATCGGCAGGATCAGTTGCCGGGCACCGGTAAGGGTTTCCGTCATGCCGGGAATGCCCGTCAGATACAGGGTTTCCCCAATAGCGGCCCAGTCGTCCTCGCCGATGAGCACCGCGCCCTTGCCCTTGCTGGTGGTAATGGCGATGGGCCGGCTTTCATCGTTGACGCGGGCAATAGTGCGGTATAAATCCTGTCGCAAAGCGGTGGCGGTAATGGAGGTCAGAGGGAGTCCTTTCGTCGGCGAATCTCATCTTGCCGTACATAAAAACGTACGTCACGGCGTAACTTTTTTTGGGGGTCGCTAGCGACTCCGGCGACGAGGGCGGC
>CANPHS010000056.1 GCA_947573925.1 uncultured Enterorhabdus sp. | reverse complement strand
GGCCAGAGGAACGCGGGCGTACTCCTTCAGCGCGAAGCTGACCTGGTCGATGAGGTTGCGGGAGACCGTGGCGATGTTGGTGCCGTACTCCACGATGATGTAGAGGTCCACGTGCACGCCCGCGTCCAGGCTGTTCACCACCACACCGCGGCGCAGGCGGCTGGCGGGCAGGATCTTCGCGATGCCGTCGGCGGCGTTGGGGGCGCACACCCCTACCACGCCGTAGCACTCCATGGCGGCGTTGCCAACCAGATCGGCGAGCACGTCGTTGGCGACGTGCAGGTTGCCGGGAATCGTAGAACTCATGGGAGGCGTCCTTTCCTCTGAGTTATGTTCTTAAGCGTAACGGGAAAAGTATAGCGCAACGAAGGTGGCGCGACGGTTACCCCCGGTTGACCGTCGGGCATAATCCACAAAGTGATATTGAGAAACACGAAAAGCCCGCGGGGCGGGCTTTCGGGTTTCGAGCACTTCGGGGAAGCGAGCTTACTTAAGCCCTTTCCACCTTTCCGGCCTTCATGCAGGAGGTGCACACGTTGGCGCGGCGGACACGGCCCTTCGCGTCGCGGATGGTGATCTTCTGGATGTTCGGACGGAACATGCGGTTGCTCACACGATGGGAGTGGCTGATGCTACGACCGGCGACGGGGTGCTTACCGCAAACTTCGCAAACCTTCGACATTACTATCAACTCCGTTAAACCAAATGACTCGTTTAAGACACAGCCTTGTTAATATACCACAGCCCCATAGGACCGCACAAGAGAAATTTACGCGATCACCAAAAGGCGCTTGCAAGAGGGGCAGATGCCCAGAGGTGCCTGGCCGCGCAGATCGATGAGGCGGCCGCCGTCGATGGGCACGCGGCACGCGCCGCAGCGGTTGCCGTCCAGCACGCCCACGGACACGCCGCCGGACCGGGCGGCGATGCGGTCGTAGGTGCGCAGCAGGTCGGCGTCCACCTTCGTCTCCACCTGGCCGCGGGCGGCCTCCAGCTTGGTGATGGCCAGCTTCAAATCGCCCCCCTGCTTCTGGAAGGAGTCGATGGCCTGCTGCTCCTTGGCGGCGATTTCCTCCAGGGCCAGGGCGATCTGGGCCTCCATGGCGCCGATCTTGTCGAGCTCGGCCTGGACGGCAGCACGGTCCTCGGCGATGGTGGCGCGGCGGCGCACGATGCTGGAGAGCTCCTTGGTGCGGGCCTCCACGTTGCGGAAGTCGCCGTGGGCGGCGTCGATGGCCGCCTGCACGCCGGCCTCCTTCTTGGCCAGGGAGGCGTCCTCGTCGTCGATGCGGGTGACCTTCTTGGTGGTGGCCCGCTTCAGCTCGGCCACCTTTTCGCCCTTGGCCTCGATGTCGGCCTTCTTCTCGCGGGCGGCCACGATGATGGCCCGCTGGGGCAGCTCGTCCAGTTCCTTGGTAAGACGCTTGATCTCGAGATCGATGCGCTGCAGCTCAAACAGGCCCTCGATGTCCTCGCGCGTTGCCTCCATGGCGCCTCTCTTTCGCATTGGATTTCTCACTTGTTTATGATAGGCGAAAAACGCCCCCTCAATGAGGGGGCGACGAAAAAATCTTTTTTGTCCGGCGAGCGTCTACACGCGCACGGCCTCGGGATACCACCAGTTCTCGGACTGGTCGATGAGCACGATGGCCTCGGCCGGCACGCCGGCCCGCCCGGCGGCCTCGGCGAGCACGGCCACCAGGGGCAGCTCGCTCACGTCGTGGCCGAGCTCGATGACGGCCAAGCCGGCCCGGGAAAGGTCCAGGGCCGCATGGTACTTCATCTCGCCGCAGATGATGACGTCGGCCCCGGCCGCCAGGGCCGCCGGCCCGCAGCCGCCGTCGGCGCCGGTGCAGGTGACGGCCCGGCGCACCTCGCGGTCGGGAGCGCCCCACACCCGCGGGGCGCGGCCGAACACCGCCGTGCACCGCGCCGCCAAGCGCCCCAGCGTCTCGGGGGCCTCGTCGTTGCCGGGCACCTCGCACAGCTGGCCGTAGCCCTTGCGGCGCGAGGCGCCGATGGGGTCCACCACCTTGCCGGTGAACTTCAGCCCCAGCATGCCGGGCAGCACCCGGGCGGCGGCGGGGCTCACGTCGAGGGCCGTGTGGAAGTCCATGAGGGCCACGCGGTTGCGGATAGCGGCCCACACGCCCGCGCCGGGGCTGACGGCCACGCTGGGCTCCGGGGCGAAGGCGTCGGGCGCGGCCAGGTAGGCCGGGTGATGGGTGAGCAGCACGTTGGCCCCGGCCGCGGCGGCCTCCTCGATGGCCTCCACGGTCACGTCGAGGGCCACGGCCACCTTGGTCACGGGCAGCGAGCGCTCCCCCACGAGCACCCCCGTGCGATCCCAGTCCTCGGCGTCCTCGGCGGGGAACTCCTTCAGAAGCGCCTTCTCCAGGGCGCCGATGGTCATGGAGAACGACTTCTTCGCCAACTCGCTCGCGCCGCGCCGCGACAGCGCGTCCTTCTTGGCCGGGGCGCTTGCGCGCTCCCCCTTGTTGAACAGACCCATAGCGATCAACTTCTTTCCTAATCAGGGCGCGGCCCAGCCGTGCCAACTTGCAGCAAGCCTCATGCCCGGATGACAGAAATCCGTACATTTGCACGCCTTCTTGCGTCAATTCCGCACAAAAAGGGGCGGAATGTACGTTTCGGGCGCAAAAAGCCGTGCATTTGCACGGATTAGGCGCAGCAGGTTGTGGCACCGGCCGGGCCGGCCCGTATTCCTACTCGATGGTAATACTTCGGCGGTCCCCTGTGGCTGTCGGGACGGTAACGCTTCTATAGCCCGCCTCGTGCATAAGGCGGTAGGCCCGCCCGATGTCGCGGGCCACGTTGGCCGGGTCGTGGGAGTCGCAGCCCACGGTGCAGGGCACGCCGGCGCGGCGGAAGGCGGCCAGCAGGGCCGGGGCCGGGAACATCTCGGCGCAGGCGTAGTAGCCCCCCGACGTGTTCACCTCCACCATGCGCTCCCCCGCCCGGGCCGCCTCGGCCATCTCCTCGTAGAGGGGCGCCAGGTCGTAGGAGGGGTAGTAGCCGAACTTCTTGGCCAGGTCCGGGTGGCTCATGGCGTCATAGGGGTTCGCCGAATCGCTCGCGGCGGCGCACCACAGATCCACGTAGCGCCGCCAGATGGCGTCCGGCGCCCCGGGCTCCTCCCAGCGGGAGCGCTGGGCCGGGTCGTCGAAGGCCCAGCCGTCGATGAAGTGGACGCTGCCCAGCTTGAAGGCGAAGGGCGCCAGGGCCGCCTCCGCCAGGGCGCGGTCCTCCCGATCCCCCAGGTAGTCCATCTCGGTGCCGACGACGAACTCGATGGACGGGTGCGCCGCCCGCGCCTCCTCGATCTCGGCCAGGTAGCGGGGCAGGTTCTCCTCCGTCATGGAGAGGTACCGCTCGGGGTCGAAGGCGGCCGTGAGCGGGAAGTGCTCGGTGAAGGCCAGGATGGAAAGGCCGGCGGCCTCGGCGGCGTCGGCGTAGTCCGCGATGGAGCCGGCCCCGTGGCCGGAGTACACGCAGTGGCAATGGGTGTTGACGAGTTCCATAGCTCCTCCTACCAGTTCAGGACCTTCTTCGCGGCTTCCGCGAAGGCGTCGATGTCGGAGGCGGTGGTGTAGCGGCCCAGGGAAACGCGCAGGGCGTTGTAGACCTCGTCGCCGGTGACGCCCATGGCCTTCAGCACGTGGCTCGGCTCCAGGGAGTGGGACGAGCAGGCGCTGCCGCCGGCCACGCAGAAGCCGAGCTGGTCGAAGCGCAGCACCATGGTCTCGCTCTCCAGGTCGTCGGCCAGCACGTGCACGATGTTGGGGAGGAAGTCGAGGCTGCCCGGATCCACTTCCACGGTGGCCTGGAAGCCGTCCAGAGCCGTGAGCGCCGCGTACAGCCTGTCGCGCAGGCCGCGCAGGCGCTCGGCCTCGTCCTCGGCCACGGCCACCGTGGCCTCCAGGGCCGCGGCGAAGCCGACGATGCCGGCCACGTTCTGGGTGCCCGACCGCCGGCCGCTCTCCTGGCCGCCGCCGAGCAGGTAGGGCGCGAAGGGCGTGCGGGCCTTCAGATACAGGCAGCCCACCCCCTTCGGACCGCCGATCTTGTGGGCCGAGAAGGACGCGGCGTCCACGCCGAGCTCCTGCAGGTCCACCGGGGTCTTCCCCAGGGCCTGCACGGCGTCGGTGTGGAAGAGGGCGCCGGCGCCGTGGGCGAGCGCGGCCAGTTCGCCGATAGCCTGCACCGAGCCCACCTCCGAGTTGGCGGCCTGCACCGACACGAGCACGGTGCGCTCGTTGAGCGCCTCTTCCAACACGCGGGCCTCCACGAAGCCCTGGCGGTTCGGGCGCAGGCGCACCACCTCGATGCCGGCGGCCTCCAGGCGGCGGCACGGGGCGAGCACGGCGTCGTGCTCGATGGCCGAGGTGATGACGCGGGGCCTCTCATCGCCGCCGGGAACGAGGCGCCGCTTCTGGCAGGCGGCCTCCACGATGCCGATGAGGGCCGCGTCGTCGGCCTCGGTGGCGCCGGAGGTGAACACGATCTCGTCGGGCCGCCGGGCGCCGAGGGCGCGGGCCACGCGGCGCCGGGCGTCTTCCAGAAGGTCGAAGGCGCCGCGGCCCAGGCCGTACAGCGCGTTGGCGTTGGCGTTCACGGCCAGGTTCGCCGGGCCGGGCACCTGGAAGGGGGCCATGGCGGCCGCGGCCTCCTCGCAAAGCGGCGCCGTGGCGGCGTAGTCGAGGTAGACGGGCGCGTTCGTGGTCTCGATCGCTTCCATAACCTACGCCTCCCCGCCGGCCAGGGCCGCCAGGCGGGCGACGTCGGCCGCGGCCTGCACCGCCTGCAGGGCCGCCGCCGGATCGGGCGCCTTGAACACGGCGTTGCCGCACACGAGCACATCGGCGCCGGCCGCGGCCACAAGGGGCGCCGTGGCCTCGCCGATGCCGCCGTCCACCTGGATGAGCATCCGCTCGTTGCCCGCCGCCCGCGCCATGGCAACGGCTTCCGCCACCTTGCGGTCGGAGCCGGCGATGTAGCTCTGGCCCGAGAAGCCCGGCTCCACGGACATGACGAGGGCCATGTCCAGCTGGTCGATGACCGGCGCCAGGGCGGACACCGGGGTCTTCGGCTTCAGGGCCACGGCGGCCATCTTCCCCGCCTCGTGGATCATGGCCACCGCCCGCACGAGCCCGTCGTCGTCGAGCACTTCCGCGTGCACGTTCACCAGGTCGGCCCCGGCCTCGATGAACCAGGGGATCTCGTCGAGGGGGTTGTCGATCATGAGGTGCACGTCGCAGACGAGGGACGTGGCCGGCTTGAGCGACTTCAACAGCGGGACGCCCATGGTGAGGTTGGGCACGAAGTGGCCATCCATGACGTCGATGTGCACGAAGCCGGCGCCGGCCGCCTCGATCATGGCCACCTCCTCGCCGAGGCGCATGAAGTCGGCGGACAGAAGGGAGGGGGCGATTTTCACTGGTTGGTACATGGGCACGTCCTTGCTCGCGCGGCCGTTAATTCCGATGGGGATATTCTAACGCGGCCCGGGCGATGCGCGGACGTATAATGGGCCAAAGCGGCAAACCTGCCCATCCGCGACCGCGAGTAAGGATGCCCGTGGCAACAGAGGCCCCCACCTTCTACACCTACCCCACCGCCTTCGGGCCCGTCACCATCGGCGCGGCCGGCGGCGCCATCACCGCCGTGGTGCTGGGAGAGGCGCGTCTGGCCGGCGAGAAGCGAGCCAGCGCCGCCACGAACCGGTGCGCCACGGAGGTCATGGAGTACCTGGCCGGGAAGCGGACGGCCTTCACTGTGGCCTGCGAGCCGACGGGCACTCCCTTCCAGCGCTCGGTGTGGGAGGCGGCGGCCCGCATTCCCTACGGCCAGGTGCGCACCGCCCGCGAGGTGGCCTCGGCCCTCGGCGTGCCGGAGGCCTACCGGGCCGTGGGCGCCGCCCTCAGGAAGAGCCCGCTGGCCCTCATCGTGCCCGCCCACCGCGTGGTGAACGCGAAGGGCGCGGCCTCAAGCCCCCAGGCGGCGGCCCTCATCGCCCTGGAGCGGCGCGGGGCCTGAGGTTGGGCGGAAGGGGCCAAGCCCCTTCCCTCCGCTGCTATTTCGGGACGCAACCCAAAAAAGAAACGCCCCGAAGGGCGTCTCCCGTTGTCGGTACCGAAGCCTCGGGGCTATTTCCCCATCGCCTCGTCCTGCAGCGCGTCCAGCTTGGCCATGCACTCGTCCACCGAGGCGCCGCCGAGCAGGTCGCGCACGATGAGGCAGACGTTGCCCCACTGCTCCACGTCCATGCCGGCGTTCGAGGCCAGCACGTAGGTGTCGGCCTCCACCAGGTCGTTCAGGGGCCGCAGGGCCTCCACGCATTCCACGGACACGTTCTTCGACGGCGAGATGACGCGGTTGGTCTCAGCGTACAGCTTGAGCGCCTCGTCGGAGAGGATGACGTCCATAACCTCCAGAGCCTCGTCCCGGTGCACGGAGCCCTCGCCCACCCCGTAGCCGGTCATGGACAGCACGGGCATGGGGCCGCGCTCGCTCGGGAACCCGACGACCTCCATGGGGAAGGACGGGTTGCCGTAGGCGGTGTCGGTGTTGGCGGCGCCCCAGTAGGCGATGACCATGGGGCTGGTGCCGGCCATGAAGTCGGCCCCTTCGCCGGCCCCTTCGAAGGCCTCGCTCACCAGGGCGTTCTCGGCGTCGATGTAGCCGAGGTCCATGAGCTGCTTCAGGAACTCGAAGCCCGGGCGCATATAGTCGCTGTAGCGGGCCTCGCCGGCGTTCAAGGCGGCCACCTCGGCCTCCACGTCGCCGCCGTTGTACAGCTCGGCGTAGGCCTGGGCGAACACGAAGCACTCGAGCCACCAGCGGTTGGCCCCCACCGGCGTGTCGTAGCCCTTCTCCTTGAACACGCGGCAGGCCTCGAGGAACTCCTCGGGGGTCTCGGGCACGGCCACGCCGCACTGCTTGAAGATGTCCTTGTTCACGAACAGGCCGTAGGCCACCACCTCCTGGGGAATAGCCACGAGCTTGCCGTCCACGGTGTTGGCCGTCTTCACCACCTCGCGCAGGTTGGCGGCGGCGGAAAGCCCCGAGAGGTCGGCCAGCTTGCCCTCGGAGCCCAAGGCCACGATGGCGTCGGTGTTCAGCAGGTACATATCGTCCCTATCGCTGCGCACCCGTTCCAGGCACACCTCGTCGTAGGTCTTGTCCTGGTAGTCCTCGGCGGTGTAGGTGCGGTAGGCCACGGTGAGGCCCAGGGCGTCCTCGGCCATGGCGATGGTGAGGTCGCTGGCCGTGCGGGCGGTGTTCTCGGCATCGGGGCTGGCCTTCTCCATGGGGCTGAAGAACGTCACCTCGTCGGCGTGGCCGCCCTCCTCCTGGATGGCCAGGTTCACGCCGTCGTCGGAGGCGCCGCAGGCCGAAAGCGCGACGAGGGCCGCAAGCGCGAGGGCGGCGGCCAGGGGGCGCAGGGCCCGGGTGAAAAGCTTCTTCACGAGCGTCCTTTCTCGACGTGCTGGTCCACGACCCGCTTCAGGTCGTCGATCTCCAGCGGTTTCGCCACATGGGCGTTCATGCCGGCGGCCAGGGCCGCCTTCTCGTCCTCCACGAAGGCGTCGGCCGTCATGGCGATGATGGGGATGGTGCGCCCGTCGGGGCGGGCCAGCGCCCGGATGGCGCGGCTGGCGGCGTGGCCGTTCATGACGGGCATCTGCACGTCCATGAGGATGGCGTCGAACTCGCCGGGCTCGCAGTGCTCGAAGCGCTCCACGGCGAGCTGACCGTTCTCCACGATCTCCACCGTGGCGCCCTCCAGCTCCAACAGTTCCGTGAGGATGCCGGCGTTCAGGAAGTTGTCCTCGGCGGCCAGGAAGTGGCGGCCGCGCAGGGCGTCGGCCCACGCGGCCACCGCGCCGTCCTCGCCGGTGCCGGTGACCTCCTCGATCTTGTGCTTCAGCGTGGAGAGGAAGAAGGGCCGCACGAGCACGCCGGAGCGCGGCGGCAGCGCCACATCGTCTGCCACATCGAAGCTGTGGTCGAGCACGAACACGAGGGGCACCGGCGCGGCGGTGTCGGCGCCGGCGGCGGTGCGCAGGGCCTCAGCCGCGGCCGCGGCCTCCTCGTCGAGCACGGGGACGCCGTACAGCACGAGCCCGTAGCCGCCCTCCGGCGCCCGCTCGATCAGGGCGCGGGCGGCGGCGGTGTCGGCGGCCACGTCCATGGCCACGCCCGCGCCGTCCATCTGGGACCGGAAGACCTCGCTGCCGGCCATGGGCGCCGGGTCCACCACGAGCACGCGGGATATGCCCTGCTGGGCCCAGAAGAACCCCTGGGCCGCCTCCTCGGGGATGCGCAGCTCCAGGTCGACCCGGAACAGCGACCCCTCCCCTTCCCGGCTGAACGCCTCGATGGAGCCGCCCATGAGCTCCACGAGGTTCTTGGTGATGGACATGCCGAGGCCGGTGCCCTGCACCTTGTTGGTGGTGCTGTTCTCGGCCCGGGTGAAGGAGTCGAAGACGGTCTCCAAAAATTCCGGCGTCATGCCGTAGCCGTTGTCCTCCACCTCGATGCGGATGCGCTCGAACTGGTTGGAATGCTGCTCCAGCCCGATGAAGCGCAGCCAGATGGAGCCCCCTTCCGGCGTGTACTTCACCGCGTTGGAGAGCAGGTTGATGAGAATCTGGTTGAGGTGGGTCTCGTCGCCGATGACCCGCTCGTGGTTCACCCCGGTGATCTCGGTGTGGAAGCTCTGGTGCTTCTCCCGGGCCATGGGGGCGACGATGGAGTCGATGGCCAAAAGCGAGTCGCCCAGGTTGAATTCCGCGAGCGTCATGGTGGCCTTGCCGCTCTCGATCTTCGAGATGTCGAGCACGTCGTTGATGAGGTCGAGCAGATGGCGCCCCGAGGCCATGATCTTGCTGGCGCAGTCGCGCACCTTGGCCGGGTCGTCCGCCTCCTTGGAGATGATGGTGGTGAAGCCGAGCACCGCGTTCATGGGCGTGCGGATGTCGTGGGACATGTTGGCCAGAAACGCCGACTTCGACTCGTTGGCCACCTGGGCCGCCTGCAGCGCCCGGGTCAGCTGCTCGTTGTGCAGGGCGCGCTCGGCCTCCCGCGCCCGCTGCACCTGCACCTCGCGGTGGCGGTTGAAGGCGTAGATAATCACGCAGAGCATGAAGGCGGACGCAGCGATGGCGATGACGAGGCCGATGGCCGCGTTCACGGCATGGGCCTCCTGCTGGATGGCGGCCATGGGCACGTAGCCCACCAGATAGGTGGTGCCCCCGTTGATGGACCACAGGTAGCAGAGCGATTCGGCCCCCTTCACCTGGTGGGCGAACATGACCGAGGTGCGCCCGGCGATGCCGTTGTCCACCAGGGCCAGCGTCTCGGCGTCCGTCACGTTGTTGGCCCGGTAGAAGTCGTCCAGATTCAAATGGCCCGCATCGCGCTCCCCCATGCCGTCGGGTTTCAGCACGAAGCGCTCGCTGGCCGTGTCCATGAGGTAGAGCACGGCCTGATGGTCGTAGAAGCCCTCGGGCAGCGATTGCTCGATGGCGTCGTAGACGTACTCGGCGTACAAGGTGCCGATGGGGGCGCCCTCGCGAGTGATGGGGCAGGCGATGGTGTAGGCCCAGGTGCCCATGTAGTTGACGTAGGACTGGGACACGGGCAGCCCCAAAATGGTGCCCCCGGCCGAGAAGTCCAGATCGGCGGGGCTGAAGGGCTCGCCGTCGTTGGAGAGGCCCGTGGCCTGGCCTTCCATGACCACCGACAGCTTCGCGGTGGTGTCGTTGTTGCGCAGGTTGAGGACGTAGTCCTCCGGATCGGGGGCGGCGGCGATCTCCTCGGCGATGAGCTGCTGGAACTCCGCCTCGCTGCGCATGATGGCCTCGACGGTGTTCTCGATGAGATTGAGGTTTTCATTGAGGTTGCGAATGGCCGCGGCGGACATGTCGTCGTAGGTTTTCTTCGCCACCCCGTAGATGGAGGCGCCCATGATCGCAAAGATCACGAGAACCACGACGACCCATCGGCCGTAGGTCTTTTTTCCGCCGTTGCCTTCCACAACCACCTCCGTTTATGACGTTCTGTTTACGTTACGGTATCGGCGCGGAAACTGCAAGGGGGTAATCGACCGTGAGCCCTGATGGCAAGCGGCTTCCATCATAAAAAGAGACCCTCCGGCAGGGGAACCGGAGGGCCTCATGGTCAGTACGCACGGAGGAGAAGGGGAAACGTGCGCATGGAATTGGTTTCCGCCGCGAGGGTTTTGAGAGAGAGGAGAGAGGAGGGTTCACGCAGGAGACGGTGCGACGGAAGCTCTGGGAATGTTGTCAAGGGGCCGCACGGTTCGGGCTCTTCGGGCCCTCGCCGTTTGACTGAGCACACTATACGACCCCCGACCGGCCGGGGAAAGAGCTACGCGGCGATGGTTGCGACCCCGTATGCCCCCCGTTTACCTGGCGAAACCTGATGGGACGGGTGAGCATTGCCCTCCGGCCCCGGCAGCGGGACAGGGGCGCCGTGCTCGGGCAGTCCTCGCTCGGCGGAACAGCCCACTGGGCTGTTCCGTTCGCTGCGGAATCTGCGCGCGGATCCCCGCCCCGCATCCAGGTCCTGCTCTTCCAAAGCAGAGAAAGCCCCGAAGCTCGGGCCGGACGACTCAGGCCGGACGACTCAGTAAAACTCGCTCTTCAGAGGGCGGTCGATGAGGGCGGCGGCGGCCTCGCGGGGGTTCACGTGTTCCCACACCACGCTACGCACGGTATCGGTGAGGGGCAGCTCCACCTGGTAGCGCTCTTCCAGGGTGCGCAGGGTCTTGCAGGCGATGGCCCCTTCCACCACCATGTGGGTCTGGGCCGTGAAGTCGGCGAGCGTGAGGCCGCGGGCCACGTACTGCTCGCCGAAGCGGCGGTTGCGCGAGTGCTGGGACATGCAGGTGACCACCATGTCGCCGGCCCCGCCGAGTCCCATGCAGGTGAGCGCCTCGCCGCCTGCGGCCACCACCATGCGGCTCATTTCGGCCAGGCCGCGGGTGATGAGCAGGGCCGCCGTGTTGTCGCCGAAGCCCATGCCGTAGCTGATGCCCACGGCGATGGCGATGACGTTCTTGAAGGCGGCGCACAGCTCCACACCCACGGGGTCGTCGGAGGTGTAGGTGCGGAAGAACCGCGTGGCGAACAGGTCGCGGAAGAACAGCGCCGTCGCCTCGGAGCTGCTGGCCACCACGGCGGCCGAGGGCTTGCGGCAGATGACCTCCTCGGCGTGGGTGGGGCCCGAGAGCACCGCCATGCGCTCGGCGTTCCCCAGCTCGGCGGCGAAGGTGTCGATGGGCAGAAGCCCCGTCTCCTCTTCCACGCCCTTGGAGCAGATGACCACGGGGGTGTCGGCGCCGACGAGCGGGGCCAAATCGCGGGCCACGGAGCGCAGGGCCGCCGAAGGGGTCACGATGACCACGGCCTCGGCGCCGTCTGTGGCCTCGGCGTAGTCGGCGGTGGCGCGGATGGCCGCGGGCAGGCGGTAGTCCGACAGGTAGCGGGGGTTGCGGCCGTCGGCGTTGATGGAGTCGGCCACCGCCGGCGTGCGGGCCCACAGCATCACGTCGTGCCCCGCCTCGGCGAGCACCAACGCCAACGCCGTCCCCCAACTGCCAGCTCCAATGACGGCTACGTTCATTTCTTCGCTCCTATACGGTTCTCGGTGCCGGCGCGGAGGCGGGCGATGTTGGCGCGGTGGGCCCAGATGACCACGAGCGCCGTGGCGGTGATGATGAGCCACGCCACCCAGCTGCCCCAGTAGAAGTAGAGGCCGAGCAGGGGGCACACCGCCGCGGCGGCGATGGAGCCCACGGACACGTAGCGCGTGACCAGCACGCAGAGGGCGAACACGGCGATCTCGATGATGAAGCCCACGGGCCCGTAGACGAAGAACAGGCAGGCGGCGGCCACGGCGATGCCCTTGCCGCCGTGGAACTTGAGCCACGGGCTGAAGATGTGCCCCAGGGTGCAGCCAGCGAAGGCGAGGGCCATGGCGAGGGCCGCCACGTCGAAGGCCCCCGCAGGCGGCCACATCGACAGCTCGGGATGCTCGGTGCCGATCATCGCGGCAGCGCCCTGGAACGCCGCCGGGGCGAACACAGCGGCCGCCAGCCACCCCGACAAGAGCCCCTTCCCGAAGTCGAGCACGAACACGGCGGCGCCGCCCGCCTTCCCCAAGGTGCGCATGGCGTTGGTGGTGCCGATGTTGCCGCTCCCCTCGTCGCGCAGGTCCTTGTGGAAGGCCAGCTTCGAGATGATGACGCCCCAGGGGATGGAGCCGAGCAGAAACGAGACGACGAACGACAGGGTCAGGTACGTGATGACGGTGTCCACGGGCTAGTCCTTCTTCTTGAACTTGAAGCGGATGGGGGTGCCGGTGAGGTCGAAGGCCTCGCGCATGCGGTTCTCCAGGTAGCGCTCGTAGTTGTCGTCCACCACGTCGGGACGGTTCACGAAGAAGGTGAACTGCGGCGGGCAGGCGGCGGTCTGGGTGACGTACTTCATGCGCAGGACCGCCTTGCCCTTGGACACGGTGTGGCCCGTCTCGCGGATGCCGGCGAGCCAGGCGTTCAGCTTCGCCGTGGGGATGGTGCGGCTGTAGTTCTCGTAGGCGGTGTCGATGGCGCCCCAGATGCGGTCGACCCGCTTGCCGGTGAGCGCCGAGATGGCCACCACGGGGGCGTAGCCCACGAACGTCATGCGGTCCTCGATGCGCTCGCGAATCTTCTCCTTGGCCTCGGGGCCCTCCACGATGTCCCATTTGTTCAGCACGATGACCATGGCGCAGCCGCGCTCCACGGCATACCCCGCCACGCGCTGGTCCTCGTTGGTGAGCCCTAAGGTGCCGTCGATGACGAGCAGCACCACGTCGGCCCGGTCGATGGC
>CANPHS010000055.1 GCA_947573925.1 uncultured Enterorhabdus sp. | reverse complement strand
GTCCGCAAACCGATGGAAGGGGCCCCTATGCCGACCATCACCGATCCCGTGTTCGAGTGCTCGGCGCTCCAGGCGCCCGAGCTGCTCATGGACGATATCGACTTCGACGCGCTCACAAGCCCGCTGCTGCAGCTCCAGGGCAAGGTGGACAAGAGTCCGCAGACCGCGGCCATCATCTTGGCCGGGGGCACCGGCGAGCGCTTTGGCAAGGAGGGCGGCAAGCAGCTGGTGGAAATTGCCGGCAAGCCCATCCTCACCTGGTCGGCCGAGGCCTTCGACGCCGTGGGCGATGTGGGTCTCATCGTCATCGTGTGCCCCGAGGAGCGCATGCGCGAGTACCTGTCCCGGGCCATCGACCCGTTCCCCTTCGTCACCCCGGTGGTGCTGGCGCCGGCCGGCTCCATCCGCCAGGAATCGGCGTTCTCGGGCCTGGAAATGGTGGGCGACGAGTACGAGTACGTGGTGCTGCACGACGGCGCCCGGCCCCTCGTGTCGCCGGAGCTCATCGAACACACCATCAACACCGTGAAGGGTAACTTCGACGCCGATGGCGCCGTGGTGGCCCATCCGGCCGTGGACACACTGAAAGTGGTGGAAGACGGCGTCATCGTGGGCACGCCGGACCGCTCGGTGTTCTGGAACGCGCAGACGCCCCAGGTCTTCCGCACGGGCATCTACCGCCGCGCCCATGCGAGCGCCCTGTCCGACGGCTTCGTGGGCACCGATGACTCGTCGCTCATCGAGCGCTTGGGCGGCCGCGTACTCGTGGTGGAGGGCAAGCGCGACAACATCAAGCTCACGGTGCCGGAAGACTACGTGCTTCTGGCCAGCGCCGTGCGCACCATGCTGTTGAACGGGGAAGAGCGATGAACGACATCCGCAACCTGCGCACGGGCCTCGGGATGGACGTGCACGCCTTCGCCGAGGGACGCAAGCTCATTCTGGGTGGCGTGGACATTCCCCATACGAAGGGGCTCGCCGGCCATTCCGATGCCGACGTGCTGGCCCATGCCATTTCCGATGCGCTTTTGGGCGCGGTGCGCGGGGGCGATATCGGGAAGCTCTTCCCCGATACCGACCCGGCCTACAAAGACGCCGATTCGCTGAAGCTTTTGGCGGAAGTGGCCCGCTTTGTGCGCGAGCAGGGCTTCGATATCATCGACGTGGACAGCGTCATCGCCGCCCAGGCCCCGAAGCTGTCGCCCTATCGCGACGCCATGCGCGAGAACCTGGCCGCGGCCATGGGGCTGCCCGTGGAAAGCGTCGGCGTGAAGGCCACCACCACCGAATGGCTCGGCTTCGAGGGCCGCGAAGAGGGTATCACCGCCTACGCCACCTGCCTCGTGTACCGGGTGGCATAGCGGGTGCAAGAAATCCGAAAAAATTTTCGCGCGGCGTCGCACATTTCACGCTTCCCAAGCGTATTGTTCATGAAAGGCCTTTTACGGAAGGCGCGAACTTCGGCCCGGGTTCCGATCTGCTAGCGTTCGGGGCCGGCGCCGAAGGGGCGCCTTTCCCTTTGGACAAGAGGGAAGCGTTTGTGGACAACCGACAGTACCGAGAGATTGTGGACGCCTACGCCGACATGGTGTACCGCATTGCGCTCAACCAGACGCGCAGCGGCGCCGATGCCGACGACGTGGTGCAGGCGGTGTTCCTGAAGCTGTACGAGAAGCCGCCGGAATGGCTCGCGGCCGAAGGGAACCCTCGCGACGGCGTCCCGGACGGCGCGTTCCGCGGTGTCGGAAGCCCTGCGGCGTCCGGTGCACGGTTGCGGCCGCCCGCCGGCAACGAGCGCTTGCGGGCATGGCTCATTCGCGTGACGGCGAACGAGTGCCGAAGCCTCTGGCGCAGCCTGTGGCGTCGCCGGGTGGACGTGCGCGAGGTGGGCGACGAGGACATCGGCGCCTACCACGAGCCGGCCTTCGCCGATCCGCAGCACGAGGCGCTCTACGCGGCCCTGGGCAATCTGCCCGAGAAATGCCGCATTGTGGTGCACCTGTTCTACTTCGAGGACTACGGCACCCGCGAGATTTCCGCCATCTTAGGCGTGAAGGAGCCCACGGTGCGCACCCGTCTTGTCCGAGCGAGAAAGTTGTTGAAGCAGTCATTGAAGGAGGCGTGGGACGATGAGCAACCAGAGCCAGTACAAAGCCATGATGGGCGAGGTCCATGCCTCTGCTGACCTAATTGGAAAGGTAAAGGGCATCCCCATGGAGAAGAAGACGAAGAAGCGCGGCATCGCCCTGCGCGTGGCCACCGCCACCTGCGCCGGCCTGCTGGGCGTGTTCGTGGTCACCAACGGCGTGTGTTACGCCGCCACGGGCGAGACCTGGGTGGAGAAGGCCACAGTGTGGGTGAACGGCGAGCCGGTGGAGATAGACGTGCAGATGAGCCAGAACGGCAATATGACTGTCGGCGAGATCACCTACGAGGTGGCCGACGACGAGACCGGCGGCGCCGTGTCGTTCTCGGCGGAGACCGAGGGAGGCGAAGACGACGGCGTGAACATCGAGCGCTTCGAGATCACCGACTACACGGTGACGGGCGCCCCCGACGGGTCTCCAAACGCCGACAACCTGATTCTGGAAGGCGAAGACGGCCGCGTGCTGCTGGCCCCCGGCGAGGGCGTGGAGCCCATCGACCTGACCGACGAGCTTGCGGCCCATGGCGCCGCCACGGGCACCTACGAGCAGGGCGGCACCACCTACGTCTACCAAGTGAGCGGCGAGCCCGGCAACTGGCACGCGAACGTGGAGGCGCAGTAGGGTTCCTTGCGATCCGGGCAGTCAGGCGCTCCGTGTGTTCGGCGTCTGGGGCCACGCCGCGGCGTATGTAGAACCCCCGTAGAAACGGTGCCGCGGAGACGTCGTTTTGGCTATAATCTCCCGAACCCGGGGAAACGCGGGTTCGGGAGATTTTTTACGGGAGGAAGACGATCATGGCGAAATTGGCCGGAGGCACCTTCGAGCATGCGGTGGTGCGGCTGCGCGACGGGCGCAATGCCCTGGAGACGCTGCACGAGCACCGCGAGGAGCTGGCGAACCAGATGCTCGCACGGCTGGCCGGCAGCGACGAGTTCTCGGCCATGCTGGAGCGCAACTTCGCGCCCTTCCGGCGGCTTATGACCTACTACGAGTGCGCCATGATGGAGGTGGAGACGAAGTTCCGCGTGCTGGACGCCGAGTTCGGCCTGCAGCACGACCGCAACCCCATCGAGTCCATCAAGTCGCGCCTGAAAAGCACCGACAGCCTGGCGAAGAAGCTGGCCCGCAAGCAGTTCCCCATGTCCGTGGAATCCATCGAGCAGAACATCTTCGACGTGGCCGGCGTGCGCGTGGTGTGCACCTTCCCCGAGGACATGTTCTCCCTGGCCGACTCGCTGCTCTCCCAGGACGACGTCACCCTCATCGAGCGCCGCGACTACGTGGCCGAGCCGAAGCCGAGCGGGTACCGCAGCCTGCACCTCATTATCGAGGTGCCCATCTTCCTGGAGCACGAGAAGCGCCACGTGAAGGTGGAGGTGCAGCTGCGCACCATCTCCATGAACTTCTGGGCCTCGCTGGAGCACCAGCTGCGCTACAAGAAGGACCTCCCCGAGGCGGAGGCCGCCGCCGTGGCCGCCGAGCTGGCCGACCTCGCCGATGCCGCCGCCGACCTGGACGCCCGCATGCAGGCCCTCCGCAACTACCTGGACGAGGGGGAGGAGTAGGGGCCTCTAAAGGGCGCTCAAGGACTTCTCGCAAAGTAGGCGAATTTCAGGTGCAAGGCGCTGTGTGAGTTCGATGCCCCCGGGCAGCTCCTTCGCTTCGCCGACGATGTCGTCCAGATGATCGAGAATGCTTTGGGCAACATTGGCGTACAGATTGAGCGCTATCTCCTCCTGAAGGGCCGCCGCCTCTGCGAAGCGCTGGATGTGGGATCGCCGAAGCTTTCCCACGTGGTTCTCACCGCCAATGCCCATGGCCAGGCGCCAACCACCTCGGGGCGGCTCATAGGCGAGTCCCGAAGCTGTGTCGTAAAGCGGGGCTAAGAGCGGTCCGTCCGATCGGGTCAGGATGACGGAGTAATTCTTCCCATGGGCATCGGGGGCTCCAATCAGGTAGTTGAAGAAAAGCTCGGCGGCGAAGAGGGGGACATTGCGCTCGCTGTTCGACTGCCGGTTTAACAGGTCGGCAATGCTGCGGGCCGAAGGGCCGCCTTCGTTGGCATATTTGTGATCAGGCAACACGCCCAAGGCCTGGCAAAAATCTTCCTGATGAATGCGAATCACCTGCTGGGTATCTGCGATGATGCGGTCGTATCTTCTTACGACAACAGCGCCTGTCCCGTCGAGCATTTGAAATGACGATTGGGCCGCTGGAATGCCGCAGAGTGTTGCAAGGCGTAGGCAGAGGTGCTCGTTGAGCGCCTGATGGGCGAGGGTTGAAATGCCCGGTTTGATAATATGGGTGGTGGCCGCCGAACCCTCGCAGCTAAACCATTGGCCATTGAAGTTCGCGAGGGCGATTTTCGACTGCTGGCCCCCGAGCGACCAATGCTCCTCGGGTGATTGCCAGGTAGCCTGTTCGTTGCCCGCGATGGAGCGAAGGCGGTGACCGACGGTTTGCTCGGTGATGGGCTCGTAGCGAGCCGGTCGGCCGAGAGCCTGGGTGGAAGAATCGGAGGGAAAAAACTGAACGGCACCCGGGCAATCCATGCCAATGTGGGCAAGCAGGGCGAATGGATTATCGGCCGAAACGCCGAACTCTCTTCCAAGGGCTCGCCGTAGATAATAGTTGTCGGGAATAAGTCCGAAAAGATAGGGCCTGACTATTTTGTCGCCGTATTCTTGGTTGGACAGGGGCATAGACAGGGAGAGGGGCGTGCCTTGATAAGCGGGAAGATACGCAAAGCTGAGCGTGCCGTTCTCGTGCTGGCGAACCGTGCCGGCAATTTCCTGTTGAATGGCGACGACGAGTTCGGCGAGAATGGGGGATGACATCACAACCTCCTCTCACGCTGGTGCAGGGTGGCGCTTGGGCGTGCTTTGAAAAGGTCGGGATCCAGGGAAAAATCGGCCAGGACTTCTCGGATGCGCTGCTCGCTGTCGGCCCCATCGACGGATGTGCTGGCCGAGGAATCCATGGGAGGGAGCGGAGCCGAGGCCTCGTTCTCGCTGTCGACGAGAACAAGGGACAGGCCGAGCCTATGGAGCACGGCGATGAGCTTTTCGGGATAGAGAGACGTTGCGGTTCCCTTTTCCAATCGCACAATGAGCGAGCGGGATACCTGGGCGGCATCGGCCAGCTCCTGCTGGGTGAGTCCGAGCTGAAGGCGTTTTTTGCGAATGGTCCCGCCGATTTGGCGAGAAGTTCGGATGCTTTCCATGGATGTCCTTTTCTGAAGATTTCGGTTTATTGTATCAGATGAATGTTGCAGTACTGCAACATAAAGGGAATGTCGCAGAAACGCAACATTCGTAGACGGGGTGCCGGGAGAAGCTGAACGGTTCCCAAGCCCGTGCAGAAGTTGGTCTTTCGCGCAGGGATGGCAAACGATGCGCTACAATGGCGGAATCCATGTTGAATGCTGAAGGAGCTGAGCTATGATCAAGCTGTACGATACGCGTTTGCGCCAGAAGGTGGAGTTCGAGCCGGTGGAGCCGGGGAAGGTATCCATGTACGTGTGCGGGCCCACGGTGTACAACCGCATCCACATCGGCAACGCGCGAACCTTCATCTCCTTCGACATGATCCGCCGCTATCTGGCCTGGCGCGGCTTCGACGTCACCTTCGTGCAGAACGTGACCGACGTGGACGACAAGATCATCAAGCGGGCCGGGGAAGAGGGGCGCAGCGCCGCCGAGGTGGCCGAGGAGTACACGCGCCTGTTCATCGAGGACATGCACGCGGCCGGGGTGCAGGACCCCGACATCCGCCCGAAGGCCACCGAGGAAATCGGCACCATGATCGCGCTCATCGAGCGCCTCATCGAGCGCGGGCACGCCTACGAGGCCGACGGCGACGTGTACTTCGACGTGCGCAGCTACCCCGGCTACGGCCAGCTGTCCGGCCGCGATGTGGACGAGGCTGAGAGCGGTCACCGCGAGCTGCGGGCCGACGGCCAGGGATTGGAAGACCGCAAGCGCGACGAGCTCGATTTCGCCCTGTGGAAGACGGCGAAGCCCGGCGAGCCGGCGTGGCCCTCGCCCTGGGGCGACGGGCGCCCGGGCTGGCACATCGAGTGCTCGGCCATGTCCGAGAAGTACCTGGGGCTGCCCTTCGACATCCACGGCGGCGGTGCCGACCTGGTGTTCCCGCACCACGAGAATGAGCGCGCCCAGTCCGAGTGCGCCTGCGACAGCACCTTCGCGAATTACTGGATGCACTCCGGCATGCTGCAAATCGCCAACGCCGAGACCGGCGAGACCGAGAAGATGTCGAAGTCGCTGAACAACTTCCTGCTGCTGCACGAGGTGCTGGAGCAGGTGCGCCCGGCGGCCCTGCGCATGCTCATGCTGCAGAGCCACTACCGCAGCCCGCTCGTGTTCGGCGAGCAGCGCGTGAACGAGGCCGACGCGGCCCTCACGCGCATCGAGAACGCCGTGAAGGCGCTGGACTGGCTGCTGGAGACCGGCACGCCCCGGGGCGAGGCGGCCCTGGCGCCGGAGGAGCCGGCCGAGGCGCTGACCGCCGTGCTGGACGCCGCGGCCCTCGCTGACCGCGTGGCCGCGCTGCGGGCGAACTTCGCCGAGGCCATGGACGACGACTTCAACGCGCCGGCGGCCCTGGGCGAGATCTTCTCCTTCGTGAGCGACGTGAACGCCATGGTGGCCGATGCAACCTGCCTGTTCGCCGAGGAAGCGGCGGCGGGGCGTGCGGCCCGCGATGCCATCGTGGAGCTCATGGACGTGCTCGGCATCGACGTGACCGCCGCCGAGGCCCGCGCGGCCTACCCGGTGGAAGTGGTGGCCCTGGCCGCCGAGGTGGCCGGCTACGACGGCGACGACCCCGAGATTGCCGTGGCCCACTTGCTGGAGGCCCGCGCCACCGCCCGCAAGGAGAAGAACTGGGCCGTGGCCGACGGCGTCCGCGACGGCCTGGCCGCCCTCGGCTTCACCATCGAGGACACCCCCCAGGGGGCACGGGTGTCGTTCGAGGGCTAGAGAATCCCGCTAAAAGTCCTCGCCGGTCGGAACTGCCAAAGAGCCCCTTCCGAAAACGGGTCAACGGCGTAGAGTGGACGTTGATCTTGGAAAACGGCGGAAGGGGCATGATGGAACCGGTTATTCAGCTGGAGCGCGTCACGAAGGACTACGGGGGCGGCCGCGGCGTGTTCGACCTGTCGTTCACCGTCGGCCGCGGCGAAGTGGTGGGGTTTCTGGGAGCCAACGGGGCGGGGAAGTCCGTCACCATGCGGCTGCTCATGGGGTTCGTGCGGGCCGATGGCGGCCGAGCGACCCTCGGCGGCCGCCCGTGCTTCGCCGACCGGGCGGCCATCCAGCGCGAGGTGGGCTATCTGCCCGGCGAGCTGGCCTTGCCGGGCGACATGACCGGCCGCTCCTTCCTGGAATTCGTAGCCGGTATGCGGGGCACCGCGCTGCCTCCCCGCGCCAACGCGCTCATCGACTACTTCGAGTTGGACCCGTCGGCCAAGCTGCGGACCATGTCGAAGGGCACGCGGCAGAAGGTGGGCATCGTGGCGGCGTTCATGCACGAGCCGGCGGTGCTGCTGCTCGACGAGCCCACGAGCGGCCTCGATCTGCTCATGCAGCGCCGCTTCGTGGAACTGGTGCAGGCCGAGAAGCGCCGGGGCGCCACCATCCTTTTGTCTTCGCACCTGCTCGGCGAGGTGGAAGGCACCTGCGACCGGGCGCTGTTCGTGCGTTCGGGGCGCCTGACGTCCGAGGCCCGCACGGCCGATCTCACCTTGGATGCCACCCTGGAACACCTGTACGGCGCCGAGGCGCTGCGCCGCCGTTGGGGCGAAACTGCGGAAGAGCGCGCCGCCGGGGATCGCCCCGCCGTGCCGTTCGGCCCCGCCGGACCGAGTCGTTCCCCATCCTCGTCGGAGAAAGGGGGCGCCCGATGAGCGCGACGTTGTTCAAGCGCAGCCTGCGCAGCGCGGCGGCCGTGATGGCGGCCATCGTGATCGTGCTCGCGTTCTACATCGCCATGGTGGCGTATCTGCACGACCCGGAGGTGAGCGAGAGCATCCAGCTCATGCAGGCGGCCATGCCCGAGCTTTTCGAGGCCTTCGGCATGGCGAACCCCTCCGCGACGCTACTCGACTTCCTGCTGAACTACCTGTACGGCTTCCTGTTCACCGGGGCCCTCGTGCTCATGGCGGCCTATCTGGCCCAGCGCCTCGTGGTGGGGCCGGTGCGCGACGGGTCGCTCGCGTGGCTGCTCGCCGCGCCCCGCTCGCGGCTGTCCCTCGCGCTCACCTTCGTGGCGGTGGAGGTGGCGGCGGTGGCCATTGTCGTGGGCCTGTCGTGGGCCGTGGAAGTGGCCGCCTGCGAGGCGCTGTTCCCCGGAGAGCTGGACGGCGCGGCCCTTGCCCGGGCCAATGCGGGGCTCATGGCCCTCGGCCTGTTCGTGGCCGCCCTCTGCTTCGCCTCGGCCTGCTGCTTCCAGCATCCGGGCCTGGCCCTGTGGGGCGGGGCCGGGGCGTGCGCGGTGTTCCTGCTCATGGGCACGGCCAGCGCGGTGGGAGAGGGTCTCGCGTGGGTCGCCGACCTCTCGCCGCTGGCGCTTTACGACGCCTACGGCCTGGCGGCGGCCGACGGGGGAGCCGTCGCCGGCGCCATCGTCCTCGCCGCGGCCGCCGCGGCCCTGTTCGCCCTAGGCGTCGCCCGCTTCTGCCGCCGCGACTTCAGCCTCTAGGTATTCCGGCTTGTAGGCCCAGTGGCGCATTATGGCGCACCACTGGTGGTATGCGGCCTGGAACGCGGCCACGTCGATGGGCTCGCGGCTGGAGAGGTGCTGGTGCAGATAGCCGTCGCCCATCATGATGAGCATGTCCAGCACCTCGCGCGGGTCCACCCCGTCGCGGAACCGCGTGAAATCCACGTTCGCCATGAAGCGGTCGTACAAGGCGTCTACCTGGTCGTTCATCCACTGGGCCACGGTCTTGCGAATGTCCCGGTGGTCGGCGTAGAAGGCCCGCAGCGAGAATTCGAAGACCCAGGGCCACCGGCCCATGAGGGCCAGCTTCTGCGCCCCGGCGTACTCCAGCAGGTCGAAGAAGTCGTCGATGGCGTAAAACTCGTCGTCCACCACCCATTCCACGGCCCGTTCCATCAGGTAATCCAGAGTGCGCACGTACAGGGAGCTCTTGTTGCGGAAGTAGAAGAAGAGGAGTCCCTTGGACATGCCGGCCCGCCGCGCGATCTCCTCGGTGGAGGCGCCCTTGTAGTCGTGGCGCCCGAAGCCCTCGATGGACGCCCGCATGATGGCCTCCTGCCGCTCGACCGGCAGCGCGTCGAAGTCGCCGCGATGCTCGCGTTTGGTAGCGTGACGGGTCATGCTCGCCTCCCTCCTTCCGTTGACCGGCCGGTCAACCTCTGCCCATTCTATCCTGTTGACCGAAATGCGGAAGGGGGTCGCGCCCATCTTCTATAATGGGAGCCCCTATCCCCCCGTGCCGAAATGAGGTTCGCCGTGCCCGTCCGCCATTCGTTGTCGCCCATCCCGATGGAGTTACTGGCGCCGGCCGGCGGCATGGAGCAGTTACGGGCGGCGGTGCGGTTCGGGGCCGATGCGGTGTACCTGGCGGCCGAGAAGTTCGGCATGCGGGCCCGGGCGGCGAACTTCGCCATGGCCGACATTCCCGCCGCCGTGGCCTTCGCCCACGAGCACGGCGTGAAGGTGCACGTGACCTGCAACATTCTCATGCATCCGGACGACATCGACGGGCTGCCGGCGTTCTTCCGCGCCCTGGATGCGGCGGGGGTGGACGCCTTCATCATCAGCGATTTGGGCGCCTTCGCCGTGGCCGGCGAGGTGGCCCCGCGGGTGGAGCGCCACGTGAGCACCCAGGCCTCGGTGGCCAACGGCGCGGCGGCCCGGGTGTGGTACGAGCTGGGGGCCACGCGGGTGGTGTGCGCCCGGGAAATGTCCCTGGCCGATATCGCGCGGCTGCACCAGGACGCGCCGCCGGCGTTGGAGATCGAGGCCTTCGCCCACGGCGCCATGTGCATGGCCGTGTCGGGCCGCTGCCTCATCAGCAGCTACCTCACCGGCCGCTCCGGCAACAAGGGCCACTGCACCCAGCCCTGCCGCTGGAGCTACACGCTGGGCGTGGAAGGGGAGGGGGCTGCCGACGGTCCGGCCTCCGGCGTGCCTGGCGGCACCGACGATCCGGCTCCCGGCGTCCCGGGCGGCGCCGAGCCGCGCTTCCTGCTGGAAGAGGAGAAGCGCCCCGGGGAGTTCTTCCCCATCGAAGAGGACGGCCGCGGCACCTTCATCATGAACGCGAAGGATATGAACATGCTCGCCCACCTGCGGGCGCTGGCCGACGCGGGGGTGGATTCCATCAAGATCGAGGGGCGCAACAAGAAGGCCTTCTACGTGGCCAGCGTCGTGGGGGCCTACCGCCGCGTGCTCGACGGCGAGCCGCCCGAGGAGGTGGCCGCCGAGCTTCTGGCCGTGTCCCACCGCCCCTATGGCACCGGCTTCTACTTCGACGAGGCCGAGCAGGCCTGCGCCTACGAAGGCTACGAGCAGGAAACCATGCACGTGGCCGACGTCGTGGGCTGCGAACCGTGCCTTCCCGGCGATGGCGACAATGCGGAAAGTGGGAACACCCACCACCTCTACGCCCTCTGCCGCAACCGCTTCGCTGAGCGCGACGCCCTGGAAATCCTCGCGCCCCGCGAACCGGCGCGCACGGTAACGGTACGCGACCTCTGCTGGCTTTCCACCTTCGGCCCCGACAACCACGACGAGGGCGCCCCGGCCACGGTGGAAGAGGCCCTCGCCCGGGCCACCGCGGCCGACTGGGAGCCGGCCGCTGCTGCCAACCGCTCCTGCAACCTGTACCGCTTCACCGTGGACGCCCCGGTGCCGCCCGGCACCTTCCTCCGTATCCGCACCTTCCGCCGCTCCGCCCGCCACGGGGAAGGAAAATAAGGACTGGTGCCGGGAGCCAATCGTTTTCAGCGCCTGTCGTGGTAGGATGCCCTGCAGGAGAATGGACGAGCCCGAGGAGGCGCCACCGTGATCACCGTGGGAGATGTTCTGAACATGCGGGCCTTCGACCGCATTTGGCTCGCGGCGCCCTGCGCCGAGGCCGCCGGGCGCGAGGTGGTGGGCGTGGGCACCCTGGACCACGAGCCCTTCACCGGCGCCTACGACCTCTTTTCCGCCGGCGAGTTCGTCTTCACCACGCTCGGGTTCGCCGGGCTCCACCCCGACTTGGCCGAAGAGGCCCTCCTGCAGCTCATCGAGCGCGACGTGGCCGCCGTGGCCGTGAAGCCCGTCGCCCTGAAAGAGCTGCCGCCCCGCGTGGCGGAGGTCTCGGCCGCCCGCGGGGTGCCTGTGTTCTTCTACGAGGGGCGCTACATGGAGCGCGTCATCGCCGACCTCATGAACCTGCTCGACGACGACGCCGCCGAATGGGAGCGCAACCACCTCATCGACCTCATTCTGGCCCCGTCCGACGAGCAGGCCGTCCGCTCCACCTTCTTCACCATCGCCGGGGTCACCGGCGCCACCATCCAGGCCATGGCCATCCGGGCCGTTACCGAGGACGACGCCTCGCTGCGGGCCCTCCAGCGGGTGGTGGAAGGGGTGCTCGACGGCTACGGCGAGCGCTGGGACGACGTGGAGCGCACCTTCGTCTGCCGCTACCGGGGCATGCTCTTGGGCTTCGTGTCCTTCAAGCGGCCGCCTCTGCGGGCCATCGCCATCTCCGACGCCGACCTGGCGAAGTGCATCGCCACGGCCGGCCCGCTCGTGTGCGGCATCAGCCAGGAAGTGCCTCTGGGGGAGGGGGACATCGCCGTGCGCCAGGCCCTGGCCGCCCTGCGCACCGCCGAAAAGGAGGGCCGCGACATCGTGCGCTGGACCACCTTGCGCTTCGACGCCTTCCGCACCGCCGCGGCCGCCGACCGCCTCTACGCCCGCTCCGCCGACCTCATGCGCTCGCTGCTGTCCGACTACGACGCCGACCACGACGGCGACCTGGGCGCTACGGCCCGGGCCTTCGCCTGTGCCTACGGGGAAGTGAGCCGCACCGCCGAGGCCCTGTTCCAGCATCCGAACACCGTGCGCTACCGCCTGAAGAAGATCAAGGACGTGCTGGCCGTGCCCGAGGCCACCGACCGCGAACTGGCCGCGCTCTTGCAGCTGACGTACCTGGCCTGAGGCCGCGGAAGCCCTGCGCCGAGGGTGTCGCTCATCGTTGTGCGTCTGCACAAAAATACGGATCCATCTTCGTCCCATCGACCAAAGGAACGCCTTGGTCGCGCCGCTAAACTAGGCGGCGTCGAAAGGAGTTCCCCATGAAACTGTTCAACGAAACCGCCACCGCCGCCGTGGCCGCTCTCGATGCCTCCGATGCCGCCTACTGCGCCAAGCTGGAGCAGCGCTTCGCCAACCTGGGCATCGCCCCCGCGGTCGCCTCCGATGCCGTTTGCTCCCTCGTCGAGGCCGACGCCGTGCCCCAGCCCGGCGTGTGGGCCACCCTCCCGGGCCTGTTCAAGGGCCTCTTCCCCCAGAAGTCCGCAACGCCCGTTGCTGCTTCCGACGCGTTCGCTCCGGCCCAAGAGGCGCTCGCCTAGGCGTGCCGGCCCGGCAGGCCGCCTCCCGGAGATTTCCCCGAACGCACCGAGACCCCGCCGATGCAAGCACCGACGGGGTCTCGTTGTCAGCGAAGGTAATGTAGGGGAAGGGGGCGACGGGGAGGTCCGCGCGGAGTTCCGCAGCGAACGGAAATGTCCAGTGGACATTTCCGCCGAGCGAGGACTGT
>CANPHS010000054.1 GCA_947573925.1 uncultured Enterorhabdus sp. | reverse complement strand
GGCCGGGGCCCGTTTACCCTTTTAGCGGTTCAAATGGGTACCGCGCCCCCGGCATGGCGTCCCGCATCAGTGCTCTTGCAGCAGGCCGTGGTCGTAGGCGTAGCGCAGCTGGGCGTTCACGCTGCGCAGGGCGCCGTCGTGCAGGTCGGGGCGCACGTCGTTGTAGATGGCCTCCACCAGGGTCTCGGCGTCGGCGGGAATGCCGCTGCGCACGGCGGTCACCACCTGGCGCAGGCGGCTCATCCGGTGGCGCCGGGCCTGGCCCACGCGCACGGCCGGGTTCTCGATGACCGGCCCATGGGCCGTGAGCAGCCGCTCCACGCCCCGCTCGGCCACGAGCGCGTCCAGGACGTCCAGGCTGGCCAGGTAGTCGTCCAGCCGCCCGTCGGGCCAGCACACCATGGTGGGGCTCTGGGCGAAAATGACGTCGCCGGTTACCACGAGGCCCCCCTCTTCCACGAGAAAGCCCACCGAATCGCTGGAGTGGCCCGGCAGGGGCACCACCTCCACGGCCAGGGACACCCCAGGGAGCGTCAAAGGGCCCGCCGCCAGGGGTGCACCCGTGCCGCCGAGCACCGGCGCCCCGAACAGGCGGCCGGACACCGCGGCGCACCCGCCGTGGTCGGGATGGCCGTGGGTGAGGGCCACGGCGGCCACGGACAGCCCGCGCCGGGCAAGGACCTGGGCGATGCGGCCCGGGGCCTCGCCGTCGTCGGGGCCGGGATCCACCACGATGCAGGCGCCGTCGCCCGGGGCGGCCAGCACCCAGGTGTTCGTGCCCGTGTAGGTGAGCGGCGAGACGTTCGGATGGCGCACGCACTGGGCGACGCCGCCGTACACGGCCCCGTTCTCCGGTATGTCGACGCCTGACGCCATCAGGGCTCCACCACGCACCCCATGGCCACGTCCCCGTCGGCGCGAACCACCGGGTGCGGTCGCACGTGGCCGTCGAAGGGCACGGCCCAGGCCTCGTCCACCGATTGGGCGGACGCCAAGGCCGTAAGGTTCGAGATGGTGGGCGGCACGAGCTTCAAAAGGCCGGCGTCGAAGCGGGCCAGGGCCTCGGCCGGGGCGATCCAGGCCGCCTCCACGGCCTCGCTCGTGCGCCCGTCAGCGTGCTGGCCTTCCGGCAGCCGGGCCAGGAAGAAATAGGTGTCGTAGCGCTTGGGCTCGCTTTCCGGCGTGACCCAATGGCTGCGCAGGCGCAGAAGGTCGCTGCGCAGCACCAGCCGCCGCTCGCGGAGGAATTCCCCGAAGGACACCGCACGGCCGGCCACGGCCTCCCGCTCGGCGGCCCAGTGGTCGCCCCGCTCGTCGCAGGGGGCCTCCCCCGCCGCCGTGGAGGCGAGCAGGATGCCGCTCTCCTCGAACACCTCCCGGGCCGCCGCCGTGATGACCGCGCGGGCCGTCGCGGCGTCGCAGCCCATGGCCGCCGCCCAGGCCTCGGGGGACGGCCCCGCCCAGGGCACGGGGCCGATGCCGTCGCGCTCGTCCATGCCGCCGCCGGGAAACACCACGGCATCGGGGGTGAAGGCCATGGTGGAGGCGCGGCGCAGCATGAACACGTCCACCGGCGCCGCCGGCACCGTCTCCTCCACGGGGGCGCCTCCGGGCAGGGGGCTGGCGAAATAACGGTAGTGGGGGCGCCCGGCGCTGAGCAGCATCACCGTGGCGGCCCGGCGGGGCTTCACCGCCCCGGCAGCCGACGGCGCGGCCAGCCACGCCCGGGCCCGCTCCGCCACCCCGGGCTGGTCGTCCACGGCGTATTCCACGTAACAGCCGGGCGCAAGCGGCTCGCGCACGCCCTGGGCGCAGGTTCTCTCATTCATGCAAGGCTCCTCGGTACAGCTCGGCGATATCCCTCACCGGCACGGTTGCATCCGCGGATACCATACCATCGGAGAGCATGGTGAGGCAGAACGGACAGGCGCACGCCACCATATCGGGGCCGGTCGCCAGGGCCTGGGCGGTCCGGGCCACGTTCACGCGCTCGCCGGCCCCCTCTTCCAGCCACATGCGGCCGCCGCCGGCCCCGCAGCAGAAGCTGTTCGCGCCATGGCGCTCCATTTCCACCACCTGGGCGCCGGCGGCCCGCACCACGGCCCGGGGCTCGTCGTAGACGTCTTGGTAGCGGCCGAGGTAGCAGGAGTCGTGGAAGCACACCCGCGCCGGGGTGCCGGGAGCGGCGGCTGCGGCCGGGGCCGGGGCGGTGCCGGAAGCGGCGTCGTCTTCCCGCGCCGGGGCTTTCGCCGGGCCGTCCAAGCGGGGCAGGCGCCCCTCCTCCACCAGACGGGCCAGGAGCTCGCCGTGGTGGATCACCTCGTAGGTGCCGCCGAGCTGCGGGTAGTCGCGGGCCAGGGCCTGGTAGCAGTGGGGACACTGCACGATGATCTTTTTCACCCCGGAGGCGTTCAGCGCGGCGATGTTCTCGCTCGCCAGCATGAAGTACACGAACTCGTTGCCCATACGCCGGGCCGCCTCGCCGCAGCACTTCTCCTCGTTGCCGAGGATGGCGAAATCCACCCCGGCCTCGCGCAGCAGGGCCACCAAAGCCTCGGACACCTTGCGGTTGCGGGCGTCGAAGGCCCCCGAGCAGCCGGGCCAGTACAGGTACTCGGCGTCAGGATGCTCGGCCAAGGTGGGCACGTCCAGCCCCTCGGCCCAGCGGGTCCGGGTCTGCCAGCCCACGCCCCAGGGGTTGCCGTTGTGCTCCAGATTGCGGAACGTGGCCTGGGCCTCGGGCGGGAAGGCGCTTTCCATGGACACCTGATAGGTGCGCATCTTCACGATTTTGGGGGTGTGCTCCAAGAAGGCCGGGCACACTTCCATGCAGGCGCCGCAGGTAGTGCACGACCACAGGGCCTCCGGCGCGATCACGTCGCCCACCAGCGTGCGGTCGACAATGGCCCGCTCGGCCTCGGTCAAATCGGCCGCGGCGAGCAGGTCGGCCGCAGGCGCGAGAGTCGGCGAGGCGGCACCGACGGCCTCCGCGCCTGCGCCGCCGGCGCCCTGGGCAGCTGCCTCCGAAGCCGCGTCCCGGGCCGCCTTCGCCGCCTCCTTCCGCACCCGGTACACGATGGGCCCGCGCTGCTCCAGCGCGGCGCCCAAATCCTGCATGAGGGCCTTGGGGCTCAAGGGCTTGCCCACGGCGAAGGCAGGGCAAGCCTCCTGGCAGCGGTTGCAGCGGATGCAGGCCTGGGTGTCGAAGAGGTCCTTCCAGGTGAGTTCCTCCAAGGTGCCGGCGCCCATGGTCAACAGGCCCTCGTCTTCCATGTCGATGAAGGGCAGCTCGCCTTTGGGGGCCAGCGACCGCCAGTACACCCCGGCCGGCACGAGCAGCACGTGCACGAGCTTCGAGTAGGTCCAGTAGGCGATGAGCCCGAAGGCCAGCGCCATATGGAAGTACCACAGCCCCGCATGCACGGCGCCGATCTGGGCGGCGCTCCACCCGGCGAAGAGGCCGGCGCACGCATCGCCCACCGGCGACCAGGCACTCCAGGGGTCGTCCGTACCGGCGATGCGCAGGCCCTCCAGCAGAAAGCCGGTCACGCCGATGGCGAGCAGGGCCCCCAGCACCGCGTAGTCCCCGGGCTTCGATTCCAGGCCCTTGTTCGCCAGGCGCCGCACGATGCAGGCCGCCATGGCCACGCAGAAGACCGCGCCGGCGATATCCACGGTCAGCGAGAGGAAGTACAGGTAGAAGGGCCCCTGCACGAGCGGCAGCCCCAAATCGGCCTGGGCCGCCACCGTGGCCGTGGCCACCAGCAGGATGGCCATGGCCGTGTACATGGCCACGTGCACGAGGCCCGGGCCCCGGCGCTCAGTCACCTTCGCCTGCAGAAGCGCGTCGCGCACCATGCCGCGCAGGCGCACGCCCCGCTGGTCGGAACGGTTCTCGGGCAGGCCGATCTTCCATAACCGCCAGCGCCGCATGAAGAAGTACCCGGCGCAGGCGAGCGCCAGCAGAAGGCACGGATACACGATCCAGTGCGCGGAGATGTTCCACAGCACCTCGCGGGTCGGCGTCGCTCCCATGGCCCGTCACTCCCTCCCTTCCGGCTACGCGCGTTCGCGCAGGGCGGTCTCCAGGAGGGGCACCGCCTCGAACAGGTCGGCCACGATGCCGTAGTCGGCCAGGGCGAATATCTCGGCTTCGGGATCGCGGTTGATGGCCACCACGCACTTCGAGCCGGCCATGCCGGCGGCGTGCTGGATGGACCCGGAGATGCCGCAGGCGATGTAGAGCGCCGGGGCCACGGTCTTGCCCGTCTGGCCCACCTGGTACTGGATGTCGATCCACCCCTCGTCCACGGCCGGGCGCGAAGCGCCGATGGCGGCTCCCAGGCAGTCGGCCAGCGATTCGATGACGGCGAAGCCCTCGGGGCCCTTCAGCCCCCGGCCGCCGGCCACCACCACCTCGGCCTCGGCCAAATCCACGCGGTCGGAGGCGGCACGCACCACGTCCACCAGCACCCGGGCCGAGGCGGCGCCGTCCACGGGCACCGTCACCGTGACGGCTGTGCGGGCCGGGTCGGGCTCGGGGGCCGGGAAGGCGGCCCGGCGCAGGGCGGTCACCACCGTCGAGACGCCCGGCGCCGCTTGGATGCGCTCCACCACCTTGGCCGTGTAGGGCTCGCGCACGAACACCGCCGGGGCGCCGGGAGCGGCTTCGATGGCCGTCACATCCGGGAAGAGGGGTGCGTCCAGGGCCTCGGCCAGAATCGGCGCCGTCGCGCGGGCCTCGGCTCCGTCGGCGAAGAGCACAGCCGCCGGCGGCTCGGCGGCCTCGGCGGCCAGACGCGCCATGGTATGGGCCAGCACATCGGGAGCCAGGTCGGCCCCGTCCCCGGCCACCACGGCCACGCGGTCGGCACCCAGGGCGGCCGCCGCGGACCCGTGGCGTCCTTCCCCATCGTTGTACAGCACGGCGGTCACCGTCGCGCCGGCGGCATCGGCCATGGCGCGGGCCGCGCCCAGTATCTCGGCGTTCGCCGTGCGCAGCGTCTCCCCCGCGCCGTTCACCGCCACCCAAATCTCACTCACTGGTACACCCTTTCCCTTCGCAAAACATCTCGTTGCAACGGTTACAGCACCTTGGCCTCTTCGGCCAAAAGCCGCGCAGTCTCGGCGGCGGCCTCGGCCGTCGTGCCCTCCACGATGCGGCCGCCGGCCCGGGCCGGCTTCAGCGCCCGGGACGCCACGACCGCCGCGCTCGGCGCGGCCGCGGCGGCAAACGCAGCTGCGGGCCGCGTCTCCACCGGCTTGCGGCGGGCCCCCATCACGTCGCGCACCGAGGGGTAGCGGGGCTCGGCCAGCCCCTGCTGGGCGGCCACCACGGCGGGCAGGGGCATGTCGACAACCTCCACGCCGTCGTCCACCTCGCATTGCACGCGCAGGCCGGTCGCGGTCACGTCGCAGGCCGTGGCCATGGTGGCCCACGGCAGTCCCAGACGGGCCGCCACCCGACCCATCACCTGGGCCGCCGCCGTATCGCCCGATTTCCAGCCGCCCATAATCAGGTCGGCGTCCATGGTCTCCAGCGCCTCGGCCAGCAGCGCCGCGGCCTGGGCCGCGTCCCGCTCTAGCCAGGCATCGTCCTCGATGAGCACGGCGCCGTCGGCCCCCATGGCCAAGCCGTGGCGCACGGCGGCCAAGCAGTCGCCGTCGCCCAAAGTCAGCAGGGTCACGGTGCCGCCCTGCTCCTCCTTCAACTGCACGGCCCGCTCCACAGCGAACTCGCTGTAGGGATCGATGACGAGGGTCTGCCCCGCCCGTTCCACCGACCCGTCCGCGGCCAATGTGATAACGGCCTCGGTGTCAATGACCTGCTTCACGCATACGACGATGTTCATCTCCGCCCTTTCCGCCGGAAAACGGTTCTCTGTTCCCATTGTAGGAAAACGATCGGACGGGCAACATCCCTACTCGACCCGTTTTGCCCATATAAGATGGACGTTTCTTTTCATTTGTCCGTAAAAAATGGAAGCCCCGATCGGTCTTTACGGGACAGATCAGGGCATTCTGTTTCCTATTGGAATTTCTTATCCCCTTATAAGGGGAACTTTGTCCAAGATACCGGCGAAGGCTCGGGACCGAACCGGGGCAGCCTTCCGGCAGGCCGCTCCGGCAAAAGGCGCAGCCGGTGTGGGATCGGCCTTAAGCCCCCGCCTCGGCCAGCTCGGCGTAACGGCGGCGCAGGGCCTCTTCCACGCAGGGGCTCACGAACTTCGACACGTCGCCGCCCAAGGAGGCGATCTCGCGCACGATGGACGAGGACAGGTACATATGCTGGGGCGTCGACATGATGAACAGCGTCTCCAACTCCTTGTCCAGCTGGTAGTTCAGCGCCGTCATCTGGAACTCGTACTCGAAGTCGGTGATGGCCCGCAGCCCCTTCACCACGGCCTGGGCGTCCATGCGCCGGGCGAAATCCACGAGCAGCTCGTCGAAGGGCTCCACGCGCACGTTGGGCAGATCCTTCGTGGCCTCCTTCACGAGGGCCACGCGCTCGTCCAACGAGAACAGCGGCTTTTTCTTCGCCGACACGGCCACGGCGACGATCACCTCGTCGACGAGCTGGGCGGCGCGGCTGATGACATCGAGGTGCCCGGCGGTGATGGGATCGAAGGTGCCGGGGGTCAGCGCACGTTTCACGGAGGCTCCAATCTGTTGGGGATACCCGCGCAGGCGGGGCTTTTCGGTCGCTCAGAGTGTACCTGAAGAAGCGGCCGGCGGCGAGAGCAAATCCCCGGCACGGGCCGTGGAAAGCGGCACGGCGGCGCAGACGCTTTCCCTCCGGGGCCATTGTAGTGAATCAACTCTTCGCGATATATAGACATAATTGTATATTTGTCCCATAAACTTCCCAATAAGGTCATTAATACTGCCGATACTTCCCTCCGTTTCTTACAATTTATAGGATTCATTGCTAGAATAGTCCTATATCTTATTCACCGAGGGAAACCGAGGCCATCATGCAGGTGCACACCATTCACGAGATCGACTGCTCCGTGGACGCCATAGACCCGGCCGTGGTGGAGGCGTTCCTGGACGCGGAGCTCTGCGACGATCCCATGCTGGCCGATTCCATCTGCGCCCTGGCCGATCCGCTCGTCGCGGCCCTTACGCCCCGCGGGGTGTACAAGCTGTTCAACCCGGCCATCTGCACCCTGCCGCCGAAGTACACCGAGCCGGCCATCAAACTCGTGGGCACGCTGGCCGTGCTGCATGGGAGCGCGGCCTACGAGCGCATGGCCGAGGCGGAGCACACGGCCATGGCGGTGTCCACCGTGGGCACCGACGAGGAAGTGGCGGCCCTGCGCGAACGCTTGGTACACAACGAGTTGGACGCGCTGCTGTTCGACGCCTGCCTGGAGGCGCTGGCATCCCTGGCCGCCGACCGGCTGGCCGAGGCCGTGGCCGCCGACGCCCAGGAGCGCGGCCTGCACCGGGGCAGCACCCTGGAAACGGGCACCGAGGACTTCCCCCTCTCCATGAACACCACACTCGCCTTCTTCACCCAGACGGAGAAGCGCCTGGGGCTGACCGCCGCCGAGGACGGCACGCCGTCGGACCGCTGGAGCACCTGGGGCGTCATCGGCCTGTACAACACCGAGCAGAAGAAGCGCCGCGGCTGCGCCTACTGCCACAACGTACGCACCTGCACCATCCGCAAAATCGGCATGACCTGCCACGGCCGCCGCACCCGCAAGAGGAAATAAAATGCTAGGGAATGTCAAAGCCATTCCCTCTTTAACGGGATCCCTCGACTACGCTCGGGATGACACAAAGCCCCCCCACCACGTCACCCGAGCGAGCAAGGCGAGCCGAAGATTCCCGTTCCCGCGTCATCCCGAGCGGAGGCCGTAGGCCGTAGCCGAGGGACCCCGTAAAAGGGGAATCGCAAAGCGATTCTCACCACCTCTTCTCCATAATCCATTACAATTTACCCATGGCCCATTATATTTACATCATGAGCAACCCAAGCCACTCGGTGGTCTATATCGGCGTCACGAACAACTTGGAGCGCCGCGTTGCGGAACACAAGGCCCATGCCGTTCCCGGATTCACCGATACCTACAACGCTGTGGAACTCGTCTACTTCGAGGAAGGCCCCAGCATTGAAGAGGCAATCCGCCGGGAGAAGCAGCTGAAGAGTTGGAGCCGCGCCAAGAAGAACCGACTCATCGAGTCCATGAACCCCGATTGGCGCGACCTCGCAGCTGACGAAAAATGCTAGGGAATGGCAAGGCCATTCCCTCTTTAACGGGATCCCTCGGCTCGCTCCGCTCGCTCGGGATGACGTAGCGGGAGAAGAACTCACTCGGGATGACGTAGCGAGAGAAGAACTCGCCCGGGATGGCACGAAGGAACCCTCACGTCATCCCAAACGCAACCAACAGATATCCCGCACCCCACACGTCATTCCGAGTACAGCCGCAGAACCCCTCCCCTTACGTCATCCCGAACGGGGGCCGTAAGCCGCAGCCAAGAGATTTCCTAGAAAGGGAATCGCGCAGCGATTCCCCACTCTTTTCCAAAAAAGGAACCCGCACAAGGCGGGTTCCCGCCCCCGCGTCATCCCTAGCGGAGGCTGAAGGCCGTAGCTGAGGGACCCCGTAAACACGGAATCGCAAAGCGATTCCCACATTTTTCCAAAAAAGGGACCCGCTCGATGCGGGTCCCTTCGCGTTCCGGCAATGGTCGGGCGCTTAGATGGTCCAGAGATAATCCGGATCCTCGGCGGCCTTGGCGTACTCCTTGAGGATGCCGCGGCCGGAGATGTGCACCATGATCTCCACGGTACCGCCGCCGATCTGGAAGCCGCGGCAGTCGAGCATGAGGCGGGAGACGCGGGTCTCGTCGGTGAAGCCGAGGCCGCCCATGAGCTGCAGGGCGCGGGAGCACACGTCGGTGAGCGCCGGGGCGCCGTAGCGCTTCAGCATGGCGGCGTCGTTGTTCACCGGGATGCCGTTGTCCATCTTCCAGCAGGTGCGGTACAGGAAGTTGCGGGTGTTGGTCAGAGCGATCTGCATCTCCACGATGTGCTCCTGCACCAGCTGGAAGGTCTTGATGCCCTTGCCGAACTGCTGGCGCTCGTTCACCCAGGCGCAGGCGTCGTCCATGGCGGCCTGGGCCTCGCCGAGCAGCTCCGCCAGAAGCACGCAGCGCTCCCACTCGAAGTTCTTCATGAGCTGCAGGAAGCCCTTGCCCTCGATGCCGAGCAGCGCCGACTCGTCAACCACGACGTCGTCGAAGATGACCTTGGAGAAGGGCATGATCTGCATGCCGATCTTGTTCAACGGCTCGATGGTCACGCCCTTGGCGTTGGCCGGCACGAGGTACATGGACATCTGCTTGTTCTCGGGAGAGGGATCCTCGTTCTTGCAGACCACGATGAAGCCGTCGGAGTTCTCACCGGAGGTCACCCAGGTCTTGGTACCGTTGATGTGGATCTTGCCGTCCTTCTTGGTGGCCGTCGTCGTCATGTACTGGTTGGCGGAGCCGGCCTCGGGCTCGGAGATGGCCAGGCAGTACGGCGGGTAGCCGTTCTCCTTGTAGTAGTCGACGGCGTACTGGATCTGCTCGGGGGTGCCGAACTCGACCATGTCGAACATGATGAGCAGGTTGGGAGCCATGGGGATGTTGCCGCCGCAGTGGTTCAGCTCTTCGATGATCATGGCCATGGTCTGATGGTCGACGGGCTTTCCACCGTACTCCTCGGGCAGGCCGTACATTCCCCAACCGTCGTCGACCCACGCCTTGGCGATCTCGGGGGCGATGCCGCGGTTCTTATAGCCGGCGGCGATGGCCTCCTCGGTCAGGTGCTCTTGCCCCACTCGCGGATGCCGCGCTTGATCTCGAGCTGCTGCTGGGAATAGCTGAAATCCATTTCTTCCTCCTTTAAGGAACGTTGCCTTTATTCAAAACGCCTGCGCGTTTGAACCAAATTGAGAGAGCGGGCGCCGCGCCGTTTCAACCCAGCGCCCGCAACCGGGGATAAGCCCGTTTAGATGGCCATGGAAGCCTGGTAGCCGCCCTTGACGGCCTCGAGGGTGCGGTACACCTTGCCGTCGGGGGTGGTAGCGTCGCCGATGAGCTTCGCGTGCGGCCACACCTTCACGATCTCGTCGTACAGGTCGGTGTTCTGCTCCACGCCGAGGGAGGTGAGCACGGTGTCGCACTCGATGAGCTGCTCCTCGCCGGTCTCGACGTTCTTCACCTTGGCGCCCTTCTTGGTCACCTCGATGAGCTCGGTCAAGGGCATCAGGTGCACGCCCTTCTTCTTGAGCAGGTTGATGGTGGGGTTCTTGTCGATGATGCCGATGCCGTTGCCGAGCTTCTTGGCCGGATCGATCACCCAGATCTCGCGGCCGTCGCACATGGCCTCGGCCACTTCCAGGCCGGCGAAGCCGCCGCCCACGACCATCACGCGCTTGCCCACGATGGCGGTCGGGCCGCTCTTCATGTTCAGGCCCATGCGCATGAACCCGACGGTGCCGCCCTGGGCCTTGATGGCCGCCACGGCCGCCTTCCAGATCATGCCCTTGCCCTCGGGGACGATGCCGTTGCACATGGCCTTGATGTCCTCGGACTTCACGACGTTCTTGCCGTCGATGCCGGGCACGTCGATGGGGATGATGCCGCCGCCGGGCGAGACGATGACCTGGTCGGGGTTCAGGGCGCGCAGGGTGTCCACGTCGACCTTGGTGTTCAGCTTGATCTCGATGTTGGGATGAAGCTTCATCTCCTCGTTCCAGTAGGACACCAAAGGCTCGATGTTGGCGTTCAGCACCTGGGCCATGGTGAGCAGGCCCGCCAACTTGTCGGACTTCTCCAGCACGGTCACCCTGTGGCCGCGCTCGGCCGCCACGCGGGCCGCCTCCAGGCCGCCGGGGCCCGCGCCCACCACGGCCACGTGCTGCTTCTCGGTAGCGGGCTTATGCTCGGGCAGGCCCACTTCCACGCCCTCCCACACATTCGCGTTCACCGAGCACTGGCAGGGCTTGCCGATGAAGATGTTGTCCAGGCAGCGCGAGCATACGATGCAGGGGCGCACGAGCTCCGGATGCCCCTCGGCCACCTTGCGGGCCGTGGCCGGATCGGCGATGAACTGACGGGCCATGCCCACGGCGTCGCCGTAGCCCTGGGTGACCACTTTCTCGCACATGTCCAGAGTGTTGATGCGGGTGCCGGGAAAGACGGGCTTGGAGGTGACGGTCTTCACCTGCTTGGCCAGGTCGATGAACTCGCCCTCGGGCACGATCTGGTTGGCCACGGGGCGCGGGGCCTCATGGAAGCCGGCCTGCACCGACCAGGCGTCCACGCCGTGAGCCTCCACGATGGGGATGATCTCGAGCGTGTCCTCGATGCGGTTGCCGTCGGGCATGAGGTCGTCGGCGGAGATGCGCACCAGGATGGGCATGTCGTCGCCGCAGGTCTTGTGCACCTCGTCGATGATCTCGCAAAGGAAGCGGGCGCGGTTCTCGGCGCTTCCGCCGTACTCGTCGGTGCGGTGGTTGGAGTACTTCGAGAGGAAGCGCATCACCATGTAGCCGATGCCGGCGTGAATCTCGATGATGTCGATGCCCGCTTCCTTGGCGCGGCGGGCGGCCTCGCCGTACTGCTTCACCACCTGGGCGATTTCCTCCTTCGTGTACTCGCGCTCGGGCATGCCCACGAACGGGCCGGAGGGCACGTCGGCGGAAGGGGCGTAGGACAGCAGCGGCACATCGCCGTTCGGGCGCCACTCGTAGCACAGCTCCAGCTGGGCGGCCACCTTCGCGCCGTGCTTGTGGGCCACCTCGGCCACGCGGGCGAACCCGGGGATGAACTGGTCGTCCCAAATGCCGCAGGCGCCGGTGGTGGTATGGTACTTCGGCTCGGTGCCGAAGCAGTCGCACACGTAGCAGGAGCCGATCTCGATGAGGCCGACGCCGCCCTCGGCACGCTGCTCGTAGAAGTCCACCAAGTCGTCGGTGATGTGGTAGTTGTCCACCTTCTCGATGGTCATCGGCAGCATCACGAAACGGTTGCGCAGCTCCACGTTGCCGATCTTGAACGGCTCCAGCAATTTCTGGTACTTCGCCACAGCTAAACTCCTTTCACTGGTTCCCCATGTCTGGCCAAGGATCATCGGGCTTCGCACTCCCCCGGCCCTCGCGCCGCCCCTACGGCAGCCGTTCGGCCAAAGTCCTGCGTTTGTTACCCAATGTGACTCTCTTTGTCCACCCGAAACCCTTTGGCAGATGTTTGAGGTCTCCTCGTGGTTCCTATTCTACGGAGTTTGCTTTACATTTCGACGGACAGATTCTCGATATTGTGTAGGTAATTATAGGGAAAACTTCTCGATTCATAGGTTTCATTGGTGATTCTTGTTACTTTTGCCCCTCAAAATAGGGAAAGCTAACGGTACTATCGGGAATTCCATTGGGCAGAGACGGAAATCTGTCCCAAATTCTGGTTAGAACTCTCTATAATAGGGACAAAAGTTTGGAAATGAGAGGAGCGAGCCGTGAACGCGCTGACCACCATGGAACTGATCTCGGATGCCTTCGTGGAGCTGTGCGACGAGATGCCCCTGCGCAAGGTGTCCATCAGCGATATCGTGGAGCGCACGGGCAAGAACCGCAAGACCTTCTACTACCACTTCGAGAACAAGGACAAGCTCATCGTGTGGATCTTCCGCTACGATTTGGGCCGGGTGCTCAAGCAGCACTTCTCCGAGTCGGTGCTGCTCTACGAGAACGATCCGGACGACCCCACGGCGAAGTTCCCCTACTACATTACCCAGAAGTCCGGCGTGCGCTCGCTGGACCATGCCGAGTTCTTCCAGTGCTTCGCCGAGGTGCTGGAGGGGCGTCGCAACTTCTACCGCCAGGCGCTGGTGGACAACGGGCCCTACTCGCTGCGCAACTACCTGTACCGGCTGTACCTGGACGCCATGCGCCGCGACATCGACATCATCCTCGCGAACCGCTACCTGC
>CANPHS010000053.1 GCA_947573925.1 uncultured Enterorhabdus sp. | reverse complement strand
CGGCCGCCGCGCGGGGCCTGGGCGCCCTGCGGCGCTTGAAGATACCCCGGGTTCCGCTGTTCTTCGTCGGCATCGGCGTCTACCGCGCGTGGATCGAGATCGCCTTCGTGGGATCCTTCCTCACCTTCCCCGCCCTGCCCGCGCCCACCCGCGAGTGGTTCGACATCGCCTGCACCATCGTGATGATCCTCTGCGCCCTGCTCGCCCGCCGCATCGGGCCCTTCTACCGCCGTCGCGGCATCTTCGTGCTCAGCGGCGCGGCCATGACCCTCTCCACGGCCATGCTCTTCGCCACCATGCTCGTGCCCGGCGGCGCGAGCTACCTGGGGCTGCCGGCGGCCCTGCTCGGCGGCAGCGGCCTCGGGCTCATCATCCTCCTATGGAGCGAGGTGTACGGCTGCCTGAACCCACTGCGGGTCACGCTGTACTACGCCGCCTCCATGGTGGCCGGCGCCCTCATCGTCTATGTGTTCATGGGGTTCCGCATCCAGTGGCTCGCGGTGTTCGCCACGGCACTCCCCTTCGTCTCCCTCGTCTTCGCCCGCAAGGCCCTGCACGAGATCCCCCCGGCCGAGCGCCCCGCACCCGCCGACGTCACCTTCAAAGCGCCGTGGAAGCTGTTTTTGCTCATGGCCCTGTACGCCTTCGCCTACGGCATCATCGAGACCCGGGCCTACTCCGTCAGCTTCGGGCCCCATTCCTCCCCCGGCTGCCTCATCGTGGGCCTCATCATCTTCCTCGGCGTGGCCTGGCGCCGCGAGCGGTTCGACTTCAACTCCATCGTGCGCATCGCGCTGCCGCTCATGATCGTCGCCTTCTGGATCATACCGGCCCTGGGCATTCAGGCCTACGCCCTCAGCGGACCGGCGGCCGTGGGCGGATACACCGCCGTGTCGGTGCTCATCATGGTGCTGTGCTCCAACATGTGCTACCGCTACGGCGTGTCGGCCATCTGGCTGTTCGGCCTGGAGCGGTCGGTGCGGCTGCTGTTCATGCTGCTCGGTCGCGGCGCCGCCTACGTGTGCACCACCGCCAGCATCCCCGGCATCGACGGGGCGAGCCTCATGTCGGGTTTGGCCGTGACGGCGGTGCTGCTGGCCACCCTGCTGCTGTTCCGCCAGAAGGAAGTGACGGGCAGCTGGGGCACGAACCTGCTGGGCGGCCCGGGCAAGAGCCCCGAGGAGATTCGCCGCGAGAGGGTGCTCGCCCACTGCGAGGACGTTGCCGGGAAGTACCGGCTGACCGGACGCGAGCTGGAAATTCTGAAGCTGTTGGCCCAGCACAAGACCGTGGGCATGATCGAGCGGGAGCTGTTCATCGCCAACGGCACGGCCAAGGCCCACGTGCGCCACATCTACCAGAAGCTGGACATCCATTCCCGGGAGGAGCTGTTCGCCCTCATCGACCCCGGCGAGGGGGACCCGCTGAACTAGCCCAGGCCGTACTTGGTGCGCACGCGGGCGATCTGACCGAGGAGGGGGTTGGCGGCCACGAGCAGGGTGAGGGCCGTGGCACCCCCGTGGATGAGGTTCACGGGCAGGCCGGCCAGGTAGACGGCCAGGGTGCCCTCGGGCGTCAGGTCCGCCACCATGAGCAGCACCGAGCTGGTATCCAGGATGGGGCCGAGCACCACCACGACGAAGGCGAACCCGCCCAGGGCGAGGGCCACCGTGGCCCGGCGGCTCAGGTTCGCGCGGGGAATGAGGCCGCGGTCGGCTAGGAACCCGGCCGTGCAGCCGGCAGCCCCGAAGGCGAGCATTTGGAAGGGGGTCCAAGGCCCCTGGCCGAAAAGGAAGCCCGAGGCCAGGGCCGCGAGCGCCCCCACCAAAAAGCCCGAACGGGCACCGAGGGCGATGCCCGCGATCATGACCACGGCAGCCATGGGCTTGAAGTGGGGCACGAAGGCGAACACGGCCCGGGAGGCCACGGCCAGGGCCACGAGCACGGCCATGAGCACCACGTCGCGGGCCGTCGGGCGGCGGCGCTCGAAGGAGATGAGGAACGGGGCCACGGCCAGGCCGATGATGAGCACCGCGGCCACGTAGGGGCTCAGGCGCAGCACGGTGCCGGCCCCCACGGCCAGAAGCACCAGGGCCGTGAGCGCTCCGAGGCCGACCCACGCCACATCTCTCGCCTTCATCGGGGCGCTCCCTTCTCGTTGCAGCGGGCCACGACGTCCTCCACAGTGACGGCGCCGGGGAACACCCCCCGGGCCAGGCGGCTCGCGGCAGTGGTGTAGAAGCCGGTCGTGGCGAACAGCTCCCGGGGCGGGGCCGCCGCGGCGACGGCGCCGTCGAACAGCAGCACGGCCTCGTCGGCCCAGCGGGCGCAGAAATCCAGGTCGTGGGAGGCCATGACCACGGTGACGCCCTCCCGGGCCAGATCGGCCAGCAGGGCGCCGAGGGCGTTCTTGAAGGCGGCGTCGGCGCCCGTGCCCGGCTCGTCGAGCAGCAGCAGCCGCGGCCGGGCGAGCAGCACCTTGGCCAGGGCCACCCGCTGCCGCTCGCCCCCGGACAGATCGAAGGGGTGGGCATCGAGCAGGGAGGCGATGTCGCAGCACTCGGCCATGGCGGCCAGGGCGCCGGGGGCGACTTCCGGAGCGGTTGTGAGCGCGGGGGTGGGGACTCCCGGCGATGCGGGCGCGGGAGCGATCATCTCTTCCAATTCCTCGCGCACCGTCGCGCGGGAGAACAGCAACGTGGGATCCTGGGGCAGCAGCACCGCACCCGCGAGCCGGGTTGCGCGACGAGGGCCGAACCGATGGCCCAGCGTCTCCACCGTTCCCCGGTAGGGTCGCACCAGGCCGCACGCCGCCTTCAGCACCGTGGACTTCCCCGACCCGTTGCCGCCCACCAGGGCCGTGATGCGGCCCGCAGGCACCTCCAGGGAGAGGCCGCGCAGCACGTCGGCCCCCTCGCGGCCATAGCGGAACCACAGGTCGCGCAGGCGCAGGGCCAAAGCGTTGCCGCGGCGAGGGCTGTCAGCGGGGGCGAACGCAAACCGAGGTCCCTCGGCGACAGTGCCCCACGAGCCGCGAGAGACCTGGCGGCTGTCGGAGTCACCCTCGGCGTCCGCGTCGAAGGCGTCGCAAGCACCCGGGGATTCCCCACAGCGGGCCTGCAGCCAGTGGCGTCCTTCGCGCACGGTAAGGGGCACGGGGCCTTCCCCACTCCCCGCCACGCCTTCCGCATCGGCACCAACGCCTTCCGCATCGGCACCAACACCTTCCACGGCGGCGTACACCTGCACCGCCGCGGGCAGGGCGGAAACGAGGGGGCTGCCCGCAGCGCACAGGTCCCGCGCCACGGTGCGCGGGTCGCCGGCGGCTATGATGCGGCCCGCGTCCATCACCACGAAACGGTCAGCGTCGGCGAGCGCCTCCTCCAACCGATGCTCGGCCATGACGATGGTGGTGCCCAGCTCCCGGTTCACGCGGCGCACGGCGGCCAGAAAATCCACGGCGGCGACAGGGTCCAGCTGGCTCGTGGGCTCGTCCAGCACGAGCACCTGGGGCCCCAAGGCCATGACGGCCGCCAGGTTCAGCAGCTGCTTCTGACCGCCGGACAGCTCGTCGGTGCGGCGGTGCAACAGCGGCTGCAGGCCGAAGAAGGCGGCCATCTCCGCCACGCGCAGGCCCATGACCTCGCGGGGGCAACCGAGGTTCTCCAGCCCGAAGACCAGCTCCGCCTCCACGGACTCGCAAACGATCTGGGCGTCGGGCTCCTGCATGACGAAGCCCACGGCCCGGGCCTGGTCGCGCAGGGGAACGTCGGCCAGGGGCACGCCGTCCAGCCGCACGGTGCCCGACCAGGTTCCCGCCGGGGCCAGGGCCGTTTTCAGCGCCCGCAGCAGCGTGGTCTTCCCGCAGCCGGAGCGCCCGGCCACCACGGTGTAGCTGCCCGGATCGAAGGCAACGGTCATGTCGGCCAGGGCCGGGCGGGCGCCCGCGGGATAGGTGAAGGTCAGATGTTCCGCAGCGAGCAGCGCCATCGCCCCTCCTCTCCCACGGTGCCGAGGGCCGGCAGGGCTACGAACAGCCCCCAGGCCGTCCAGGACGCCACGGCCAGGGGGCTCGGCGCGGCCAGGACGATGCGGGGCAGGAATTCCGCCTGCCCGGCGCCACACGCCAGACCGGCCACGGTGACGGCCAGCAGCCCCGCAAGAACCGCAGCGAGCACGCCGTCGCGGGCCGTGAAACGGTAGCGCCCCCAGGTGGTGCGGCGCCCTGTGCCGAAGCCCCGGGCGGCCATGGCGTCGGCGGTGGCCACGCCCCGATCGAGGGACCAGGCCGTCAGCGCCCCGAGCACCGTGGCGCCCCCACGCACCTTCGCGCCGAGGCCCGGGGCCGCCAGCGGGTCGCGCCCGATGCCGGCCCGGGCCTCAACCAGGGCCGCAGCGCGGCGGCCGTAGGCGGGAACGAGGCCCATGACCAGGGTGAGCACGGTGCACAGCGCCGGCGCCGTCGAGCCGAACAGGTAGGCGACCTTCTCGCTTCCCAAAGCCGGCCCGATGCCCCCGAACCACAGCAGAGCCGCCGCCAACATGGCGCCCATGACGGCTCCGAAGGCCAGGGCCTCGGCGGTGTAGGGGCGGCCGAGCCAGGTGAACAACACCGTGGCCCCGGCGGTGTTGAACAGCGGGTTCGCCAGCGCCACCAGCAGCGCCAGGCCCAGGGCCCCCGCAACGAGCGGCCCTGCGCCCCGGCCCCGCGAAGCCGCGCAGAGGCCCAGGGCGCCCGCAAGGGAAAGCCCCGCGTACACGGGGCTTATGACGAGCACCGTCAGCCCGACGACCGCCACGGCGTAACCGAGAGTCAGGGCCGGATGCCACGTTCCAAGGGAGATGCGAGGGAGAGTTTCCATGGGTGCATGCAACCGACGCCCCGGGCTGCGGGCCGGCCGGAAGCGGCCGAAACCCGCGTGGGGCGCCTCGGACGGTCTAGACGAAGAACGTCCACTCCACGGTGTCGCCATCGGCCAGCTTGCAGGTGCCGCAGCCTTCCATGACCTGCTCATGATTCACCGTGAACACCCAGCCGCTCGCGTCGCCCTGCGACCCGTTGGCCACGCCGTTGATGGCGGTGACGTACTGCCCGTAGTCGCCGTCGTCGGCCTGCACGTCCCAACCGGTGGCTACCAGCGCGTCGTACACGGTGCCGTCCTGCGGGATGGAGACCTCGGTGGTCTGGGAGGGCGCTTCGGCCCCCTCGGGCATGGTCACGGAAACGGTCACGGTCGCTGCAGCGTCCTCAGCGCTGGCGGCCTTGTCGGCAGCACCGGCAGCGTTATCGCCGTCCGCCGGAGCCGGGGCACTCGCAGCCGGGGCGTCGGCGGCAGGCGCGTCGGCGGCATCCTGACCGCCCGCGCAACCGGCCAGCCCCAGCAGGGCAACCAGGGCCACGGCCAGAATGGCAGCGCCCATCTTCTTCCAAAGGGGAGTTTCCATAAACGTACGCATGAGGCAAACCTTTCTCTCCAGGGCTCGTGCCTCTCGGCTTGGCATTCCGACTTCGCCCCGACCGCCGCGTCCACGCAGACGATCGGGAACCTTACGATTACTGGCATAGCGCGGGATTCGCACCCGCATTCCCCAAGGCAAAGGTGCCGACGCGACATCCGTACCGCCCCGACGCCCGCACCGCCCGCAGGCGGCCCGATGAGCCATTGACGGCGGTATTATGCCACAAAAAAGCCGTCCCCGAAGGAACGGCTCAATATCTATCCAGGATAATGTAGCTCGCGAGACGCGGGGTGTTCTCACCGAGCGAGTTCCGCACGAGCCGAACATGACTCAATGTCATGTTCGTGCGAGCAGGACTGTTTGAGCGAATGAGAATGCCCCGTGGCTCGCGAGCGGAGGGCCGTCTCACTCCTTCGCTTACGAGCCGCCTACTCCCTACCCAGGCTGGCTTCGTGCTTGGCCCGGGCCGCTTCGCTGTAGCGCTGGCGGTAGCGCACGTCCACCAGCTCGGCCACAATGGCGATGGCCAGCTCGGCCGGCGTCTTCGCCCCGAACTTCAACCCGATGGGGCGCTTCACGCGATCCCAGTCGGCCTCGGAGATGCCGGCGTTCACCACCAGGTCGTGCACCGTGGAGTTCTTCCCCACGCAACCCATCATGCCCACGTAGGCCACGCCGTTCTGCAGCGCCCAGATGCAGCTTTCCGGGTCGAACATGTGGCCGCGGGTGAGCACGCACACGTAGTCCTCGGGCCGCGCCGGCATGTTGGCCAGCTCGTCGAAGTTGCCGCCATGGAGCATGATGCGTTCAGCCGTGGGGAACCGCTCCTCGTTGAGAAAGGCCGGGTCGTAATCGACCGCCACCACGTGGAATCCCACATGATCGGCCAGGGCCGCCACTTCCACGGCCGCATCCGACGCGCCCAAAAGCCACACGCGCACCTTCCCGAACAAGGGCTCGCTCGCCCAGGTAAGGCCGTCGAACTGGTCGTTGTGCATGGAGGGGCCGCGGGTGACGTCCTTGGCCTGGAACACATCGCGGGGGCTCAGAGGACGCGACGCCACGATCTCCTTGGCGTCGTTGCAGAAGAACACGAGCGGCTCGCCGTCAGCAGAGCCGGCTTCGCCGTACTTCTTGGTCACTTCGTTGTCCACGTTGCCCACGGCGGCCGGCCCATCGTACACCACCTTGAAGCCGAGCCACGCGAGATCGCCCTCGTCCATGGCCGCGAGGGCCCGCTCGAAGGTGGGAATGTCGGCCTCCGTAAGGGTGGCCGCGATGGCCGTCAGGGTTTCGGGCCCGATATGGGGGTCGCCCGCGGTGGCCTCCTCGGAAAACGCCGGGAAGTCTTCCGCGGCCAGCACCGGCGTGCAGCCCTCCCGCAGATCGGCGACAATCGCCTCGATAGTTGCGCGCTTCATAGATTTCCTCCTAGCGGATGTGCACGTGGCGGTTCTCGTCCAGGGTCATGCGGCCCTCGGCGATGGCCCGCAGCACTTCGGGGTAGATAACGTGCTCGGTCTCGTGGATACGGGCCTCCAGGGCGTCGATATCGTCGCCCTCCAGCACCGGCACGGCCCGCTGGGCCACGATGGGGCCCTTGTCGTAATCCTCGTTGGCCAAATGCACCGTCACGCCGGTCACCTTCACGCCGAAGTCCCAGGCGTCCTGAATGGCGTGGGCACCCTTGAAGGAGGGCAGCAGCGCCGGGTGCAGGTTCAGCACGTGATCGGGGAAGGCATCGAGCACCACGGGGGTGAGCTTGCGCATGTAGCCGGCCATGACCAGGTACTCGGCCCCGGCGTCGGCCATGATGGCGACGATGCGGCCGTCGGCTGCCTCGCGATCCTCGTAGCAGGTACGGTCGAACACCGTCACGGGAATGCCGGCGGCGCGGGCGCGCTCGATACCGTAGGCATCGGGGCGCGACGACAGCACGTGCACGATCTCCACCGGCAGCCCGTCGTTCGCAATGGCATCGATGATGGCCTGCAGGTTCGTGCCGCTCCCACTGAGCAGCACCCCGATCTTCAACTTCGCGGTCATGAGGCTCCCTTCGATAGAAAGGGCGGCCGCACGACCGCCCGAAACGACACGGCGCTACGCCAGCAACTTGCCTTCGCCGGTGTATTGCACCTCGCCCGTGCCAGGCACGATGCGGCCGACGCGGAAGGTCTCCTCGCCGGCAGCGGCCAGGGCCGCTTCCACGGCATCGGCCGCCTCCGGATCCACAATGAGGATCATGCCGAGGCCCATGTTGAAGGTCTTCAAGGCCTCTTCCTCGGACAGGTTGGCCTGCTCGCAGGCAAAGCGCACCACGGGAGGGATGGGCCACGTGCCCAGATCCACCTCGGCGTTCACGTCGGCTGGCAGGGCGCGGTTCAGGTTCTCGGAGATGCCGCCGCCGGTAATGTGGGCGAGTGCCCGAATACCGCCGGGCGCCTCCTCCATGACCGTGCGCACGGGCTTCACGTAAATGCGCGTGGGGGTGAGCAGCGCCTCCAGAATACTCTGGCCGGCCAAGTCCTCGCGGGCCTCACGCAACTCGTCCTCGCTGCGGCCTTCCACGCACACCTTGCGGGCGAGCGAGTAGCCGTTGGAGTGCAGGCCCGAGGAGGCCAGGCCGATGAGCACGTCGCCCTCGCGCACGGACTCAGGGTCCAGCATGCGCGGCCGGTCCACGATACCGACGCAGAAGCCGGACAGGTCGTAGTCGTCCGGGTCCATGACGCCGGGGTGCTCGGCCATCTCGCCGCCGATGAGGGCGCAGCCGGACCGGCGGCAGCCCTCGCCGATGCCGCCGACGATTTTCGCCATGGCCTCGGCGTCCAGCTTGCCCACGGCCACGTAATCCAGGAAGAACAGCGGCTCGGCGCCCGTGGCCAGAATGTCGTTCACGCACATGGCCACCAGATCGACGCCCACGGTGTCGTGCACGCCGAGGCGCTGGGCCACCTTCAGTTTCGTGCCCACGCCATCGGTGCCGGAAACCAGCAGCGGGTCGTCCATGGCCTTGGCCGCCGCAATGGAGAACAGACCGCCGAAGCCGCCGATGTCGCCCACCACCTCGGGGCGGTAGGTGGAATGCACCGTGTCCTTGATGGCGTCCACGGCCCGGGCGCCCTCCACGATATCGACGCCGGCCTCGGCATAGGTCACGCTGTTCTGGTTTTCCATGGGGGTCCTTTCGGTTCCTTTCCAAAGCATAAGCCTGTGGCTCATAGTATACGGGAGTGCGGGTGTTTTCGCCGACGGCAACTGGCCAGCGCCTCCAGGCAGGGCGGGACGGGCATCGCACCCGGAGCAGCGCCGCGCACGGGCGCGCCGGGAGCAGCCGACGGCTATTCCGTGCGCTCCTCCACCTCGCCCGCGATCTTGTCCACCTGGCTGTCCTTCACCTTCTTGCCCTGGTAATTCGGGTCGCCCACATGATCGGCGGGCACGAATTCCGTGGGCGCGGCGAAGGTGATGTAGCGCCACGTGTTGTCGGCGCCGTCGCAGGTGCAGAAGCCGAAGAGCTTCGTGGCGTCGGTCACGAGCTGGGCCACGTCGTTGTCGGGGGTGACCACCGACTCGTCCACCAACCACTGCTTGAAGTCGACGAACTCCTGATCGGTGGGGTAGTTGGGCGTGGCGATGGAGGCGTGGGTCATGGGCACGTGCTCCACGGCGAAGGTTTGCAGCCGGTAGTTGCCGGCCGGAGTGAGCAGGAAAATGGTGCGGTGCTTGTTGAACTGCTCGCTCTCGCGGAATTCAGCGAAGGGGGCGAACATGCTTCCGTTGCGCATATGGTGACCGTAGAGGATGTTCACCTCGTCGGAGAAGTCGCCGTTGTTCTCGCCCGACAGCATGATGGAGCCGTATTCCGCGCCGAACTTGCCCTCACCCAGGCTGAAATTGTGGTGCAGGTAGTATTCCGAGTCGCCCTGTTTGTGGGCCACGGGGTAGTTGATGACGGTGCCGGGCACGTACACCCAGGCCACCACGTCGGGGTTTATCTCGCGCAGGGCGTCCCAATCCACCACCATGTCGGCCAAGGTGGTGGCGTCGTCCATCTCGTTGGGCAAGGCACGGCTGGCAATTTCATCGTACTGGTTCTGGCCGTCCCAGTAGGTCCAGGCCAAATAGCCCAGCACGCTGACCGAGCCGATGAACACCACCAGCGCCACCCAGAACACGAGGCGCCACAGGCATCCGCCCTTCTTCTTTTTCTTGCCGGTTTGCTCGTCGGTCGCCATAGACCCGGCTCCCTTCCACCGTCGTCCTTCGTTCCCCTGGGGCACCGGGCACCGCGGCCGCCCCGGCCCCAAAGCAAAAAAGGCCCCCGAAGGGGCCGTAAGGCCGTGCTACTTCTTCATCTCGTCCATGAAGCCCTTGGCGATGAACACCACAATGACGAGAACGATGATGGCCACAATGACCCAGATGGCCTCCATGGGGATGAAATCAAGCATGGGAAACTCCTTCTATGAAACGGGTCGCTCCTCACGCGCCCGCCGTCTTCCTGATGTTGGGTTCATAGTACCTTGAACGCCCCGGCAGCGCAAGGAAAACCCACAACCCGACGGCCCCGCACGGTGGACGGGGGCGCCCCCCTAGCTGGAACGCCCCCGCCAATGCCGTGGGTTTTGCGGACGAGTGGCGTCCCCCTATTTCAACCCCTCTTCGCCGAGGCGTTTTTCCAGGGCGTCCACAATGAGGCGCAACGCCTTGATGCGGGCGTACTTCTTGTCGTCGGATTCCAGCACGATCCAGGGGGCGAAGGTGGTGCTCGTCAGGCGGAACATGTCGTCAATGGCAGCCTTGTACTGGGGGTACTTCTCGCGGTTGCGCCAGTCCTCCTCGGTGATCTTCCACTGCTTGGCCGGGTCGTTCTCGCGGTCCTGGAAGCGGCGCAGCTGCTCTTCGGGGCTCACGTCCACCCAGAACTTCAGCAGGATGGCGCCCCAGTCCACCAAATCATGCTCGAACTCGTTGATCTCGTCGTAGGCGCGGCTCCACTCCTCGGGGGTGGCGAAGCCCTCCACGCGCTCCACGAGCACGCGGCCGTACCAGCTGCGGTCGTACATGCCCACGTGGCCCGCCTTGGGCAGACGCGTCCAGTAGCGCCAGAGGAACGGATGGTTCAGCTCGGGCTTGGTGGGGGCCGGCGAGGGGTAGATGTTGTAGGCGCGGGCATCGAGGGCCTGGGCCACGCGCTTGATGTTGCCGCCCTTGCCCGCCGCGTCCCAGCCCTCGTACATGAGGATGAGGGGCACGCGCTTCTGGAACATGATGTTCTCGAGGCGGAACAGGCGCGCCTGCAGGGCCCGCAGCGTCTTCTTGTAGTCAGCCGGGTCGATGGCCAGACTGTGGTCGATGGTGTCCACCTGGGGGTAGTCCTCCACGATGGCGAAGCGCGACTGGCGGGGCGCCAACTCGTGGGCGGCATCGGCCTGGGCGCGGGCCCGGGCCAGACGTGCGCCTGACAGCATGCCGCGGCCCGGGGCGGCGTCGGCCACCTCGTCGATGACCTCCAGGTTGAACTGGGCCTCCATTTCCGCCTCGTGGGCCGAGAAGGCCCCGCGCAAAGCATCGTTGGCCTCCTTTTGGCGCAGGCCCTGCTCCAGGGCATCCACGAGGGTTTGGGCTATGGTCAGGTTGGAACGGCGCTTATCCTCGCCGTTCAGCAGCACCCAGGGGGCAAAGGGGTAGTCGCTCTTCTGCAGCAGGCGCTCGTACAACTCGTAGGCCGCTTCGTAGCCGTGGTGGCTGTGCAGCTTCTTGTCGGTGACGCGCCAGCGGGTGGCCGGATCGTCGTGCAGGCTGCGCAAGCGTTTCACCTGGGCTTCCTTGGTCATGTGCACGAAGAACTTCACCACGATGTAGCCGTCGGCCGTCAACTGCCGTTCGAAATCGTGGATGGAATCGAGGTAGTGGCGCTCGTCCTCCTTGGGCAGGAGCAGCTTGGCCGGGGCGCTGTACAGCATGGACTGGATGACCGCCGAGTACCAGCCGCGGTCGTAGAAGGTGATGGAGTTGCGCTCGCCCAGGGCCTTCCAGAAGTCCTGCATGATGGGGTAATAGCCCGTCACATCCCATTCACGGCCGGGGAATTCCCGGGCCTCTTCCGGATCGAGATCGAGGCCCACGTACACGCCGGTGGAGCGGGCGTCCAGATTGTACATGAGGTCGGAAATGCGGCTGCCCTTGCCGGCGCCGTTCCAGCCCTCGAACAGCACCACGAGGCCCACCCCGGCGTTGTGGGCCTGCTGCTGCAGCACCACGAGCTTCTCGATGAGGGCATCCCACTGCGGCTTGTACTCGGCCTTGGGCATCTTCTTTTGGGTGAAATCGACGGTTTCCAGCATGCTGGGCCAGCCTTTCTCGGTTTCGTCGGGAACGGACGGGGAGGCGCCGGGCTCCGCGGCCCCCACCGGGGCCGAAGCGGCGGCGCCTTCGGAACGGACGCCTACCCGAACAGCAGCTTCAACAGACGACCGAAGAACCCCAGCTTCTTCGGTGCCACCACCAGCTCCGCCTCCACACAGGGCGTCGGCACCGGCTCGCGTCCCGTCGCCGCGGCAGGGCTCGTCGGATCGACGACCTCCGCGGCCGGCGCAAAAGGGTCGGGCTCCAGGGAAGTCTTGGGCGCCGGGTCTGCGGGCTTCGGAGTCGCAGGAGCTTCGGGAACGGGAACCGGGGACGATTCGGGCTTCGACGCCGGTTCGGGTTGGGCGGCCGGCGTCGGGTCGGCTGGGGCTGCGGGCTTCGGAGCGGGGGCGGCCGGCGCTTCGGGGGCCGCGTGCTTGGGCGTCTTGTCCGCAATCGCGGGCTCGGCAGCTGCGGCAGCCAGCACCGAGGCCGCGCTCGCGCCGGCGGCCACGGCCATGGCCTCCGCCGCCGTGCACTCGGACGCCGCTTCTCCGGCCACCGTCGGCTCGGCCGTCGCGCTCGCCTCGGGCACCTCCGCTTCGGCCGCCTCGGGCTCCTTCTCCGCCTTCGCCACTGCGGGGCCTTGGCGCAGCGCGGCAATGGCCTCGTCCACCACGCCGGCGCTGCGGCCGGCCACGGCGTCGGCCATGGACTGCGCCGCCGGCTCCACCGCCGGCGGCTCTTCCGGGCCGTCCTGCTCGTGGGCCACGAACTCCGACTCCTCCTCGGTCACCGGCGCCGGCTCATCGTCGGCCGAGGCCGTCACGCGTCCGAGCGGAAACACCACGCGTCGATCCTCGGCCCGCTCGGCCTCGTGGCGGGCGGCCAGCTCGGCGGCGGCCAGGCGCATGCGCTGGGCCTCGGCGATCAGGTACTTCTGGGAATCGAACAGCTCCACATTCCCGTCGCTGTCGGCCTCGGCGAAAAAGCCGAGGGGCGTGTAGGAGCCGTCGGCCAGAAGCTCGCGCAGCTTCGCCGTGTCCGACCAGCTGATATCCAGGTAGCCGAGCACCTGCTCGCGCAGCACGGGGTTCAAAATGGGCCAGGCGATTTCAATGCGCTTGTCCATGTTGCGGGTCATGAGATCGGCGCTCGACAGGTAGATCGTGCAGCCCTCGCGCGGTCCGAAGCCGTAAATGCGGCTGTGCTCCAGAAGCTGCCCCACAATGGACACCTC
>CANPHS010000052.1 GCA_947573925.1 uncultured Enterorhabdus sp. | reverse complement strand
TGGGTGTGGGAAGAAAAGAACTGGTCATGGTGGGCGTGCTGCTCGTCGGCGTGCTGTTGGCCGTGCTGAATCAGACGCTGCTGTCGCCGGCGCTGCCGGCCATTATGGCCGACTTGTCGGTGGACGCCACCACGGTGCAATGGCTCACGAGCGGCTATTCCCTGGTGGAGGCGGTTATCATTCCGCTGTCGGCGTACCTGATCGGGCGCTTTTCCACCCGCCAGCTGTTCATTTCCGCCTTCGTTATCTTCACGGCCGGCTCCCTGGCCGCGGCGGTGGCGCCGAACTTCTGGGTGCTGCTTTTGGGCCGCGTGCTGCAGGCGGCGTGCACGGGTATGTCCATGCCCATGGTGTTCACGGTGATTCTGCTGGTGTTCCCCCGCGAGAAGCGCGGCACGGCCATGGGCGTCATCGGTCTCATCATCGGCTTCGCCCCGGCCGTGGGCCCCTCGGTGGCCGGCCTGTTGGTGGACTCCGTGGGCTGGCGCGCACTGTTCGCCATCGTGACGGTGCTGTCGGTGGTGGTCGTGGCCTTGGCCGTAGTGGTGCTGAAGAACTACGGCGACTTCGCCCGGGCGCCTTTCGACGGGCTGTCGGTGGCGCTGTCCACCGTGGGCCTCGTGTGCGTGCTCTACGGGCTGTCCACCTTCGCCTCCACCGATAACATGGCGGTGACCGTGGGGCTGATCGCCGTGGGCCTGGTGCTGTGCGTGCTGTACGTGCGTCGCCAGCGGAAGCTGCCCGAGCCCATGCTGCAGGTGGGCATTCTGCAGACGCGGAAGTACGCCACGGCGGTCATCATCATCGTCATCGTGCAGGCGGCGCTCATGGGCACCGGCGTCATCACACCGCTCTACATCCAGGGTGTGCTCGGCTTCTCGGCCACCATGTCCGGCGTGGCCATGTTGCCCGGCGCCCTCATCGGCGCGTGCATGGGCCTCGTCTCCGGCCGCCTGTTCGACCGCTTCGGCGTGCGCCGCGTGGTCATCCCCGGCGTCATCGTGGCGGTGCTGGGCGCGTCGGGCCTGGCTCGTCTCGGCATCGACAGCAGCTTCATCAACCTGACCCTCACCTACACGGTGCTGGTGGTGGGCCTCCAGTTCACCATGACGCCGCTGAACACCTGGGGTGTGAACTCGCTGCCCAACGCCGTGATCCAGCACGCCCAGGGCGTGTCGAACACGCTGAACCAGGTGGCCGCCTCCCTGGGCACGGCAGTGCTCGTGTCCATTTCGGCCCTGGCCCCGGCCATGGCCCCCGAGGCTCCGGCTTTGGAACAGGCCTACCTGGGCGACCACATGGCCTTCATGACCACGTTCATCCTGATGGGTGTGGCGGCCCTGGTCATCCTGTTCTTCGTGCGCGACGGTCGCAAGGGGGCCGTCGCCGAGGCCGCAGCCGGTACGGCCGGCGCTGTGGAACGCGGGGAGGAGCTGACCGATTACGCCGCCGGCTTCGACGGCGTGACCGTGGATGCCACGCGCGACGAGGCCCTCGATCCCGAGCGCACCTACGTGGCCGCCGACGTGATGAACCGCGAGCCGGTGTGCGTTGCCGATGCGGCCACCATGGGCGAGGTCATCCGCCTCATGGACGCGAACCAGACGAGCGGGCTGCCCGTGGTGAACGGCACGGGCGAGCTCGTGGGCTTCGTGTCCGACGGCGATGTGGCCAGCTATCTGGGCAAGACCGAGATCGCGCTTGTGGACTCCACGCTGCTGAACGGCTACCGCTACATCGACGACGAGAGCGCCGCAAACCGCCTGCGCGACCTGCTGGCCCTGAACGTCATGGCCGTGGCCACCCGCCGCGTGGTGTCCGTGCAGGCCGACACCCCCGTCGACGAGGTGTGTTCGCTGTTCGCCGCGAAGCGCATCAAGAAGGTGCCGGTGGTGAGCCCCGACGGCAAGCTCGTCGGCGCCCTCTCCCGCCGCAACATCATGCGCTCCCTCGTGGAGGCCATCGACCTGCTGGAGAAGTAGGGCTGCACGGGCACGCTGCACCGTCGCCTCAGGGCGCCTCTTCGGAGGCGCCCTTTTTCGTGCCGCCGCCCTGCGGGGCGCCTCCATCGCAACCTCACCCACAATTCCATAGCTGAACGGGCATTTCATCGGGCCGTCACCAACCATGGGTGACGGTCTTTGTGTTGGGCGACAATCTGAATGTATAGCACCTAGGAAACATGATATACTTCCTTGAAACAGCTTTTGAGGAGGTAGCCATGCCGACTGGTCAGATGAACGTGCGGATTGACGACGATATTCGCATTGCGGGCAACGAGGCTTTTGAGAGTATTGGGTGGTCGCCGTCCCAGGCGGTCCGCGAGGTGTGGGCCTATGCGGCGCGAAACCGCCGCAACCCGCGCAAGCTGAAGGAGTTGCGCCGGCTTTTTGAGGATGCGCCGGTGCGGCCCAGCGTGTCGAAAGCCGAAGAGGGAGCGCGCATTGTGCCAGAGGGGTTGTCGAAAATGGGCATCGACATTAAGAAGTGCAAGCCATCGGGCCTTTCTGACAAGGAACTCTACCACGAGGCGATGGTGGAGCGGATGCGGGAGAGGGGCCTGTTATGAACGAGAAGAATCTGGTGCTGCTGTTGGATACGAATATCTGGCTCGATCTGTACTTGGAGTATCGTCCGGGTCACGGAGCAGCGAAGGCCCTCATGGATTTTGCCGAGGATGAGAACATGACAAAAGCCTATGCGTCTGTGGCTGCCAAAGATATGTTCTACGTCATTTGCAGCGAAATGAAGCGCCTGGCGCGAGAAGAGAAGGGCGGTCTTTCCCAGGCCGATGCGTTGGCGGCCCGGTCGGTGGCCTGGGGCTGCGTTCGCAATATGATCCAAAACGCCGTGGCGGTGCCGGTGGGGGAGCCGCAGGTGTGGTTGGCGTCCCATTACGAGGACCTCCATGGCGACTTCGAGGACGACCTGGTGCTGGCCGCTCTGGAAACCTCCAAGGCCGACTTCTTTGTGACCAACGATGAAGTGCTGCGCGGAAAGGCCCCAACGGGCGCCTTCGACGCCGCCGACATGCTCGCCTACCTCCGCATGCGAGACGAGGCAGCGGTGTAGGCGCTGTATCCCCCCATTTATCCAGATCACATGACTATCAAAATTAGCTTTTAATTTTGATAGATATAAGATAGAATAATCCTATCAAAATTAAAACCTAATTTTGATAGGATTGAAGATGGAGCTGATCGACTTTTCGCCATATCCATCGAGTGACGTGCAATATGGGGGCTCCGAACGCAAGGAGGCTATTCTCGTGCCCAATGGGGGCGGGGCGCCGTGCGAGTACATGTTGAAGTTCCGCAAGCGCACGCCCTTCGGTCTTCGCAACAATCACCTGTCCGAGTATCTGGGCTCGCGCATCTTCGACATCTTGGGTTACCCGGCCCAGAAGGTCTTCCTGGGTTTGCGTCACGGCGAGGAGGTCGTCGCTTGCAAGAGCTTCGTGGCCGAAGGCGAGCAGTTCGTGCCGTTCAACGATGTGGGGGAGAGCACGCTGGATTCGGACAAGGAATCTTACCAGTACGATTACGAGGACATTATGCGCATGCTGCGCGACAATTCGAAGCTCACCGACGTGGCGGAGACCATTTCCATGTTTTGGGAAATGTTCGTCGTCGACGCGCTGCTGGGAAACTTCGACCGCCATGGCATGAACTGGGGTTTCATCAAGCGCGACAATACCTATGCGCTGGCGCCCGTCTTCGATAACGGCTCCTGTCTCTTCCCCAATTTGACCGACGAGGACGAAATGGCCGCCATTATGGCATCGCCCGAGGAGACCGCTCGGCGTGTGTACACGTTCCCGACGTCGCAGATTAAGCTGCGCGGCAAGAAGAGCTCGTATTTCGAGGTCATCCACAGCCTCGCTTTCGGCGAGTGCAATCGGGCGCTGGTGGAAGTGATGGGACGCCTGGATATGGCGCGCATTGAAGAACTGGTGGGCGAGCTGCCCCAGATCAACGAAACGCATCGGCGTTTCTACCTTCATATGATTCGCGCTCGGTACGAGGGGATTCTTGTCGCCTCCTACGCTTCGTTGGGGAGGCGATTCCTATGAAGGAGCACGTGACAGTGGCCCAACTGTGCCTTGATGGCCCGGGGGGCTTCACCTATGTTCTGGGGCTCGTGCGCTACACCGTGCGGGAGGACGACTCGTTTCGCTATGAGTTGGAACCGGACTATGCGGTGATCGATCTTTTGGGGTCTGCCGATTTCCAAGGCATTCCCGGCTTTGACCTGTCGGCTCGCAAGGCACGCTACGAGCGGGTCAATCGAACGCCGACGCTCATTGCCGACCGGGCGCCCATGGAGAATCGGGAAGACCTCTGGCAGCTTCTCGACCAGTGCGCCATGGAATACTGGGATCCGCTGGAGTGGCTCATTCGCACAGCGACGCGCTACATCGGGGACAACCTCTACTTTCGCGCGGTGCCTCCCGCAGAGGACGCATTAGAGGCGGGGAAGGCCATTGGCGCTGCCGCCAATTCACGACAGGCCACTGCAACGGTTCTCCGGGCCCTGTGCGAGGGGTGCGAGGTGACAATGGCCGGCGCGCGCCTTTCGCCTTCGGAGCGCAAAGCACTTTACGGCACCCTGCTTCCCTTGTATGAAAAGATGGGCCGCGGCGAAGCCTCTGCGAAAGAGCACGGGGCTGCTTCGCGCCGAGGTCGCAAGCGCAAGCCCGTAGACGAGCTGATGCTGCGCGAGGCAGTCGAGCGCTACCGCAGCCACCAGTGGACGGCCAAGCAGGCCGCCGCCTATCTCTCCATCAGCGAGCCCACCTTCCATCGCCGTGTAGCAGAATGGGAAGAACGGGGAAGTCGCTAGAGGTGCAGCAAGTGCAACAGCTGTTGCACTTTGGTGGCTCCTGTATATTTGCAGCAGCTTGCTGCAAAATCTTCCGGTAGGGGCGCTTCCTTGTGAACAAAACTTGATAGGGGTTGACTTAGGTTTCCTTCTGCGTACAATGTGCTATTAGCACTCAGTAAGGGAGACTGCTAAACGCCTTTGTCGCCGCAGGTCAACGACTATCTTTCAGCGAAAGCAACCCGCGAGACTTCGCCTGCGCACGGCCTACACTCAGGCGGTATGCGTCTTCCGACCGTATGAAAGAAGGTAGCGAACCCATGCGCAAGTTCAAGACCGAGAGCAAGAAGCTGCTCGACCTCATGATCAACTCCATCTACACCAACCGCGAGATTTTCCTGCGCGAGCTTATCTCCAACGCCTCCGACGCCGTGGACAAGCTCTACTTCCGCAGCCTCACCGACCCGTCGGTGGCCGTGGGCCGCGACGACTTGGCCATCATGGTGGGCTTCAACGGCGACGAGCGCACCGTCACCGTGTCCGACAATGGCATCGGCATGACCAAGGACGAGCTCGACCGCAACCTCGGCACCATCGCCCATTCCGACTCCTTCGAGTTCAAGGCCGCCCAGGCCGAGGCCGCCGCCGAGAGCGAGCCCGGCGAGGCCAAGGGGCTCGACGACCTCACCGACGTGGACATCATCGGCCAGTTCGGCGTGGGCTTCTACTCCGCCTTCATGGTGGGCAAGAAGGTACGCGTGGTGTCCCGTGCCATCGGGTCGGACGAGGCCTGGGCCTGGGAATCCAACGGCATCGACGGCTATGACATCAAGCCGGCCGAACGCGCGGAGCACGGCACCGACGTCATCGTGTACCTGAAGGACGACACCGACGACGAGAAGTTCGGCACCTTCGCCAGCGAGCACGGCCTGCGCGAGCTCATCAAGCGCTACAGCAACTACGTGCGCTACCCCATCAAGATGGAAGTCACCAAGAGCCGCAAGGTGGAGGCCCCGGAGCCGGCGGAGGGCGAGGAACCGGCCGCGCCCCAATGGGAAAGCTACACCGAGGTGGAGACCATCAACTCCATGATTCCTATCTGGAAGCGGAAGAAGAGCGAGGTTTCTCAGGAAGAGTACAACGAGTTCTATAAGACCGACTTCCATGACTTCGAAGACCCGGCCCGCACCATCTCGGTGCACGCCGAGGGCTCGCTGAACTACGACGCCCTCATGTTCGTGCCGAGCCGCGCGCCGTGGGACATGTACTCGAAGGACTTCAAGCGCGGGCTTGCCCTGTACAGCTCCAACGTGCTCATCATGGACAAGTGCGAGGAACTGCTGCCCGACTACTTCGGCTTCGTGCGCGGTGTGGTGGACTCTTCCGACCTCACGCTGAACATCTCCCGCGAGACGCTGCAGCACAACGGCCAGCTGCGGGCCATCGCGCGCCGACTGGAGAAGAAGATCAAGGCCGACCTGGCTAACATGCGCGATGACGACCGCGAGGCCTACGAGCGCTTCTTCGAGCAGTTCGGCCGCACGCTGAAATTCGGCATCTACCAGAGCTACGGCATGGCGAAGGACACCCTGGCCGACTTGCTGCTGTTCTACTCCGCCAAGCAGCAGAAGATGATCACCCTGGACGAGTACCTGGCCGACGCCCCGGCCGGCGCCGACAGCATCTTCTACGCCGCCGGCGATTCCCGCGAGCGCCTCGCCAACATGCCGCTCGTGACCACGGTGCTGGCCAAGGGCTACGACGTGCTGTTGTGCGACCAGGACGTGGACGAGTTCTGCATGATGGCCATGGGCTCCTACGGCGAGCACCCCGTGGACGGCGATGACGAGAACAAGCAGCCCTACTTCATCAAGAACGTGGGCGCCGAGGACTTGGGCCTCACCTCCGAGGAGGAGAAGAAGCTGGCCGAGGAGGCCACCGAGTCCAACGCGGAGCTGTTCGACGCCATGCGCGAGGCGTTGGGCGACAAGGTGGAGCGCGTGGTGGTGTCCACGCGGCTGACCGACGCCCCGGCCGTGGTCACCAGCGAGGGCGGCGTGTCCCTGGCCATGGTGCAGGTGCTGAAGACCCAGCCCGGCGCCGAGGAGCTGCCCGATTTGCACCTCGTGCTGGAAGTGAACGACAAGCACCCGGTGTTCGCCACCCTGCAGGCCGCCCAGGAAGCCGGCGACGACGAGAAGGTGCGCACCTACGCCGGGCTCCTCTTCGACCAGGCCCTGCTCGTGGAGGGCATCATGCCCGACAACCCGCTGGCGTTTGCCCAAGCGGTGGCCGAGCTTATGAAGTAGCCGGCGCTGCCCTCCCAAGCGAGGGCGCGACAACCTTACCTCCTCTCCTCCGGGGCGGCCACCACGGCCGCCCTTTTATCTCGGGATCGATCAGCTCCGGGTTTCCGAAGGAGGCTTTTTCGCGCAACAAACTCCAGTAAGTAGACATTTTCGGGGATGAAAAGCTCTCCACGGAAGGGTGTCGTCGATTCGCTCCTTCGCGATCAGGCGTTTCTTCGGCGATTTTTTCGTCAGTGGCGGCGATGGGCCTTCGGCATGTCTACTTACTGGAGTTTGTTGCAGAATTTCAGGCAATAGAGAAACGCGGCGAAGGAAAGTCCCATCAGCACGAGGCCCACGGCGTCGAAGGTGATGAAGAGGTCGATGCTGCTGGCGAGCAGGCCGTGGCCGGCGGGAAGGCTCGCGCGGATGGCGCTTTCGCCCACCAGACCTACGAGCTGCTGGGCCAGCACCACACCGGCGAGCGCTCTGTGGCGCTGCGGCCGCCAGATGACCAGCGGGTAGGTGCAGTTCCACATGAGGAAGGCCACGCCGATGCCCTGGGCCGCCACGCGCCCCGGCACGCCGGCCAGCTCGTAGGCCCCCATGTAGGCCTCGGGCGTCAGCGCAAACCCCAGGGCGCACTGCACGTTCACTGCGAACACAAAGGCGAAGCACACTCGCACCGCCCACGTGGCAATGGCAAGGGTGCGGGAAGGGGCGGGTTGGACGTCGCTCATAGTGTCTACCTCCCCAGCGCACTCAGGTGGCGGAACGTGTAGAAGGCCACGGCGCTCGATGCCGCCACGTTCAGGGAATCCACCCCATGGGCCATGGGGATGCGCACCGTGTAATCGCACCGCGCGATGGTGGCGGCGCTGAGGCCGTCCCCTTCGGTGCCGAATAACAGCGCCAGCTTCGCTGGCTCGCCGGTGGCGGCTTCGCGCTCGGCCAGGAGGGCGTTCAGCTCGTCGGGGGTCACCGAATCGTCGGAGAGCGCCATGGCGGCGCAGGTGAACCCGGCATCGCGCAGCTCGGCGAGGCCCGCTTCGCTCCAGCGGCCCTCGCCGGGGCGGTCGGGCGCCTCGCCACATCCGATGCGGGTCCAAGGCACCTGGAACACCGTGCCCATGGACACGCGCACGGCCCGGCGGTACAGCGGGTCGTAGCAGGCCGGGCTCACGAGCACGGCATCCACCCCCAGGGCGGCGGCGCTGCGGAAGATGGCCCCCACGTTGGTGTGGTTCGTCACGTCCTCCAGCACGGCCACCAGTCGTGCGTCGCGCAGGACCTCGGCTACGGACGGCAGCGCAGGCCGGCGGAAGGCCCCCAGGGCCCCGCGGGTCAGCTCGAAGCCCGTGAGCTGTTCCAGTTGCTCCCGTGGCGCCACGAACACGGGCAGGCTCTCGGGATCTTCGAAGGCGGCCGCGCGAAAGTCGACCACCTCGCATTCGCTGCGAGCCCCTTCGCCTCCCGTGCCCTCGCGTCGCCGCTTCTCCATCTCGCCGATGAGTGGCATCATGGGCTCCAGCCACTTCTCTTCCATCAGCAGCGAGATCGGTTCCATGCCGCCGGCGAAGGCCCGCTCGATCACCTTCTCCGATTCCGCAATGAACAGCGCCCGCTCCGGCTCCAGCTTTGAGCGCAGCTGCGCCTCGGTCAGCCGCGCGAACGCATCGAGCCGCGGATCGTCCAGTGAATCAACGTATATAACGGGCATGGGCTTCCTTTCCGGCCAAAACAAAAGCGCCAGCCTATTATAGACTGGCGCTGAAAGAACGCGAATGGCGCGGGCGCTTAGGCCAGGGCGGCCTTCAGGGCGCTCATCTGGTTGGAGCCCAGGCCCTGCAGACGACGCTCGGCCGGAATGCCCAGCTCCTCCATGAGCTTCTCGGTCTTCACCTTGCCGAAGCCGGGGAGGGCGTTCACGAAGGCCTTCACCTTCATGCGGCCGATGACCGGGTCGTCGATCTGGTCGAGAACCTCGGCCGGGGTGGTCAGACCCATGGACAGCTTGTTGGTGATCTCGGAGCGCTTGGCGCGGACGATGCGAGCCTTCTCGAGGGCGGCGGCGCGCTGCTCAGGGGTCATGGTAGGTGCGGGCATATCACTTCTCTTTCTTCTCGTCGTCCTGGCACCATTACCAGGGCATTCATTCGAAGAACGCTGACATCGCGGAGTGCGACGGCAGCGTTCCTCGCTTTTGGCGTAGACGATAATAATAGAAATGCCCCGCTTGTGCACCCCTTTTCTCGGTAAAGTTGCCTTTTCTTTCCAAAAAGCGCCCTTTTTCGCTCCCGAAATGGGGATTTGGTGACGAATCGGCTTCGATTTACATCGTAAGGCCACAATTCTTCCCCGTGTAGAGGGCCTGTTGGAAGGCCTGGCATCGCCGCACACCGCGCTATAATGGCCCGAAACGTGCAAGGGGTGCCCGTTTTCGGCCGTTGCGACCCGCTTCGCCTTCCCACGGCGCTGCGGAAGACGGACGGCGGGGCGCCCTCCGGAAGAAAGGAATCCCATGACCGAAAAGCTCGTGGCCGAGGTAGAGGCCGTGCCCCATCCGACCTTCGACGAGTTCGTGGCCACTATCGAGGCGCTGCGCTCGCCCGACGGCTGCCCCTGGGACAAGGTGCAGACGCACAAGAGCATCGCCGGCAACATGGTGGAGGAGGCCTACGAGGCCGTGGATGCCATCGAGGCCGACGATACGCCGCACATGCTGGAGGAGCTGGGCGACGTGCTGCTGCAGGTGGTGCTGCAATCGCAGATCGCCGCCGACGCGGGCACGTTCACCATCGACGACGTGTGCCGCACCGTGAACGAGAAGATCGTGCGCCGCCACCCCCACGTGTTCGGCGAGGTGCAGGCGGGCGACGCCAACGAGGTGCTCGACCTGTGGGACCAGGTGAAGATGGCCGAGAAGGAGGCCGCCGACGCTGCCGGGGGAGAGGCAGCCCCCGAGGGGCTGCTCGACGGCGTGCCCAAGAGCTTCCCGGCCCTGAAGCAGGCCCAGAAGATATCGCGGAAGGCGGCCTCGGCCGGTTTCGAGTGGGACAGCGTGGACGACGTGTGGGAGAAAGTGGCCGAGGAGATGGCCGAGCTGCGCGAGGCCTACGCCGCCGCGCCGAAGTCGCCCAACGGCAAGGTGGACGGTGCCGCCGATCCCGCGGCCTTGGCCGCCGTGGAGCTGGAGATGGGCGACGTGCTGTTCAGTCTCGTGAACGTGGCCCGCAAGATGGGCGTGCAGGCCGAAGAGGCGCTCCGGGCCACCTGCGGCAAGTTCCGCACCCGCTGGGCCTTCATGGAAGGCGCCGCCGCCGGTCAGGGGCGCCGTGTGGAAGACCTCTCCATGGAGGAAATGGAAGAACTCTGGTCGATGGCCAAGGCCCTGGAGGGGTAGGGGCCTCGCAAGTTGTCCGGGGCGGGCCGCCCGGTATCCCGATTCGCTCAGACAGTCCTCGCTTTGTGCGACAGTCCAGTGGACTGTCGCGGTCGCGTGTCGGCGCCCGAGCGCAGCGAGGAAGTGCCCCTGGGGTAAACTGCGCTCGGTCGGAACACCGGGCGTCCCGCCCCTGCTCGTTGAGGGCCGGGGCTAGCGCTCGTACACTTTCTTGCCGCCCACGTAGGTGGCTTGCACCTTTGCTTGCTGGATACCCTCCGGTGCAAGCTGGAAGGGGTTGGGGGCCAGCACCACGGCGTCGGCGAACTGGCCCGGAACGAGCAGTCCCACTTCGCCCTCGCGTTGGGCGGCCACGGCGCTGCCGGCGGTGTAGGCCCGCAGGGCCTCGGCCAGGGTGATGCGCTCCTCGGGCAGCCAGCCGCCCGCGGGCTCGTGGCTGTCGGCGTCGCGGCGGGTGACGGCGGTGTACACCGCATCCACGGGGTCGATGTCGGTGACCGGCGAGTCGGTGCCGAAGGCCAGCACGGCGCCGTCGTCCAGCAGGGTGCGGAAGGGCCACATGTAGGGCACGCGCTCGGGTCCCAGATCGCGCTCGGGGCCGCCCGGGTCCAGGGTGATGTGGCGCGGCTGCACGCTGGCCACGATGTTCGCCGCCGCCAGGCGGGCGATGTCGTCGGGCTGGAAGTTCTCCAAGTGTTCGATGGTGTGGCGGCCTCCCGTCACGGCTCCCGGGGTATCCGGGGCCACCGGGTGGGCCTCGAAGATGTCAATGCAGCGGTGGATGGCCTCGTCGCCGATGGCGTGGATGCGCACCGGCGCCCCCTCGGCCGCCGCCGGCGCCACCAGCGCCTCCATTACCGCGGCATCTACCGTGGGGCGTCCGCAGTCCCCCTCGAACCGCGCATTGCTGTAGGGCTCGTGAACCCAAGCGGTGTGCTGGCTCGAAACCCCGTCGAAGAACTGCTTGAAGCCCCGGGCCGAGAGCAGCGGGCCGGTGTGCGCCTCCCGCAAAGCCGCCAGGCGCCCCCGATCCTCCAGCAGGGTGGGGAACATGGACACGCGCACGGTGAGCTCGCCCGCCTCCTCCAGGGAGGAGAACAGGTCGTCGCGCACGAAGTCGAGCCCGGGCATGGCCATGAGCGACACGTCGCAGATGCCCGTGATGCCGTGCTCGTTGCAGTAGGCCGTAAACGACCGGTAGGCGTCCAGCAGCTCTTCCCGGGTGAACTCGTCCACGATGCGCGGCATGAGCTCCATGGCCGCCGCCTCCCGCACAATGCCCGTGAGGCGACCGTCGGCGTCCTTGTCGTAGCTGCCCCCGGCCGGCGGCTCCGAGGCCTCGTCGATGCCCAGGCGCTCCAGGGCGCAGGTGTTCAACCACAGGGTGTGGGCGTCGCCCGAGTACATGGCCACGGGCCGGTCGGGGTAGGCCGCGTCCAGCGAGGCGCGGCTCGGCATGCCCGCGGGCTTCCACAAATAGTCGCGCCAGCCCTGGGTGAGCAGCCACGAGCCCGCGGGCCTGCGGGCCGCCAGGGGCGCCAGCCGCGCCACGGCGTCGGCCTCGTTGTCGCCCACGAAACGCTCGGCCAAGGGCGACAGGTACAGGGCGGAATGGAATACGTGCATGTGCGCGTCGTGGAAGCCGGCCATGACCAGATCGTCCCCGAAGTCCTCCACCGCGGTATCTGGCCCGCGTAGCCCCGCGGGCATTGCGTCGGGGTCGCCCACCCACGCGATGCGGTCGCCGGCCACGGCCACGGCGGCGCGGCGCGGCGCGTCCTCTTCCCCGGTGAACACGGCGTTGCTGATGAGAATCCGGTCGGCCGGATCGAAGCTGTGGCCCATGGTGCGCACTCCTTTTCTCGCGTTCCTTGCAACGGCAGTATACGCCCTTCCGCGGGCCCTTCGACAAAATTGTTCAGCTGCACTACGACTTTTTCCGCAGTGGGCTGGGCAAAGGGACACGCCCCGGAAAAAATACCTGATGGGAATAATCAGGTGAACGAAATGCGCCGAAAGTCAACAGCAAAGGTCAATTTTGCATCATATATATAGAAGACCAATGATGACCAGGGAAAATAGAAATTGACCTCTGCCACTCACCGTTGCAGCCTTCCTCAGAGGGAAATCTGCCCCGCGCAAAACGGCGAATCGTAGAATTTGATTGAATAAATCAGGGATTGGAACTTTTTTATTGCATGTGAACAAAAATGGTGTTACCTTGAACCCGTCGGCAAAACCGATGCGACCACATGAGAGTAGGGGGTTCGCACGGGCGCCGGCAACGCGCAAGGGAAGGTATCCGATCATCTGCTTCGGGTTTCGTAACTTGACCTGGGGCAGGGGAAGTGTTCTAAGGGGCGTTTATCTGAGGTGTAGAAGCGGGGCGAGGGCGTTAATGACGACTTATACCCTCATCTAATACCGCTTTACCTCTTCCCCTTGGCCGCATTTCTGCGACAGTGGGTGCATCCACCGCGCCGACCGCGATGGGCTGGGGGCAGCCGCCCGCAGCTTCTCAACTATGATGGTGCGCAGACACGCGCCGGATTGGAGAGTCAGATGCAAGGAGTAAACGTCAAGAGCGAGATCGGCAACCTCAAGAAGGTTATCCTCC
>CANPHS010000051.1 GCA_947573925.1 uncultured Enterorhabdus sp. | reverse complement strand
CTTTTGAAAATATTGGTGTAGAAATTTTACACCAATATTTTCAAGACTGCGGAATCTGCGCGCGAGGGGCGCCCCCGAGCCGCCATGCGCGGTTAACGTTGTCGACTTACTCGAACAGCACCAAATCGTCGCGGTGGATCACCGACTTGTCCGCCAGCACGGCGAGAATGCCGTTGGCGGCCAGTTCCTCGCGGGTCTTCCCCGCCGCCAGGGCCACCAAATCGCTGCCGGCGGCGACGCGGCCCCGGGCGAACACGTGGCCCGTGCCGTCGGCCACGTCCACGATGTCGTCGTAGTCGAAGCGCCCGCGCACCTCGCGGATGCCCACGGGCAGAAGCGACCGCCCCCGCTCCACCAGGGCGCCGTGGGCCCCGTCGTCCACCACGAGCGTGCCGTGCACCGCGTCGCCGAGGGCGATCCACAGCTTCTTCGGGGTGATCTCGTGGGGGCGCTCCGGCGCGGTGAACAAGGTGCCCACCGACGCCCCGGCCGCCGCGTTCACCACGCACTGCGGCTCGCGGCCCTGGCAGATGACCATGGGAATGCCCGCAGCCATGAGCACCCGGGCCGCCTTGATCTTCGTGATCATGCCGCCACTTCCCACGCCCGACACCGCGCCCCCGGCCGCGGCCAGGATGTCGCGGGTCACGCGGTCCACCCGGGGGATGAGCTCGGCCGTCGGGTCCACCAGGGGATTGGCCGTGTACAGGCCGTCGATGTCCGACAGTATCACCATGAGGTCGGCGTCGATGAGGCAGGCCACGAGCGCCGCCAGGGTGTCGTTGTCGCCGAAGCGGATCTGCTCCACGCTCACCGTGTCGTTCTCGTTCACGATGGGCACCACCGAAAGCTCCAGCAGCCGCCGCAGCGTGTCGCGGGCGTGCAGGTAGGCCGTGCGGTCGGCGGTGTCGCGGCGGGTCAGCAGCACCACGCTCGTCAGCATGTCCCGCTTCCCGAAAGCCTCGGCGTAGGCCGTGGAAAGGGCGCTCTGGCCCACCGAGGCCGCCGCCTGCAGGCTCGGCATGTCCGTGGGCCGCTTGGCAATCCCCAAGGCCTCCAGGCCGCAGGCAATGGCAGCCGAGGTGACCACCACCACGTCCCAGCCGCTCCGGCGCACCGCGTCCAACTGGGCGGCCAGATCATCCAGGAAGCCGTAGTCGATGGAGCTCTCCGACGTGGTCAGCGTGGCCGAGCCGATCTTCACCACGAGGCGCCGGCGGCGCTCGCCGTCCGCCCGGACTTCCTTCTCCCTCGCCGCGCCCATTACAGATCCAGCTCCTGGTACACATCCTCCGCCGCGCCGGTGGGCGACTCGAAGGCGAAGGAGAACCCGAGGATGCGCACCTCGTCGCCGTCGCGGGCGCCGGCCTTCTCCAGGGCCGTGTCCACGCCCAGGCGCTTGAAGCGGTGCTGGAAGAAGGCCACGGCCTCCTCGTTCTCCCAGTCGGTCTGCACCACCATGCGCTCCACCTGCACGCCGGTCACGCGGAAGGCGCCGTCGCCCTCGGGCACGATGTCGAAGCGGCGCTCGCGGGCCTCGCGGCGCAGCTCCCACACATGCTCGTACTGGATGTCCTCCGCCGCGGCGGCCCGGGCCGCTTCGCGCAGGGCGTGCACCTTGGTGGCGATGGCCGCCTTCAGGGAGTCCACCCCCTCGCCGGTCAGGGCGCTGATGCGGTACAGCTTCGGGTCGATGGGGCTTTCCACGAACTCGTTGCCGCCGGCCGCGGCGATGGAGTCCTCGCGCACCCGGACGGCCAAAGCTTCGCAGGCCTCATCGGTGCCCGGCGCGTCTATCTTGTTGGCCACCACGATGCGCGGGCGCTCGGCCAAGTCGCTCGCGTACTCCGCCAGCTCGTTCTTGATGATCTCGTAGTCCTCCAGGGGGTCGCGCCCCTCCCAGTCGCCGGTGAGGTCCACGATCTGCACGATGAGGGCCGTGCGCTCGATGTGGCGCAGAAACTCGTGCCCGAGCCCCCGGCCCTCCGAGGCCCCCTCGATGAGCCCGGGAATGTCGGCCACCACGAAGGACAGATCGCCCGAGGTGGCCACGCCCAGGTTCGGCACGAGCGTGGTGAACGGGTAGTCGGCGATCTTCGGCCGGGCCGCGCTCATCTTCGCGATGAGCGAGCTCTTCCCCGCAGACGGCATGCCCACCAAAGCCGCGTCGGCCATGAGCTTCATCTCCAGCTCGATCCAGCGCTCCTCGGCCGGCTCGCCCAACTCGGCGAAGGCCGGGGCGCGGCGGGTGGAGGTGACGAAGTGGATGTTGCCGCGGCCGCCCACACCGCCGCGGGCCACCACCACTTCCTCCCCGTCGTGGGTGAGGTCGGCGATGAGCTCGCCCACCTCCTTCTCGTCCTCGAAGTACTCGTGCACCACAGTGCCCACGGGCACCCTCAGCACCAAATCCTCGCCGGTGGCGCCGTGCATGCGGCTGCCCTTGCCGTGGGTGCCGCGCTCGGCCTTGAAATGGTGCTTGAAGCGGTACTCCACGAGCGACGAGACGCTGGCGTCGGCCCGCACCACCACGTTGCCGCCATGGCCGCCGTCGCCGCCGTCGGGGCCGCCCTTGGGCACGTGGGCCTCGCGCCGAAACGACATGCACCCGGCCCCGCCGTTGCCCCCCTTCACATTGATGCGCACTTTATCGATAAACATAGGAACCTTCCGAATTCTCTTTGTGGCTCTTCGCCGGTCGGAACCGCGCGGCATTCTGATTCGCTCAAACAGTCCTCGCTTTGTGGAACAGTCCATTGGACTGTTCCAGTCGCTGCGGAACTCGCTCGGTCAGAACACCCCACGGTTCCTCTACGCATTTCCTTCGTTGAAATAACTCTGTGCAAACTATACAACAATGCCCCCTGAATTCTCAGAGGGCATTGGGCTAACGCTTGATGTTACGCAGTCGTTGAAACCGTTGCGTTTAGGCGGTCTGCTCCGCGGGGATCACGTGGATCTTGCGCTTCTGGCCGCGGGTGAACTTCAGGGTGCCGTCGCAGAGGGCGAACAGGGTGTCGTCCTTGCCGCGGCCCACGTTCTCGCCGGGGTGGAAGTGGGTGCCGCGCTGGCGGACGATGATGTTGCCCGTCTTCACGACCTCGCCGGCGAACTTCTTCACGCCGAGTCGCTGTGCGTGGGAGTCACGACCGTTACGGGTAGAGCCCAAGCCTTTCTTGTGTGCCATGAGATGTTCCTCCTAACCCGTTTACTCGGCCTTGGCCGTACCGACGGATTCGATCTTCACGCGAGTCAGGTTCTGACGATGACCGCGCAGCTTCTTGTAGTTCTTGCGCTTCTTGAACTTGAAGACCAACTGCTTGTCGCCCTTGAACTGCTCGAGCACCGTGGCCACAACCTTGGTCTTGGCAGCCTTCTCGGGGTCGGCCTCGACCTTGTCGCCGTCCACCACGCAGATGGCTTCCAGCTCCACCTTGTCGCCGGGCTCCACGTTGAGCTTCTCGATGTTGATCTTGTCTCCGGGGGCGACCTTGTACTGCTTGCCGCCCGTTTTCACGATTGCGTACATGTAAGTATCTCCTTGAATGTGACTAAACGCAAGGCGATATCTTACCAGCGTGCCCTACGTGAGTCAATGATTTTCTTCCCCAATTTCCCGCCGTTCACCGACGCTCTACATATATAAGGAAAAGGGCGTCCACGGGAGGGTGGACGCCCTTCGGAAGGATGACAGCCGGCAGGCTGTTATCACTGGAGTGGGACGATCCCCCTAGGCTGCGCCCCCGGGCAGGATCATCATAGCCGCGGTCAGGATGACCATGCACACCAAACCGAGCACGACGAACAGCTTCGCGCCGAACTTCAGCCAGGTGGAGTACTCGATCTTGGCCAGGGCCAGGCCGCCCATGATGGCGCCGGACGTGGGCGTGAACAGGTTCACGAGGCCGTTGCCGGCGGAGTAGATCATGACCATGGTCTCAACGGAGAAGTTGAGCTGGCTGGCCAGGCCGCCCATGATGGGCATGGACACGGTGGCCATGCCGGAGGAGGACGGGATCAGGAAGGACAGCACGATGTAGAGCAGGAAGGACAGCGGTGCGAAGATGATCGCCGACATGCCTGCCAGGGCGTTGGCCGCATTGTTCAGGATCCACATGTCCAGGCCGGTCTGGGCCATGAGCACGGTGATGGAGCGGGCCAGCGCGATGATGAGCACGACCGACATCATGTCGGCGGCGCCGTTGATGAAGGCCTTCACGAAGCGGCTCTCGGACACGCCGCCGATGAGGCCGATGATGAGGGCCATCAGCAGGAACCAAGTGGAGGCCTCGTCGAAGTACCAGCCGCCCAGCGGCACGCCGGTCAGGAACTGGGACCAGGCCGGGGAAACCTCTTCCTCGGACACCGAGGTGGCCTCGACCGGGCCGGAGAGCGTCGTGACGGTAGCGCCGTCGTTGGACTCGTCGTAGGCGGCAGCCAGCTCTTCGCCGCTCATGGTGGTGGACACCTCTTCGGTGGCGAGACCGGCCTCAAAGCCGTTGAAGCCCAGATCGGTCCACGGAATGAAGGACACGATCATGATGACGAAGGTGAGCGCGAACACGACCAGGGAGGCCTTCTGGCGACCGGTCATCTTCGGAGCGGCGGTCTGCCCGTCGGCGGCCTCCTCCTCGGACTCGTTCAGACCCCACTCGTTCATCATGTCCTGCTGCTCCTGCAGCGACAGGAAGGTGGAGCCCTTGTCCTCCTTCACCTTCTTGGCGTAGCGCATGACGAAGATGATGGAGATGGTGATGGTCACGAGCCACAGCACCAGACCGAGGGCGATGATGATGCCCTGGTTCACGGCGATGCCCACGCCCGAGAGCGCGTCCACGGCCACGCCCACGGCGAAGGGGTTCACCGTGGAGCCCAGCACGCCGCAGCCGGCGCCGAGGAGCACCACGGCCGCGCCGGTCAGGCTGTCGAAGCCAGCGGCCACCATGGTGGCGGCGAGCAGCAGGTAGAAGGGCACGGTCTCCTCGCACATGCCGTAGGTGGTGCCGCCGATGGAGAAGATGAACATCAGGATCGGGATCAGCACCAGCTCGTTTCCCTTGAGCTTGTGCACCAGCGCCGCGATGCCGGCGTCGAGGGCGCCGGTCTCGGTGATGATGCCCAAAAAGCCGCCCAGGATCATGACGAACAGGCACACGCCGATGGCGTCCTGGAAGCCGAACACGGGAGCGGTCAGCACCCCGGAGAGCGTGGCGCCCTCGATACCCTCCACGCCCATCGCGGCCATGATGACGGTAACGACGGCGAGCACCACGAGGATGATCAGCAAAATGGAAAACGAAGAAAGGCTCGCGCGTTTCTTCTTCTTTGTCTCTGCCATGAGATTACTCCTTATGGGAGTGGCGCCCGACCCCTCCCCCGACTCGGGCGCCCGATGAACAATTCGATAGGCGGGGATCCTGCCAGACCCCCGCCGTCAAGCCTCGTGGGCGTGGGGCCTACAGAGCCTCGCGCCAGGCCGGCATGGACATGCAGCGCGGGCCGCCGCGGCCGCGGGACAGCTCGGCCGACGGCATGACCAGGCAGTTGATGCCGTTCTTGTACAGCACGTCGTTGGTGACGTTGTTGCGCTGGTACACCACCACGGTGCCGGGGCGCACGCAGAGCGTGTTGGAGCCGTCGTTCCACTGCTCGCGCTCGGCCGCGATGCGGTCGCCGCCGCCGCAGGGGATCAGCTTCACCGGCTGGCCGACGTACTCGGTCAGGATGGACTCCAAATCCTCGTCGCGCTCGCGGATCACGGTGCCGCCGTTGCCGTCGGGCTTGATCTCGAACACGGTCAGCGGGCCCATGATGCCCGGGTGAATCGTGAACTTGTCGTAGTCGATCTGGGTGAACACCGTGTCCAGGTGCATGAAGGCGCGGGACACGGGGATGTTGAAGGCCAGGATGGTGTCGATGGTGCTGGTCTCGTCGCTGAACACGTTGTGGGCCAGCTGGTCGATGGCATCGGGCTCGGTGCGCTGGGAGATGCCGATGGCCAGCACGTGGTCGTTGATGTTCAGGATGTCGCCGCCCTCGATGTGGAAGGTGTCGTTGCGATCGTAGTAGGTCGGCGTGCCGGCGAAGTCCGGATGATAGCGGAAGATGTAGTCGCCGTAGATGGTCTCGCGGTTACGGGTGTGGGCGTACATGCGGTTGATGGACACGCCGTTGCCGATCATCGCGAAGGGGTCGCGGGTGAAGTACAGGTTCGGCATGGGGGCGCAGACGAGCTTGCAGCGGTCGGACACCATGTCCACCAAAAGGTGGGTGTCGGAACCGGGCAGCTCCTGCAGGTTGATGCCGGCCATGGTCTTCATGACCATGTCCTTGGTGCCCGCGTACTCGGCGTTGATGTAGTCCTTGATGATGTTCTTGTAGATGTCGGTGCGGATGCCGGCCTCGAAGATCCACTGGTCGAGGAAGGTGTCGCGCAGCTCGGGGTTCAAGTCGATGACCTCGGTCATCAGATCCTCGAGGTAGACCACTTCCACGCCCTCGCCGCGCAGGATGTCGGCGAACGCGTCGTGCTCGGCCTGAGCAACTTCCAAGAACGGGATGTCATCGAACAGCAACTCTTCCAGCGTGTTCGGGGTGAGGTTGAGAAGCTCGTCTCCGGGGCGATGGAGGATAACCTTCTTGAGGTTGCCGATCTCGCTCTTGACGTTTACTCCTTGCATGTGACTCTCCGATCTGGCGCACGCGGCGCCTGTCGATGTGCCGGCTGCCGTGGTTTCCCTCCACGGCCCGTCGCGAATCGGGCGACGGTTGATGAGTTCAATGTGCGGGATGCTCGGAGATTTAGAAAGGTCTAAACCAGTTGTAGGCGAACGTGTATGTTGAGACTATGTGAAGAATTCCCTCCCTACAACCTCCATAAACCGCAGGTCAAATCTACATTTCACGTTTACGAAACGTTGACATTCCGTCAGCCATTTGTGCGCCGTTGCCAAACTGTTGAAGAAGCCGATCAAAAAAATCGAGGGTGGCGAGAGCCGTCGAAACCGCGGTTCCGTTGGTATATAATGGACGTTGAACCCGGAGGGCGGGGTCAGGCTGGCTGGAGAAGGGCTCTATGGGAATTTTTCTTTTCTACGAAACGCTTCTGGTAATTCTCGTGTCCGTTTTGACGGCGGCCGTGTGCCTCTCGTCATATTTGGTGACCCACCGCAAGACCATGTTCTACGCCTGCGTGGGCTTCCTGTTCTACTTCGGCGATGTGGTCTCCGTGCTGCAGGACGATTACGTGTCCCGCTCGCTCGGGCCGGACCTCTCCCCCGAGTACGTGTTCCTCCGCTCCGTCTTCACGCTCATCACCGGAGCCGGCTTCCTCGGGGCCTTCTGGCTCATGGTGTGCGAGTACATCGGCGAGCGCAACCGCACGGTGCGCACGGCCCCCATCGTGGCCTTCGTCGTGGCATCGCTGCTGCTGTTGGTCATTTCCGGCGAGAGCAAGGCGCTGCGCTTCTGCTACTATAACTGCCGCGCCTGCTTCATGTTCTGGATTTTGCTGTACGGCGGCGTCCACTACCTGCGCACCCGCGATGAGGTGGAGCGCCAGCGGCTCGCCCGCTACCTGCCCCACTGCGTGGCCTTGGGGCTGCTGGGCCTGCTCATGGTGTTCGAGGACGTCATGTTCTTCCTCGTGCTGGCCACCGACACCGTCACGGTGGGGCCGCTTACCCTGTCGGCGGAGCGCAACTACTTCGAGAACCTGCTCATGGTCTGCTGCGCGGCCATGACCTGCCTGTTCGCCCTGCGGCAGCTGGATATCCATTCCCACACCTCACCGGTGGTGGACGACTCCCAGCGCTACCGCCAGACGGCCGAGGACCTGCTCGTCTATGCCAAGCGCCACCAGCTGACGGCCCGCGAGCAGGAGGTGCTCGACTACATCCTGCGCGACCAGGACAACCAGAACATCGCCTCGGCCATGTCGCTGGCCCCCTCCACCGTGAAGGTGCACGTGCACAACATCCTCCAGAAAACCGGCCACGCCAACCGCCAAGAGCTCATCCAGGACTTCTGGAAGACAGTGTAGCTGCAACTCCCCGCCGGTCGGAGCCGCGCGGTATTCCGATTCGCTCAGACAGTCCTCGCTTTGGAGAACAGGACGTTTAGTCCTGTTCTCGTCGCTGCGGAACTCGCTCGGTCAGAACACCCCGCGTCTCCTCTACCCTCAACCACGGTTGGACATGGCGGAACTAATGGGCTTCGGCCCAGTTTTCGCCCCAGCTGACGTCTACGGTGAGGGGGACGCGCAGGTCGGCCACGCCTTCCATAACCTCGCGCACCATGGCGGACAGGCGCTCCACCTCGTCGGCGGGCACCGAGAAGTCCAGCTCGTCGTGCACCTGGATCATCAGCTGGGCGCGGAAGCCCTCGGCAAGCAGGCGCCGCTGCACCTCATTCATGGCCATCTTGATGATGTCGGCCGCCGTGCCCTGCATGGGATGGTTCATGGCCGTGCGCTCGCCGAAGGCCTGCTGCTGGCGGTTGTTGCTGCGCAGCTCGGGAATGTGGCGCTTGCGGCCGAACATGGTTTCGGCGAAGCCGTGTTCCTTGGCCGCGGCCACGGTGTCGTCCAGGTAGGTGCGCACGCCGGGGTACACCTCGAAGTAGCGCTCGATCATGTCGCGGGCCTCGGCCACGGGAATTTCCAAGGTCTGGGAAAGGCCGAAGGCCTGCTGGCCGTACACGATGCCGAAGTTCACCGCCTTCGCGCGGCTGCGCAGGGCGCTCGTCACCTCTTCCGGGGCCACGCCGAACACGCGGGCGGCCGTGGAGGTGTGCAGGTCGGCACCGGAATTGAAGGCGGCCACCAGGTGCTCGTCGGCGGACAGGTGGGCCAGAAGCCGCAACTCGATCTGGGAGTAGTCGGCCGACAGGAACAGCTCGCCCGGGGCCAGGGGCACGAAGCAGCGGCGAATCTGGCGGCCGAAATCGGTGCGCACGGGAATGTTCTGCAGGTTCGGGTCGGACGATGACAGGCGGCCCGTGGTGGTGATGGTCTCGTTGAACTGGGTGTGCACGCGCCCGTCGAGGCCCCGCATGCGCGGCAGGGCGTCGATGTAGGTGGTCTTGATCTTCGAGAACTCGCGGTAGCGCAGGATGAGGTCGGGCAAGGGGTGGATGGCCGACAGCTCCGTGAGCACCTTCGCGTCGGTGGAGTACCCGCGCTGGTTCTTCTTCACCGGAGGCAGCTCCAGCACCTCGAACAGGATGCGGGCCAGCTGCTTGGGCGACCCCAGGTTGAAGGACTCGCCGGCCAGCTCGTAGATCTTCGCCGTCAAGTCGTCCACCTCGGCCTGGGCCTCGCGGCCCAAGGTCTCCAGCAGCGGCACGTCGATGGCGGCGCCCACGCGCTCCATGCAGGCGAGCACTCCCACCAAGGGCAGGTCGATGTCGGCGTAGGCGTCCCAGGTGCCGTCCTTCCTCAGGGCCTCTTCCAGAAGGTCGCGCAGCACGCGGGCCGCCGTGGCGCGAATGGCGGCGCGGTCGGCATCGCCCTCGGCCTCGGGCAGGGTGGCCGAGGCTACCGACTCCATGAGCGAGTCGTAGGTATAGGCGCTCGTGGAGGAATTCAGGACGTAGCCGGCCAGCCCCAAATCGAAGCCCCGCATGGCCAGCACGTCCCCGTCGCTCACCGAGGCAGATAGGGCGGTGTCGGCCGGGTACACCCGGTGCACGTCGGCCTTCACGTCCAAACAGCAGAAGGCGCCGTCGCGCACGATGGCGGCGAACAGGCCCAAGGCCTCCTCCCCCTCGGCGATGACGCAGGCCTCGTCGGTGGCGAAGGCGGCCGTGGCCCCGTCGTTGAACAGGGACACTTCCTCGGGATCCACAAAGGCTACGCCGATGGTCTCGCCGGCCGCGCAGGCCCGCTCGATCTCGGCGGCGGCCGCGTCCCCGCGCACCACCGGCGCCAGGACGAGCTCGAACTCGCGGGAGGGGGCTTCCACGTCGATCATGGACAGCACCCGAGCAAGCGGGCTTGCCAGCTGGTACTTACCGAAGGCCTCCTCCACATCGGCCGCGTCGAAGGCCGGGAAGGCGGCGTTCTCCAGATCCACGGAAAAGTCCAGATCGCGCACGATGGTGGCGATGTCGCGGGACAGAAACGCCATGTCGCGGTTGTTCGCCAGGTTCTCCTTCTGCTTGCCCTTCAGCTCGTCGATGTGCTCGTAGATGCCCTCCATGGACCCGTAGGCCTGCAGCAGCTTCGTGGCGGTCTTCGGACCGATGCCGGGCACGCCGGGGATGTTGTCGGAGCTGTCGCCCATCAGCCCCAGGTAATCGATGAACTGCTCCGGAGTCACGCCGTAGCGCTCCTCCACCTCGGCCGGGCCGTTCACGGTGATGTCGGTGATGCCCTTCTTGGTGGTCACGATGCGCGTGAGCTCGCTCGCCAGCTGGTAGGCGTCCTTGTCGCCGGTCACGAGCAGCGTCTCGAAGCCCAGGGCCTCGTCCCGGGCGGCGATGGTGCCCAAAATGTCGTCGCCCTCCCAGCCGGGCACCTTCACCACGGGAATGGCCATGGCGGCCAAGAGCTCCTCCATGACGGGGAACTGCACGCGCAGGTCCTCGTCCATGGGCGGCCGCTGGGCCTTGTACTGCTCCAGGGCTTCGATGCGGTGCACCGGCTTGCCGGCGTCGAAGGCGCACACCACCGCGTCGGGGCTCGCGATCTCGATGAACTTGCACAGCATGGACAGGAAGCCGAACACGGCGTTGGTGGGCGTGCCGTCCTTGGCAGTCATGGGCGTCTGCACCGCATGGTAGGCGCGGTGCATAAGCGAGTTGCCATCGATAACGGCGATCTTCTTCGACATGCGGACTCCTTCGTTTATGAGGAAAATCAGGTTGATACTCTCCGCCGATCGGAGCCGCGCGGTATTCTGATTCGCTCAGACAGTCCTCGCTTTGGGGAAGTGTCCACAGGACACTTCCCGTGGCTGCGGAACTCGCTCGGTCAGAACACCCCGCGTCTCCTCTACACTCTTACTTCGTTGCGACTCACCGCAAGCAGATCCTACGCATTCCACAGGTAGCCGACGCCACGGACGGTTTCCAGGCGCTGGGCCAGTTCGGGGCCGAGCTTCGCGCGGACGCGGCGCACGTGCACGTCCACGGTGCGGCTGCCGCCGTAGTAGTCGAAGCCCCACACGCGGCGCAGCAGGGCGTCCCGGGAATAGGTGCGGCCCGGGTGGGTGACGAGGAAGGCCAGAAGCGCGTACTCCAGGTAGGTGAGATCCACAGGCTCGCCGGCCACCTTCACCTGATAGGTGGCAAGATTCACGGTCATGGCGTCCACCACGATGTAGTCGGCCGACGATCCCTCGTTGCCGGGCCACAGCAGCTGGCGGATGCGCTGGGTGCACTCGGCCGCGCTGGCGCCGTGCACCACGAAGTCGGCCTTGCAGGACACCGGCAGGCGAAACTCGGCCAGCTGGTCCTCGTTCACAATGACGAGCATGGCGGTCGACCCCTCCTCGGCCAGGGCCGACTCCACCGACGAGACGGCGCCCAAATTGTCGCCCCGGGCCTCGTAGATGACCAAATCGTGTACGGGATGGGCGGCCAGGAGGCGCTTGAACTGCACCGAGGAGCCGGCGGCCACGTCCACGTCCAGCTTCGAGAGCACCTGTTGGAACTTGTGGGCGTTGTCCAGGCTGTCGGCGATGAAGATAACCGTTTTCCGCTGCATGCTACAACACCGCCAAATCGCGCTCGAGCTCCCAGGGGGTCACCACGGCCTGGTAGGCCTCCCATTCCGCCCGCTTGGTGCGCACGAGGTAGTCGTGGATGTGCTCGCCCAACGTCTCGCGCATCAGCTCGCTGCCGGCGAACTCCTCCACGGCCTCGCCCAGGGTCTCGGGCAGGGGCCGGATGCCGCGGGCGAGGTGCTCGTGGCGGGTGCAGCCCAAAGGCGCCGCGTCGTCGGCCGGCGCCATGAGCTCAAGACCCTCCTCGATGCCCGCCAGGCCCGCCGCCAGCATGACGGCGAAGGCCAAATACGGGTTGGCCGCCGGGTCGGGGCTGCGCAGCTCCACGCGGCAGGCCGACTCGCTTTTGGGCCGGTAGCCGGGAATGCGCACGAGGGTGGCACGGTTGCGGGCGCCCCAGCTGATGCAAGTGGGGGCCTCCCCTCCCGGGCGCAGGCGCTTGTAGGAGTTCACGTACTGATTCGTGACCAGGGTGAATTCCGGCGCGTATTTCAGCAGGCCCGCGATGTAGGCCTTGGCCGTAGCCGACAGGTTGTAGCCGGAGGGGTCCGACGGGTCGAAGAACACGTTGTTGCCGTCCATGTCCATGAGGCTCTGGTGCACGTGCATGCCGCTCCCCGGCGCGTCGGCCATGGGCTTGGGCATGAACGAGGCGTACACCCCGTGCTTCATGGCGATTTCCTTCACCACCTGCTTGTAGGTCATCACCGCGTCGGCCATGGAGAGCGCGTCGGCGTAGCGCAGGTCGATCTCGTGCTGGGACGGCCCCTTCTCGTGATGGGAGTACTCCACGGGAATGCCCATCTTCTCCAGGGTGAGCACGGTGTCGCGCCGCAGGTCGGAGGCGGAATCCAGCGAGGTGAGGTCGAAGTAGCTGCCGCGGTCGAGCACTTCGGTCCCCTGAGCGTCCTTGAAGTAGAAGTACTCCAGCTCGGGGCCCACGATGAACGAGTAGCCCGCCGCCGACGCCTTGCGCACCATACGCTCGAGCACCTGGCGAGAGTCGCCCTCGTAGGGGGCGCCCTCCGGCGTGCGGATGTCGCAGATCATGCGGGCCACGGCGTTGGACTGCGGCCGCCAGGGCAGCACCTGGAAGGTAGAGGGGTCGGGGAAGGCCAGCATGTCCGACTCGCTCGCCGCCGAGAAGCCCTCGATGCAACTGGCATCGAAGCCCATGCCCTGCTCGAAGGCCTCGGCGAGCTCGCCGGGCACCACGGCGAAGGACTTCATGTTCCCCAGCACGTCGGTGAACCAGAAGCGCACGAAGTGCACGTCCCGGCTTTCGATCGTCTTCAGCACGAAATCTTGCTCGGGATTAACAACCATAAACGCTCCCTCGAATAGCCAACCAATTCCGTCCATTATAGTTCCCGCCCCCGGACCTCTTCGGGAAATTTACGAGACTGCAAAAGAAAAGGGTCTTGCCCGGGAAGGGGAGGGGCATCCGGTTTCGTCGCCGACTTCACGCTCTTCCCTTTCCGAACGCGCTAACAGCCAAAGCGGGGACAACGCACAACGGTGGGGTCCCACCCCGCAACGCGGCGGCGGGAGTGGTAGCGATGGGCGAACCAAC
>CANPHS010000050.1 GCA_947573925.1 uncultured Enterorhabdus sp. | reverse complement strand
TCAAGGCCGGCGACTTCTCCTACAACACCGGCAGCCTGCGCTGCCCCACCTGCGATGGCACGGGGCAAATCTCCCTGGACGTGCAGTTCCTCCCCGACGTGGACATCCCCTGCCCTGATTGCCACGGCTCCCGCTACGGCCACGGCGCCGAGGCCATCCAGATGGAGGTGGAGGGAGAGGAAGCCGTGCGCACCCTCTCGCTGCCGGAAATCCTGTCCCTCACGGTGGACCAGGCCCTGGCCGCCCTGGCGCCGCTGAAGAAAGTGCGCGGGAAGCTGCAAACGCTGCACGATTTGGGCCTGGGCTACCTCACCCTGGGCGAGGCCACGCCGGCGCTCTCGGGCGGCGAGGCCCAGCGCCTGAAGCTGGCCAGCGAGCTGCGCCGCGACCAGGCCGACACCCTCTTCGTCTTCGACGAGCCCACCATCGGCCTGCACCCGCTGGACGTGGAAACTCTTATCGGGGTGCTGCAGCGGCTCATCGAGCAGGGCGCCACCGTGGTGGTCATTGAGCACGACCTGGACATGATCGCCAACGCCGACTACGTCATCGACATGGGCCCCGGCGGCGGCGACCAAGGCGGCCGCATCGTCGCCGAAGGCACCCCCGCCCAAGTAGCCGCCAACCCCGAGAGCGTAACGGGCCGCTACTTGGCGAAGGTGCTGGACTAGCGCAGCCTGGCGCGTCCGCGATCGGTCGCCTACCGCGTGGCCTTCAGCTGGGCCAGTACCTTGCGGGCGGCGTTCAGGTTGGCTTCGATGTCGGCGCCCACGACGTCCAGGTTCTCGGCGGCCGCGAAGCGGGTCTCGGGGATGCCGAACATGGTGGCAATGCCCTGGAGGTACTCGTAGCCGTAGTTCATGGCCGCCACCTGCCCGCCGCCCGTGGTGATGTAGGTGAGGTGCCGCGCCCGGCAGAGGCCCTCGCAGCGGCCCTCGTCGGTGTAGTGGAAGGTGACGCCCATAACCGCCGCGTGCTCGATGTACACCTTCAGCGCCGAGGGGAACGACAGGTCCCAGTAGGGCGCCCCGATGACGATCTCATCGGCTTCGGCGAAGTCTTTCCCCAGGTCGAACATAGGGTCGTCGAACAGGCCGTTTTTCTCCAGCTGGGCGCGGAAGGCCGCCGACTCCCCGTAGTAGGGCTCCAGGCGCAGCTCGGCCAGGTTCACTTCTTTCACGTTCTCGATGCCCTCCAGGTACTCGCGGCACAGCGTGAGGGTGCGCGACTCCTCGCCGCGCAGGCAGGCGTTCACGAACAAAACGGTCATGGGAATTCCTTTCCTCGAAGTTCGACGACCATTATACTGGCCGTGGGCGTCTTGCGCGTGGGGCCGCACGTTAGCGGCCGGTGCGGCGCCCCGTGATGGAAAGGATTCCCATGGAGAACTTTGAATTCGTGTCCCCCACCCACTTCGTGTTCGGTCGCGGCGTGGAGAACGAGGTCGGCGCGAAGCTGGCCGACGCCGGGGCGCGCCGGGTGCTCGTGCACTTCGGCGGCGAGAGCGCCCGTCGCTCGGGGCTCATCGACCGCGTGTGCGCCTCGCTGGACGCGGCGGGCATCGAGCACTTGGAACTGGGCGGCGTGCGCCCGAACCCGGAGATTACCCTGGTGCGCGAAGGCGTGCGCCTGTGCAAGGAGGGCTCCGTCGACTGGATTCTGGCCGTGGGCGGCGGCTCGGTCATCGACTCCGCCAAGGCCATCGCCAACGGCGCCTGCGTCGATTGCGACGTGTGGGAGCTCTTCGAGACCAAGGCCCTCGACCACGACGTGCTGCCCATCGCCGTGGTGCTGACCATTCCCGCCGCCGGCAGCGAAGCCTCGAAGAACACCGTGGTCTCCAACGACGAGCTCGGCCGCAAGACCGGCTACGCCAACAATGCCCAGCGCCCGAAGTTCGCCTTCATGAACCCCGAGCTCACCTTCACCCTGCCGCCCTTCCAAACGGCCACGGGCCTCACGGATATGTACTGCCACCTGCTGGAACGCTTCTTCGACGACTACGGCGCGGTGCCCGTGACCGACAACCTGAACCTGTCGCTCATGAACACCATCCGCGCCGAGGCGCCCCGCGTGCTGGCCGACCCGGAGAACTACGACGCCCGAGCCAACATCATGTGGACGGGCATGCTCTGCCACCAGGGGCTGGCCGGCGTGGGCCGTCACGAGGACTGGGCCACCCACGGGCTGGAGCACGAGCTGTCGGCCCTGGACCCGGCCATCACCCACGGCGCGGGCCTCGCGGTCATGTTCCCCGCCTGGATGGAGTACGTGCACACCGAGAACCCGGCCCGCTTCGCCTTCTACGGCCAGGCGGTGTTCGGCCTCACCCCCACCGGCGACGTGGAGGCCGACGCGCTTTCCGCCATCGACGAGACCCGCAGCTTCTTCGCGAGCCTGGGGATGCCCACCACCCTGGCCGAGCTGGGCGTGGAGGAGGACGACATCGAGAAGATGCTGCCCACCCTGGCCCAGAACAAGGGCGTTCCCTTCGGCAGCTTCAAGAAGCTCACCCTGGAAGACGCTGCCGCCATCTACCGCCTGGCGCTGTAGGGTACCTTCCCGCCGTCCCTGCCACCGCCCCTGCTTTGTTACAGAGCAGGGGCGGTTTGTTTACGGGCACCTCCATTGTCACCCATGGCATGCCGCAGCGCGACATAATGCGGTCACAGCCTCCGCTCGCGGCGAGTGGGGCCGCAATCGTCCCAAGGAGGCGTCTCATGGATATTCAGATCAAGCGCGTGTACGAACCCTACGAGGAATCCGACGGCTACCGGGTGCTCGTCGATCGGCTGTGGCCGCGGGGGCTCACGAAGGCCCGGGTGCACTACGACGTGTGGGCGAAGTTCCTCGCGCCGTCCACCGCGTTGCGGAAGGCCTTCGGCCACGACCCCGACCACTGGGCCGCGTTCCAGAAGAAGTACGTGGAAGAGCTGAACGCCAACCCCGAGGCCCTGGCCTTCGCTAAAGAACTGGCCAGCCCCGCCATGCGTAAGTACCCCCGCGTCACCCTCATCTACGCCGCCCGCAACGAGAAGGAGAACGAGGCCGTCGTCCTCCAGCACTGGCTACCCGAGCACGAATAGCGATTACTCCCCGATAGGCAGGTTCGTGACCTCGGCTTCCAGGGGCAGCGGCACGTCGTCGGCCTCGGCTTCGGCGGCGAGGCCCCCGTCCCAGGCCTCTTCCTTGCCCGGCAGCACGATGTTCAGCACGATGCCCACAACCGATCCCACGGCCAGACCCGACAGGGCCACGGTCACGCCGCCCACTTCGAAGGTGATGGCGCCGGCCGCGCTGTAGGCGATGCCGAGCGACAGCACCAGGATGAGGGCCGTGATGAGCACGTTGCGGCTCAGCATGAAATCGACGTGGTTCTCCACGAGGTTGCGGATGCCCACGGCCGAGATCATGCCGTAGAGCACCAGCGATACGCCGCCGATGACGCAGGCCGGCATGCAGGAGATGACCGCCGCGAACTTCGGGCAGAACGAGAACAGGATGGCGAAGCAGGCGGCGATGCGCACCACCCGCGGGTCGAACACGCGGGTGAGGGCCAAAACACCGGTGTTCTCGCCGTAGGTGGTGTTGGCCGGGGCGCCGAACAGCGACGCCACCATGGTGGCCAGACCGTCGCCGAGCAGCGTGCGGTGCAGGCCCGGCTCGGCGATGAAGTTGCGGTTGCAGGTGGAGGAGATAGCCGACATGTCGCCGATGTGCTCGATGATGGTGGCGAAGGCGAGCGGCATGATGGTGATGATGGCCGTAATGGCCAGGCCCGCGTCGAACTGGGGGCCGAACAGGGAGAACACCGTGTTGTCCCACAGCACCGGCATGCCCACCCAGGCGGCGTCGGCCACGGGCTGGAAGTCCACGATGCCCGCGCAGGCCGCGGCCACGTAGGAGCCGATGACGCCGAGCAGGATGGGGATGATACGGATCATGCCGCGGCCCCAGATGTTGCTGATGACGATGATGGCGATGGCCACGAGCGCGATGGGCCAGTTGGTCTCGCAATTCGCGATGGCCGACGAGGCCAGGATGAGCCCGATGCAGATGACGATGGGGCCGGTGACCACAGGCGGGAAGAACCGCATGATGCGCCGGGGCCCGAACACCTTGAACAGCGCGGAGATGACCAGGTACAGCAGGCCCGCGGCCGCCACGCCGAGGCAGGCGTAGGGCAGCAGGTGCGCCTCGCCGTTGGGGGCGATGGCGGCGTAGCCGGCGATGAAGGCGAAGGACGAGCCGAGGAACGCCGGCACCTTCCCCTTCGAGAGGAAGTGGAACAGCAGCGTGCCCAGGCCGGCGAACAGCAGGGTGGCCGACACCGACAGCCCCGTGAGCGTGGGCACCAAAATGGTGGCGCCGAACATGGCGAACATGTGCTGGAGGCCGAAGATGGTCATCTTCGGGGCGCCCAAGGTGCGGGCGTCGTAGACGGCGTCGGGCGCGTCGGCTGCGCCCATGGTGGGTACGGGTTTGGTGTCGCTCACGGCATACCTCGAATCGTCGCGGAAGTAGATGCGACCATTATGGCACGGCCTCCGTTGCCGCCAGGTTTCGCGCCCGCGCACGGCGCCTCCAGCCCGCAAGCTGCCGAGCGCCCACACAAAAAGAGGGGCGCCCGGAGAGAGCGGGGCGGGCCGTTCCCCTCAGGGAATGTAGTCGTAGGGCATCTTGCGGGCGATGAGGTAGAACAGCAGCACGAAGGGAATGAGCCAGGGTGCGAGCCACAGCACGACTACCAGGGTGAGTGCGCGGGCGGCGTAGAAGAGCATGCGGTAGCCGGTGGTGCGCGGGCGCGTCTCGAAGGTCATGCGCACGAAGGAGCCGCCCGGGGTGGAACCCCCGTGGAACCAGGGGATGACGAGCTCCACCACCACGAGGGCCGCGATGGCCGAGCCGTCGATGACGAGCGCCGCCGTCTGGGCCGCCGTGAGCCCGGGCAGCGCGGGCTGGCCGAGGCCGGCGAATTCCATGCCCAAGGCCACGGCCCCGTAGGGCACCACGGCCACGAGCCATACGATGACGAGGTCGATCCACAGGGCCACGCAGCGCCGCACGAAGCCGGGGCGGTCGGTGGGCTCGGCGTCGGCGAGCTTCCCGGGCGGCACCACCCGGGCCAGCAGCCACGCGCACAGCCAGCCGAGGGCCGCGCCCAGGGTGTTGGTGAGCACATCGTCTACATCGCAGCAGCGATAGGCGTAGGGGTACAGGCCGAACAAGCCGGTGAGCTGGGTGATCTCGATGAGCATGGAGGTGAGCATGCCGAGGAGCACCGCTGGCACGAAGCGCAAGCGCAGCAGGCGGCCGGCGATGAAGCCCAGGGGCACGAAGAACACCACGTTGAACAGCAGCTGGAACACGGCTTTCAGGCCGTCCTTCGCGATGTCGTTCAGGAAGTTCAGCGGGTTGAAGTTCGGGGACACCCCGTAGGTGATGCCCGGGCCCGCGTCGCCCGAGGGCAGCGGGTACAGCGTGAAGCAGCCGAGGCCGCACACGTAGAACACCGTGAGGTAGGCGCCCACAAAGGTGCCGAAGCGCAGGCGCCCGTCGCGGTGGTACAGGTAGGCCAGAATGGGCAGGGTGAGCATGAAGGACAGGATGGGCCACAAAATGAGCGCCGCCGCGAAGTTCTCGCTGTAGTTCCCCAGAAAATGCTTGACGGCCCCCATGGTCGCCTCCTTCGTCGCTGTGCGCGTGCTCGTTCTCGTCCGTGTCTGAAGGCCAGCATAGCGGGTCGCGGGCCGCCGCGCAGCAAAGGTGACAACAAGGTAAGTGAAGTGAGGGGGAGTCGTAAGGCAGCGGGACCGGGCGCGGGGGCGGCCGGGCGCAGCGCGAGCCCGGCGCGAGCCCGGCCTGACCCTCCATTTGCCCCCGGCGGCCTTCGGTGCTATGCTTCTAGTTTCTCCGACCAGCTTAAACACACCGAGGAGGAGAGTCTTCATGAACATCACCGTGTACTGCGGGTCGAATTTCGGCGATGACCCGCGTTTTGAAGAAGCCGCCCGCGACCTGGGCGCTTGGATCGCCCGGGCGGGGCACACCCTCGTGTACGGCGGCAGCTCCGTGGGGCTCATGGGCGCCGTGTCCCGGGCTGCCATCGACGGCGGGGCGCCGGTCATAGGCGTGGAGCCGGCGTTCTTCATCGAGGCCGGCGTGGCCCAGCACGACCTGACCGAGCTGTTCGTAACCGACACCATGGGCGAGCGCAAGGCGAAGATGATCGAGCTGGGCGACGTGTTCGTGGCCCTGCCGGGCGGCGTGGGCACCCTGGAGGAAATCTCCGAGATCCTCACCCGGGTGCGGCTGGATTTGGGTCCCCACGAGTGCTTCCTGCTGAACATCGACGGCTTCTACGACCCCCTCGTCGCCTTTCTGGAATCCATGGTGGAGCACCGCTTCTTCGACCAGTGCGACCTGGATCGCTGCCACTTCCCCCGCACCGTGGCGGAGCTGGCCCGCCTGGTGGACACCGCTGACAGCCGTCCCATCGTGCGCTGCGAGGGCCCCTTGCTCCTGCAGAAGGCGGGGTAGGAAACCGCGGGGCCGCGATTGGGGCACGCGCCCGCGGCGGCCGCGGGCGCACGAACCGGCGGCCGCGGCGCCCGACCTAACCGATGATGGTCAGACGGTACTGGGCCTTGCCGGCTTCCTTGGCCTGGTAGAGGGTGCTGTCGGCCACGGCGTACAGGGCCTCGAAGGGCATGGGCGGCGTGAGGCAGCAGGCCGCGCCGATGCTGATGGTGGGCGTGGCGCGTCCCTGGGACTCCCGGGCGGCCCGAGCCGCGCTGTCCGTGGCCCGCTGGGCCGCGTAGGGACCGCGGGCCAAATGCTCCAGCACGCGGTCGGTGGCGGGGCCGGCGGCCAGACCGGGCGCGAAGATGAGGAACTCGTCGCCGCCGATGCGGGCCACGACGTCCTCCTTCCGCATGACCTGGGTGAGGAAGAAGGCCACTTCCTTCAGCACCGTATCGCCCTCCAGATGGCCGTACTTGTCGTTCACGGCCTTGAAATCGTCCACGTCCACCATGATGAGGGTGCAGGGGCGCTCGTCGTTGGCCAGCAGGGTTTCGATGCGGTCGAGGGCCGCGGCGCGGTTGAACAGGCCCGTCAGGCTGTCGCGCTCGGCCTTGCGCCGGAACTGGCTCTCGCGCTGGGCCGCCTCGCTCGTGTCCAGCAGCCGGCCCACGTGGCGCACCGGGCCGCCCTCCTCGTCGTAGAGCACCACGGACTGGTAGCGGTACCACACCGGCTCGCCGTCGGCGCCCGGGGTCGAGGTCTCGAAGTCCACCAGGGAATTCTCGCCCACCTGAGCCAGCAGCGGAGAGAGGTCGTGGGAGGTGATCTGCAGGGTGCAGGGCTTCTTGCAGCGGCGGTGCACCACGAAATCGCCCTGCTCGGGGGCGCGGCCGAAGCGGCCCTCGAAGTCGCCGTAGACGTGGGCCTCCCCCGTGGCGCACTGGATGTCGAAGAGCACGTCGTTGGAGAGCGCCGTGAGAATTTGCAGGCGCTCGTTGGCCCGGCGCAGCTCCTCCTTCTCGCGCACGCGGTCCGTGGCGTCCATGAGGGTCACGTGGAACCAGAGCACCCCGTCGGCATCGGGCACCAGATGGCCCCAGCCGTCCACCCAGCGCACCTCGCCGTCGGCACGCACGATGCGGCAGCGCACGTAATCGCTGTCGCCCCGGGCGATCTGGTCGGCGATGGCGGCCTCCACGTGCTCCCAGTCGTCGGGGTGCACGAGGCCGCGGAAGGAGTTGCCGGTCAGGGCGCGGAACTCATCGTCATCGGCGCAGCCGAACAGGCGCAGCAGGCCGGGGGTCACGTGATCGAGGGTATCGGCCCCTTCGGCGGGGTAGCGGAACATGCCGCCGGGGAACTTGTTGAGGAATTCCTGGGACACCTCGCCGTCGCGGGCGTCGCGAGCGTCGCGGACCTCGGGAGCGTCGGCCGCCCCAGGAGCGCCCGGGACTGCCTCGGGCTCGGCGGACGGGATGCCGTGGGCGTCGCGCACCGGGTCTGCCGGCGCCGGGCTCACCCCGGACGCAGCGCCCCCATCTTCCGCACGACGAAAGAACCGGTTGAACGACACCATCGCACTTCCCTTCCTCAGCCTCGAACCTTGCCTCCCGGGACGGAACCCTCGTGCCGTCCCCGCAAGAGAGGTTCCCATGATATCACGTTGTCAACAGGCCCTTCCCTCAAAACCGAACAACCCGACGCAACATTCGTTTCTTCATTCCGCCAGCAACTCTTCAATGCGCGTCGCCGGCACGGCGCCGACGATGTCGCCGGCGGCCTTGCCGTCGCGGAAGAGCACGAAGGCGGGCACGCTGACCACGCCGAAAGCCCAGGCGATGTCGGGGTTGGCGGCGGCGTCCAGCTTGGCGAAACGCACCTCGGGGTGCCGGGCGGCCAGCCCTTCCAGCACCGGCTCCATCATGCGGCAGGGGCCGCAGCCCGGGCTCCAGAAATCCACGAGCACGGGGCCTTCCGCCTCGGTCACTTCCGCGTCGAAGTTGTCTTTGGTCAGTTCGATCATGGGGTCTCCTTTCGGTTCCGCGTCGGGAACACCGGGGCACAGGGGTTGCGAGCCGGGCGGGGCTTGCGCCCTCACACCTTTCCCAAACGCTTGAGGAACTGCTCGTAGTCGGCCTCGTTCTGATCGGCGTAGGCCAGGGCGAAGCGGGCCAGGGCATTGTCAAATTTGTCGGATTTCCCCAGGTAGCCGGCAATGGCGCCTCGGTCGCCCGAGCGGGCGTGGGCCCGGGCCAAAGTCCAGCCGCACAGCTGGCCGTAAATTTCCAGCTCGTCGGCACTGGCGGCGTCCAAGTCCACCGACATCTTCCAACTCCACAGCTGCCGGGCGTAGTAGTCGCGATGATGGCCCTGCTCGTCCAGGGCGCCGCCCCAACCGAGCAACGGGTCGCTCGTCGCTTGCATGAGGCGCTGGCCCTGCACCACGCGCTCGCCGTGGCTCGCGTAGCGGCTGATGCCGCAGAACCGCTCCAGCACCGAGGGGGCCGCCTCCTTCACCTGGATGACGAGCGGGTCGGCCACCTGGGTGCCCGTGAACACCGCCACCCAGCAGCGGGTGCCCACGCTGCCCACGCCCACCACCTTCTGGGCGATGCCGATGAGCTCGTAGTTCCCGAGCAGCTGGCGGTAGGCCGGCGAGAGGCTCGTGAGGTAGTTGGCCAGGAGGCGCTTCAGGGCGCGGCGTACGTGGTGCACGTTGCTCGGCGAGAGGAATTTCTCCAGGGGCACGATTTCCGGCGGGTCGTACACCATGGACGCGGCGCCGTCCTTCTGGGTGACCAGCTTCTCGAAGGCGCGGATATTCGTCTTCGAGAAGGCCCGGGCCAAGTCGGCGGCCACGCGGCGGCGGTCGGCCTTCGACACCTCGTCGGCCAAGGCGTCGAGCACCGAGGCCACGTCGATGTAGGTGCGCCACACCTCCAGGGCTCCCTGGTCGGCGAAGGAAGCCATGGCGTGGCGGTAGCTGCGGGCCGTAAGCCGCGCCGCCTGGGCGCACCAGTCCTCGCCGAAGCCGCGGGTGCGGCCGCACACGGCCACGCTGGCCACCAGGCGCTTCACGTCCCACTCCCAGGGGGCGCGGGAGGTCTCGTCGAAGTCGTTGAGGTCGAAGACGAGGTGGCTCTCGGGCGAGCGGTAGCCGCCGAAGTTGGCGATGTGGGCGTCGCCGCAGGCCTGCACGATGAGATCGGTGGAGGGAAGCGTGGCCAGGTCGGCCGCCATGGGCAGCGCCGCCCCGCGGAAGAAGGCGAAGGGGCTCGCCGCCATGCGCTCGTGGCGCAGGGGCACCAGGTCGGGCAGGCGCTCGGCATCCTGGGAGAGAATGAGGTCCACCGCCGTCTGGCGCTCGCGCTGCACCTCCCAGGTGCCCTGGGCCGAGCGCGGCACCTTCTCGCGCAGGGCCCGGCCGAGCTCGCGGGCCTTGGCATAGCCCTCGGCCCGGGGCAGTGTCTCCTGGCGCTTCACCTGCCGCGCCGCCGCCTCAGCCGCCGGCGTGCGCAACGCCGCCGCCCGCCCGGGCGTTCCCAACGCCCGATGCACCTTCACTACCTTGTCCTTGCCCACAACCGCCCTCCTCCCTTTCGCCGCCGTCGTTCGCTTCAGGCAATCCATAGGGTAGTATAGGGTCAACCAATTCTTGCGGCCGGCGCAAACCGAATGCGGTGGCGCAACCGTTACAGCTTTTCGATAATGAGGCGAACAGTGCCCGTATTTCCCAAGGAGTAGCCATGAGTGAAGACGTCAGTGCCGCGGGGTTGCCCCTGGCGAAGAACTGGCTGGCCATTATCGCGTTCATTTGGGCCGGGCAGGCGGTGTCCATGGTGACGAGTTACGCGGCCGGCTATGCGGTGGTGTGGTACGTGACCGAGAGCACCGGCAGTGCGCTCATGCTGGCGATCATGAACATTTGCGCCCTGCTGCCCATCGGGCTGCTGTCGCCCTTCGGAGGGCTGGTGGCCGACCGGCACAACCGCAAACGCATCATGATTGCGGCCGACGGGGCCGTGGGGCTCGTGTCCCTGGCGGCGGCGCTGCTCATCCTGGCCGGCGACGTGTCCATTCCGCTGCTGCTCGCCATATGCCTGGCCCGGGCCGTGGGGCAGGCCTTCCACAGCCCGGCCATGATGGCGGCCATGCCCATGCTCGTGCCCGACAAGCACCTGCTGCGCATCAACACCCTCGATCAGCTGCTGGCCTCGGTGGCCTCCATCGGGGCGCCGGCCTTCGGCATCTTCCTGTACACCACCCTCGGCTTCTCGTCGGTGATGTTCCTCGACTTCGCCGGGGCCTGCGTGGCCATCGTGGGCCTTCTGCTGGCGAAGATTCCCACGGTGGTGGATGCCACGGCCGAGCACCGGTCGGTGCTGGCGAACCTGCGCGACGGGTGGCGGGCCGTGGCGAAGACCCGCGGGCTCGTGCTGGTCATCGTCACCGTGACCATCGGCATGACCATATTCAGCCCGTTGTCGGCGGTGTTCCCGCTCATGACCTTCGACCACTTCGGCGGCGACGGCTACATGGCCTCGCTCACGGAAGCGGCCTTCGGCGTGGGCATGCTGGTGGGATCGGGCATCCTCATGGCGTGGGGCGGCGGTCGGCGCCTGGCTGGGCTGATCGCCGTGGCCTGCGTGGTGGTGGGCGCGACCACGGCCGCCTGCGGCCTGCTGCCCTCAGACGGGTTCGCGGGCTTCGTCGCCCTGGTGGCGATTATGGCCATGGCCTGCGCCTGGTTCAACGGCCCCACCATGACCCTCGTCCAGCGCCACGTGCCCGACGAGAAGATGGGCCGCGCCATGGGGCTGCTCACGGCGGCCATGGGCCTCGCCTCACCCGTGGGCATCGCCCTCGGCGGCGTGCTGGCGGAGGCCATCGGCATCGCGCCGTTCTTCCTGGTGGACGGGCTCGCGTGCCTGGCCCTGGGGCTCATTGCCTACCTGCCCCGCTCGGTCCGGGCACTGGACCGGGGGTAGAGATTCGTCGCCGGTCGAGGGCGGCGGGTATTCCAATTCGCTCAAACAGTCCTGCTCGCGCGAACAGCCCACCGGGCTGTTCGGCTCGTGCGGAACTCGCTCGGTTGGAACACCCGCCGCCCCCTCTACGCTCCTCCGCCGTTGGGCCTACTCTTCCAAGCTCATTTGCAACACGTAGACGCGCTGGCGGAGCTGGTTGGCGATGGGGAGGGCGATTTCGCCGTGCTCCTGGAGGTGGCGAATTTGGTCGAGCTCGATGGAGAGGGCGTCGGCGTCCACCTCGTCGGCGTAGGGAATGGGCTCGTCCTGCTGGCGGGCCTCGCGCACCTGGTGCGTCAGGTCGCCCATCTTCCGGCGCCAATCCTCGCTGGCCCCCTCGCGCTCGCAGGCAAGCCGGACGCCGTAGCGGGCGATGGTCAGGCGCAAGGCCGGGTCGTACTGGGCGTTCTCGTCGGAGGCGAGCATGACCCGCAGCTCGCGCAGGGTGCTTTCCAGCACCCGCACCGTGGCCCGATGCAGCTCGTCTTCGCTGGATTGCTCGGCCGGTCGCGGGGCCAGACGCGGCAGCAGCAGGTCGGCCAGAAGCAGCGTGCACAGAATGACGCTGGCCGTGAGGAACACGATGAGATCGCGCTCGGGGAAGGGGCTGCCATCGGCCAGGGTGTCCGGCAGCGTGAGGATGATGGAGAGCGTGACGGCGCCCTTGGGACCGCCCACGGTGAGGGTGAGCGCGTTGCGCAGCAGGCTGCCGATGCGCTCACGCCAATGGGGGCGATGGCGGCGCAGATGGGGCGTGGGCGACGGCGTGTTCTTCTGCACCGTTTCCACGCGCGAGGGGCGTTTCCGCAGCTTGCGACCGCGGCGACGGCGCCGCCCCAGGCGGTAGACCCCTTCCATGGCTAGCACCCAGCCGAAGCGACACCCGACGATGAGCGCCGTGACCAGCGCCACCACGGCCAACACAAACGGAAGCGAGAAATGGTCGGCGATGGCCGGCGCGAAGGCCTGGGGCAGCTGCATGCCCAGCAGCACGAACACCACGGAGTTGATGAGGAACACGATGATGCGCCAGAACCCGTTGGACACCAGCTGGCGCTGGGCCGCCGCCGTGGAGGTGAGCCGCTGGGAGCGCTCGGCCATGGTCAGGCCGGCGGCCACCACGGCCAGGATGCCGCTCGTGTGCAGCCATTCGGCGAGCAGGAACACGAAGAAGGGCGAGAACACCTCGTAGAGCACGTTGATGGTGGTGTTCTCGTAGCCGCGCCGGCGCAGCAGCCGCAGGGACGCGCGGCCCGCCACGCCCACGAACGCCCCCACGGCGATGCCGCCGAAGAAGAGCCGCGCGAACTCGCCGCCGGCGTCGAGGGCCGAGAACGTGCCCGTGAGCGCGGCGGCGCTGGCGAACTGGAAGGCCACCACGCCCGAGGCGTCGTTGATGAGCGACTCGCCGGACAGCAGCGTGGACTGGCGCCTCTTCAGGCTCACCGACGAGGCCAGCGCCCCCACGGCCGCGGCATCGGTGGGCGCCAGGGCCGCGGCGCAGGCGAAGGCGGCGGCCAGCGGGATGGAGGGCACGAACCAGTTCAGCACGAAGCCCACCACCAGCACCGTGAGCAGCACGAGTCCCACGGCCAAGGACAGGATGGAGCCCTTGTTCTCCCACAGCTCGCGGGGGTCGGTGTTGCGGGCCTCGTCGAACAGCAGCGGCGCGATGAACAGCACGAGGAACAGCTCCGAGGGGATGGCCACGTCGTGCACGGCGGGAACGAGCAGCGCCACCACCGCGCCCACGGCAATCTGCACGAGGGGCAGCGACGCCCGGCGCACCACCTGGCAGAGCACCGCCGACCCGATCACGCAGGCCAGCACAATGAGCGCGAACTCCAACGTCTCCACGGGTCTCCTTTCTCGGCCTTCCATTCCTGACGATTACCAGTATGAATAGGCCGGCACCCCGCCGCCCGAACCGTCCCGCGGCCGTTTCGACGCCGTCACTCCCCCGTCACACCCGAAACCTTCCCCTCCGTCCCCCTCTTCCGCAGCCCGTTCGCTATAATTCCCCCAGAGAGAAATCCCCCATCCCCAAAGGAGGCCCCGAT
>CANPHS010000049.1 GCA_947573925.1 uncultured Enterorhabdus sp. | reverse complement strand
CAGCGTTGATTAATGGCAAAAGCCATTAATCAACCAATACCCAGTTATCGATGGTGATACCATAGTCGCCCCACTTCTCGCAGAGCTGCTTGATGGTGCCGTCGTCGTACATCTCCTTCAGGGTCTTGTTCACGGCCTCCAGCATGGCAGTGTCGCCGTCCTTGGCGAAGCCCACGGCGTAGTTCTCCGTGGACAGCGAGTCCAGCTTCACGAACATGTCGGGCTTGGCGGACATCTGGTAGTCGGCGATGGAAAGGTCGCAGGCCACGGCGTCAACGGCACCGCTTTCCAGCTGCATGAAGGCGTTGTTGTAGTCGCTGATGGTCTGGGGCTTGCCGCCGGCGAAGGTGTCGGCCAGCGCCTTCTGGTCGCCTTCCAGCACATCCAGGGCGGCGGAATCCACCTGGGTCATGACGTTCTTGTCGGCCAAATCCTCGAGGGAGTTGATGCCGGAGTCCTTCTTCACCACCACAACCTGCTCGTTGTGCATGTAGGGCTTCGAGAAGGCGTAGTCGCCCTCACGACCCTCCATGGTGAATCCGTTCCAGATGCAGTTGATGGTGCCCTGGTTCAGCAGCGCGTCCTTGGCGTCCCAGTCGATGGGCTCCAGCTGCAGCGCCCAGTTATTGCGCTCGGCCACTTCGGAGGCCAGGTCGAGGTCGAAGCCGGTGTAGGCGCCGTCTTCGCCCACAAAGCCGTAGGGCGGGTAGCCGGCGTCGAAGCCCACGATAAGCGTGGGGCCCTCGGTGGTCACGTCCACGTCGGCGACCTGCTCGCTGCTGGCGCAGCCGGCCAGAAGCGCCGCGCCCAGGGCGAGCGCCGCGGCCACGGCGGCGATCTTCGTCAGTTTCTTCATAGGTTCCTCCCTCGAAGGTCCCGGAAGGCCCTCTCGCCTTCCCACTTTACTTCTTTAGTGTGCTAAAGCACCGAAAGTGTTGCAGAGTATAGCACAGCTCGCGAACCCGTCAAAGCAGGATTCGGATGTGGGGCGAGGGTCCGCGCGGAGTTCCGCAGCGAACGGAAGTGTCCAGTGGACACTTCCGCCGAGCGAGGACTGTCTGAGCACGGCGCCCTTGCCCCGCAGCCGAATCCGGACAGGTCGCGCTACTTTTTCCGGTTAAAGAGTTTGTTGCCACTCTTGGAGGCGCTTATCTCCACGAGGCGCGGCTCGAAGTCGAAGAGCTCGGTGGTGGACACCATGGGCACCACTTCGATGCACTTTTTCAGGCAGGCGTCGGCGCACAGGTTGCACTGGGTGCATTCGGCCATGGAGAACTCCATGTAGGCGCGGGTCTTGTCGGGGTGCTTGTCCAGGCTCTTGCGCAGGGCGTCGGTGGGACAGAACATCACGCACATGCCGCAGCCGGAGCACTTCTCCACGTCCACTTCCACATCGCCGAAGATGCGCGTGAACATCTCGGGCTCCACAGGCTCGCCGATGCGGCTCATGGCGTCCAGAATCTCCAGGTTGCGCTCGGCATCGATGACGGGCATCTTCCCCGCGCCGTTCTTCACGCCCAGCTTGTCGCGCAACGACTGCTCCTCCTTGGCAAGCTTCAGCTGGCGCAGCTTGTCGTTGACCACCTTCTCGGCGGCGGTCTTCGCCACGTCCTTGGCGTAGTGGCCCGAGGAGGTGAAGAACTCGCGTCGCGCCGCGCCCACGGCCTTGCGCAGGTCGGCCACGTGCACGTTGGCGGGGAAGTCGGCCGTGCGCGTGATGACCGCGTCGGAGCCCACGGCGGCCAAGAGCTCGCAGGCCGAAGCCACGGTGTCGTCGATGCAGGGCTCGGCAGCGCGGTACTTGCAGGTGGCGCAGGTGCCGTCCACCAGTTGGATGTCGGTAATGCCGCGGGAGGCCAGCTCCACGAGCAGGCGCTCGTCCATGCGGGCGAGGCAGGGCACCACGGCGTACTTGTCCGGGTCGCCCACCTGGCGGGCCGCCTTGCGGGCGCAGGCGATGACCGTCACTCCGTCGGCGGCGGCCGTGGTAGCGGCCACGGCGGCGGCCAGCTCCTCTTCCATGGGGTCCACGGAAATGAGGGCGCTCGTGGGGCACACGGCGATGCAGGCGCCGCAGGCCACGCAGGCGCCAGCGTCGATGGTGATCTCGTTCTTCTCGATCTCGATGGCGTCGGCCAGGCACACGTCCGCGCATTTGCGGCAGGTGGAATGGCGGTTGCGCACGGCCACGCACCGGGTGGGCACCGTGATGACCGCCTTGGTCTCCAGGGCGTCCATCATCTCCATGATATCGTTCAGGTTCGGCATGGGATCGGCTCCTTCCGGCTACTCTCCCAAATAGGATTCTTCGATGCGCGCCAGCTCGTCGGGGGTGTTGGCGTTGATGAAACAGCCGCCGCGGGGTTCCACTTCCAGCACCTTGTCCTGGGTGAAGGGAAGCACCGCGAGAGCCGGGTCGGAGAAGAAGCTCTGCACCCGCTTCTCCCCCGCGTCGGCGCGGCAGTGCACCGCGGGCATGCAGGTCTCCTTGCGGTACATGGCATGCAAGGGCTCGAAACCGTGCTTGTTGTGGGGGGCCACCACGTCGGCGCCACTCTCGTGCATGGCCAGGGACTCGGCCACCACGAGCCGGGCGCTGGCGAACACCATGTCGCAGGCCACCACGGCCACATAGGGATTCTGGGCCGCGGCCAGGGCCGTGTACATGCCCGGGAGGGCCCCGCGCTCCTGATAGGCGTCGGGTACCAGGCGAATGCCCAGGTCGGGATACATATCGTGGAGGAAGGCCAGGTTCTCGGCCTCGTTGGTGGTGATGATGAGCTCGTCGGCCACCGGGGCCAGGCGCTCCACGAGCCGGCAGATGAGGGGGCGGCCGGCGAAGGGCACCGTGGCCTTCGAACGGCCCATGCGCCGCGACTCGCCGCCGGCCTGGATGACCACGGAGATGCGCGGGCGCACGTAGTGCTCGGCGAGGAAGTCGGCCAGGGCGGCGATGTCCTCCAGGCCGATGGCCGGGATGCCGTAGAGGGCCGCGGCCTCACGGGCGGCGGGGATGTCGGTGACCACGGCCACGGTGGCGGCGGTGGGCATCTTCTCGCGCTCGTCGGCGGCGAAGGGGTCGGCCGACGTGGTACTGCCCGGAGCGATGGCGGCCGGCGCGGCGGCCGGGGCGGCAGGCGCCCCTTCCCCGCTTGCGCCCCCGCGGCCTCGCTGCACGTGGTCGGCACCCAGGGGCTCCCCGGCGCGGGCCGCTTCCAGGAACACCTCGGCGGTATGGGCGTCGGCGGCGTTGCCCGAGCGCATGATCTCGATGGTGGGCAGGCCGCTCTTGCGGTACCCCTCCACCACGATGATGTCGTGGCCGGGCATGGAACGCACGATCTCGCTGCATTCCAGCTCGCCCTCGATGGTCTTCATGCGGGCCACCTGGCCCGGCGCGGCGATGACTGTTTCCGAAGCACCGGCCGCGCGGTGGCGGTAGGAGTCCTTCCCCGGATAGTCGATGTCGAACCCGCGGTGGGAGTGGTGCTTCACCGAGCCCACGTCGTAGCCGCGGCCCACAAGCTCAGCGATGAGCCGCTCAATGAGCGTGGTCTTCCCGGAATTGTGCCGTCCCACAATGGCAATGGCCGGACTCGGTATATCGATCATGGCTTCCCTCGGATCCTTCGGTGCGGACGCCCCGCCTCCCCAGGCTTGCAGCACGAGCACTGCCAGATGCGTCCCTCGTCATAGTTCCGGGAAAGTATAGCACGACCATCGGCCGCCGGGAGGATGCCGCGCCCGGACGACCGCCGTTTCCCCGCGGCCCTACTTCTTCGTTTTCACCGACTTCACCGACGACCACTTCCCGTAGTACTTCTGGCCGTCGGCCTTGTAGTAGGCCCGCACGCGCACGTAGTAGCGCTTCTTGGCTTTCAACTTGGTGGCCTTCCACGATTTCTTGCTCTTGGCCAGGGTTTTGGTTTTGGCGGCCTTCTTGAACTTCTTGTCCAGGGCGTATTGCACCTGATAGCCGCTCACGTTGCCCGACACCTTCTTCCAACGCACGGTGAAGCCCCGGCGAGCGGCCTTCACGGTGGGGGCGGCCACCTTCTTCACTGCGGGCTTCGCCGTGGACGCCGGCGGCTGCGGGGCGGAAGGCTGCGGGGTCGGGTTCTCCCGCGGCTGGGGTTGGGGCGTCGTCGGGGAAGGGGCCGGCTTCGGGGCCGTCGCAGCCGGGGCCGGGGCCGACGACTCCCGGGGCGTCTCGGTGCCGGACGCCGAACCGGTGCCCCCGGCGAGGGCCCGGCGCACCGCCGCTTCCGCGTTCAGGGCGCCGTGGCCCGTCTGGATGTCCTTGCCCGCCACATACAGGTCCGTGGCCGTGGAGCACAGCAGCTCCTTCACAGCCGTGGCCGACAGGTCGGGGTCGGCCGCCCGCACCAGGGCCGCCGTGGCCGCCACCATGGGGCAAGCCATGGACGTGCCGCTCATATACCCGTACCCGTTGGACGACCCGCCGCGCACGCAGGTGCTCAAGATGCTCTCGCCCGGCGCGGAAATGTCGCACCAGCCGCCGTAGTTCGAGAACGAGGACCGCAGCACATCGGAGCCCTTCCAGAACGGATAGCGGAAGGTGTTCGTGAGGCCCACGGCCGAGCGCTCGGAGATGCTGATGACCCCCAGGGCCGCGGGGCTGGCGGCCGGGTAGTTCTTGGCCTGGGAGTGGCTGTTGCCCGCTGCGCAGACGAGCACCATGTCGTCGCTTTCGGTCAGCATGGCGCAGAAGGTGTCGAAGAACTGGGCCAGCTCGGGGTCGTTGGAAGGGAAGCCGAGGCTCATGTTCACCACGCGGCATCCGTTGTCGCGAGCGTATTCCAGGGCGAACACGATATCCTGGAGCGTCGCGTTGGGCTGGCCGTCTTTGGTCAGCAGGGTAAAGGCGTCTATCACCACCAGGTCGATCAGCTGGTTCGCCCGGGCGGTGCCGGCACCGCTGGCCATGCCCATCACCCCGCCGTTGCCGGCGGCCGCAGCAATGATGCCCGACACATGGGTGCCGTGGCTCGTGAACTCGGAGACGTCGGCGCCCCCGTTGGTGTAGCCGTCCCCGCGCAAAGGGCGCATCCGCCAGGACGAGGCGTTGGTCTGGTCCGTCCACACCACTTCGACGCTCTGGGCGGTGTCGATGACGCCGGCCAAGTCGGGGTGGGTGAGCGAGGCGCCCGTGTCGATGACCGCCACCTTCACCGGTTCCGCGGCCGGCGGGGCGTCGGCCAGCAGGGCCCAAGCCTGCGGGGCCCCGGTGAAGCCCAGGTGCCACTGGTCGCCCGGACGCTCGGCCAAATCGGCGGCCGACACCAGCGTCACTCCCCGTTCGGCTGCATCATCGTCGAAGGCCTCGGCCACGTAGTTGGGCACGGCGAAGCGCACGGCCTCCGAAGCCTGGGCCTGCTGCACGGCGGTTTCCACGGTCATGTCGTCGGCGATATCCAGCGACGCCACGGCTCCGGCGTCCAGCTCCATGGCCGGGGCCGCTTCCTCGGCCCCCAGTTCCTCCACGGCTTCCCGGCGCTCGGCCCGCGAGGCGTCTTCCTCGTACATCACGACAATTTGGCCGGGAACGTAACCGAGCTCTTCCACGTCGGCGGCCCGTTCCTCGGCGGCGCGGACGGCTTCGGCGGCCTGCGCAGCAGGGGCGTCGCCAGGAGTCGACGCGCCGTCGGGGGAATTCTTTCCGGCCGCAAGCGGGGGCACCTCGTCGGCAATGTCGGCGCCGGCGCACACGGCGCCCTGGGGTACGGGAACAGCCGGAGGGTTAGTGGCGAGAGCACCGCCCGTCAGCAGCACCGCCAACACCAACGCCGGCAGGGCACGCCCGAGGCGTGTCAGGGCCGAAGGTTCGGTGCGCTTCATGGGAGCCCCCTCTGGGCGCGCCGGTTTCGCCGGACGAACAGGCGGCGCCGTTGCATCGTTGATGGTCGCTCTCATCTTACTATCAATGCGTCAATAAAATGAAGGGGCTTCCCGAAATTGACGGCAGAAAGTTGAGGGAGAAACCGATAGATGACGGTTGGGGGCTGCATTTTCGTCGTCGTGACCGCCTCCCTAGAATGAGGGTGCTTGCCATGATTGAAAACGCAGACCGGGCCCGCGCCGCGGGCATTCCCTGCCCAGCGATGAGAAAGCGAGGTTTCCCATCATGCAAACGTACTCCACACCGCACCTTCGCGCCTATCGCCGCGCCGCCCGCGCCCGGGCGGCCCAGCCCGGTTCCACACCGGGAAAGCGCCTGTTCGCCGCCATGCTTTCCGTAGCCCTGTGCTGCGGCCTTGTGCCTGTGGTTCCCGCCTGGGGCGACGAGGCCGCCGCCGGCACGGCCACACCGACTGAAGGCGCCCCCGACCAGGCCGCCGCAGATGCGGCCGCCGGCGACAACGACTCGGCGACCGACGGCACCGCCACGACTCCGGCCCCCGAGGGCGCGGACGCCGCCACGGGCGACGCGGCCGACAGCACCGCCGACGGCGCCCAAGCCGCTGAGACGGCTCCGACGCCCGCCCCGGTGGCTCCGACCGTTGCCGCCCCGGCCGCCGAATCGCAGCCCGGCACCACCGAGAACCCCGACGAGGGCACGCCCGTGGCCGACAACCCCGATGAGTCCACCGCCGTGGGCAAGGCCGTCGACCAGTACTTCCCCATCGACAAGAAAGCCACGGCCACGCTGCTGAAGAAGCTGACCGCCCGCTTCTCGGCCAAGGGCGACGACGGCGTGCTTTCCGCCGACACCGTGAACGCCGCCGTGGCCCTGAACGTCCTGGGCAAGGGCGCCGATATTGACGCCGACGGCCTTATCAAGAGCTTCGCCAAGGCCGAGAAGAAGGCCGAGGACGGCCTCACCCTCGGGCAGTACGGCCGCTTCATCATGGCGCTCACCGCCGCCGGCATCGACTGCACGAAGGCCCAGATCGGCGGCAAGACCCGCAACCTGGTGGTGGAAATGGAGAAGCTGACCGCCGACGCCGACCCCACCGTGGAGGAGGCTGTGTACCTGCTGCCCGTGTACGGCAACGACAACTACCGCAACATCAGCGGCACCACCCCCGAGGGACTCATTGAGATCATCCTGGACGCCCAGGGCGAGAACGGCTTCTTCTGGGCCGACGAGAAGGCCGAGACCTACTCCATTCCCCTGACGAGCCAGGCGCTGCTGGCGCTGGTGCCCTACCTGGACGACGAGCTGGTAGATAAAAAGGTGTCCGACGAGGTGGCCGATGCCGTGGCTGCCGCCAGCGAGGCGCTCTACGACGCCCAGCTCATCGACGGCAGCTGGCCCGCCGACGGCCTGGCCCTGGAAGGCGACATCCCCGCCACGGCCTACGCCACCACGGCGCTCGTGGCTCTCGGCGCCGATCCGACCAAGGACTTGAAGACTTCCAACGATTCCACGCCGCTCGGCTACTTGACGGCCCACGCCGACAAGGCCCTCGACGGTTACACCGATGCGGAAGGCGTGGCCAAGAAGGACGAGCCCGTGGTAGCGGCCACGGTGCTCATGGCCCTGGCGGCCAACAAGGGCTATGCCGAAGCCAAGGACGCCTTCGACGTGTACGACGTGCGCGAGGTGAAGCGCCCCGAGGCGGCGGCCGCGAAGGCGAAGACCACCCCGACGCGTAGCCCCTCCTCGTCCACCTACCGCAGCACCACGGCCACGAAGACCATTCCCCAAAGCGGCGATGAGCTGCCCTGGACCATGGCCTTCACCGGCACCGCAGCCGCCCTCTCCCTCGCCGCCGCCGTCCTGGCCCGCCGCCGCCTGACCGAGTAGGACGCCGCCGCATCTCGGGCCTCGCGACGGCCGACTCTGCCGCGCCTCGCAAAAGAACCGAGCTTTGTACGCCTCCGAGCCGAAATTCTGCACGAAACAGGTAGCTTTGTACGTTTCACTTGCAAAAAGGCGTGCATTTGCACGGGTATCTGCGGGGCAGCCCGTCTCGGACGTAGAAAGGAGGCGCTGCCCGGGTGGGTAGCGCCCCCTTGTTGGTACGGGCCGCGGCGTTGTTGGTGCGGTGCCTTCGGTGCGACGCCGCAAGGGCGGAGCACCGCGCCGTGGTGGAAGATCTACTTCAAGCCCTCGACGTCGAAGTTCGCGGCTTCCTCGATGTACTCTTCCACCGGGTTCTCGCCGAAGGTGGGCAGATCCTCGGTGGTCCAGCACTCACAGGCGGGCATGCCGGGCACGTTGGCAGCCAGGAACACCGGGTCCTTGCCGGCCTTGCGCTGGCGGGTGTAGTCGTCCAGCGCCGCCAGGGCCCACTTGCCGAGCAGCAGGATAGCCACGAGGTTGATGATGGCCATGAAGCCCATGAAGATGTCGGCCAGATTCCACGCCAGATCGAAGCTGTTCACGCAGCCGTAGAAGATGGCGGCCAGGCACAGCACGCGGAAGACCACCATGCCCCACTTCGTGTGCTTGAAGATGTAGCGGAAGTTGGTCTCGGCGTAGAAGTAGTTGCCGATGAGGCTGGAGAACGCGAAGGCGAAGATGGCGAACGTGATGAAGTGGATGCCCATCTCGCCCACCGAGTTGTTCACGGCCATCTGCACGAGCGGCATGCCGTTGAGCGCCTGGGCGGCCTCGGGGTTCTGCACGTAGAAGATGAGCACCATCATGGCCGAGCAGGTGCAGATGAGCAGCGTGTCGATGTACACCGACAGGCTCTGCACCAGGCCCTGCTTGCAGGGGTGCGACACGCTGGCGGTGGCGGCGGCGTTGGGGGCCGAGCCCATGCCGGCCTCGTTGGAGAACAGGCCGCGCTTGATGCCGAGCATGACCACCGAGCCGGCGAAGCCGCCCGCGATGGACTGGAAGTTGAAGGCGGACTGGAAGATGGTGGCAAACACGGCCGGCAGCTCGCCGATGTTGGCGATGGTGGTCCACAGGGCCACGACGATGTAGGCGATGGCCATGATGGGCACGATGATGGAGGTGATGATGGAGATGCGCTTCGCACCGCCGAAAATGACGAAGGCGGTGAACACGATGAGCACGATGCCCACGCCCACGGCGGTGCCGTTGGTGGCGTAGTCGGGGATGTAGTACTCCAACGCCGAGGTCATGTTGAAGGCCTGCAGGCCGTTGAAGCCGAAGGCGAAGCACAGGATGAGCGCCCAGGCGAAGATGATGCCGAGCCAGCGCTGGCCGAGGCCCTGCTGGATGTAGTAGGCCGGACCTCCCCGGAACTCGCCCTCCTTGCCGCGGATCTTGTAGATCTGGGCCAGGGTGGACTCGATGAAGGCCGAAGCCGCGCCGATGAGCGCCATGAGCCACATCCAGAAGATGGCGCCCGGGCCGCCGGTGGCCACGGCCGTGGCGATGCCGGCGATGTTGCCCGTGCCCACGCGGGAAGCGGTGGACACCATGAGGGCTTGGAACGACGAGATGGACTTCTCGCCTTCCACGTGCTTCTTCTCGGTGAGCTGGGTGAACATGTCCTTGATGTAGCGAATCTGCACCGCCTTGGTGCGAATGGTGAAGTAGATGCCGACGAACACGAGCAAGATCACCAGGATGTACGTGTACATGAACCCGTCGATCTCGCCAGTCCAGTCGACAAGCATCTGGTTGAGATTCTCAAAATCCATCGATGCTTCCTTTCCGGCGGGCCCGCAACAGCCGCGAGCCTCTTCCCTGGTCGGGGCACGTCTTTCGGCGAACGAAGCAACGTCGGGTAGGGGAATGCGCATCGGCTCGGCGCCCCCAGCGGATTCGTCGCAGAAAAACGGCCTCATGGATAAACAGCGCACCTGCCCCTGCACGGCACGCAAACGATGACTGCTATTCTACACTACACCAGGCTAAAGTTACGGGAGGTTGTCATATTCATTGTGCCGGAGTATCTGAAACAGGTCCTTTTGCGGACAGAAAAAGGGAAGGAGCCGTCCCCAGACGACCCCTCCCGGTAAGTAGGAAGCAAAAATTTCGGAACCTGAATGCTACTTGGTCTTGCCAGCTTGTTGTTCTTGTAGGAAATGGTATAGTCCTTGTTCTTTTTCAGGTCGATTCGCTTGTGATCGTAGTAGCCCTCATCGTCCTGCACGCGCTCATAAGTATACATTCGACCTTGGGCTTCACCTGCTTGCCTCCCTTATAGGTGGTCAAGTCTTTGTACACGCCCGTCTTCATGTCATACTTCAACAGCAATGACGTTAACATTGACGTCAACGTCATTGCTGTTGAAATTCACCTTCTCAGCAGCGTGGGCGATGCCGGGGCGAGCATGGCCACGGCCGGGGCGACGCAGAGCGCCAGAGCGGCGGCGATGGCGGCGGCTTCCATCTTCTTCATGGTAAGCTGCATGCGCAACTCCTTTCCTCAATCTCTCTCGGGTCTCTTCTTACTTGACATAGAGTCAAGCACTAACCCCCTCCCAGACCAGGAATGATTCTTTTTTAAGTGAACTTTTTACTTCCCGAGAGAACAAAACTGGGACACCTTACCCGGTAGGGTGTCCCAGTCAGGTGTCCCAGTCAGAGCGATAGTCGTTCGGTAGGGTGTCCCGATTCCGCACGGCAAGGCGGCGTTGCTTGCGGGCGCTATTTCAGGGCGGCGGCTACTTTGCGGGCGGCGGCAGTGATAGTGAGGTCGTTCACGTCCACGGTAATGTCGGCGTACTGCTCGTAGAGAGGCAAGCGCTCGTCGTAGAGGTCGCGCAGGCTCATGCCGATGCCGCCCTTCATGACCACGCCGCGGTCGGAGAAGTCGGCCAGGCGGCGCTTCAGCTCGTCGAAGCTGATTTTCAGGTAGACGATGCGCCCGATCTCGCCGAGGTGCTTCATGGCCGCGTCGCTGTAGATGGCCGAGCCGCCCGTGGCGATGACGGAGTGCTCGAAGGACATCTCAGAGAGCACCTGGTTCTCGATCTCGATGAAGGCGTCGGGGCCGAGCGTGTCGATGAGGCGCTGGAGCGACTTGTCGCAGGACTGCTGGATGAGCAGGTCGGCGTCGACGAAGTCCATGCAGAGGATCTTCGCCAGCACGATGCCGAGGGTGGACTTGCCGGCGCCGGGCATGCCGATGAGCACGATGTTGTCGCGGCCGGGTACGAGGGACTTCTCTTCCATGGGGCACTTCCTTTCAGGACGAACTTACGCTATCTCCGCTCGATGGTGCGCCACGCGCAGGGCGTCATCGAAGGCGAGGGACAATTTGGGGGCCAGGGTCACCAGGACTTCGGCTGTAACCGCGCGGCAGGCGGCCTCCTCGGCGCCGTCCGGCCCTTCTTCCGCCGGCTTCAGGAACCGCAGCACGCCGAACAGGTAGCCGCAGGGCACCAGCTCAGCCCGGTCGGCGTCGGTCAGGTTGCAGGGGGCGTAGTTCCAGCCGCCATCGCGCATCCAGTTGCGCAGGGCCTTGGCGTGGGCGGTAATCTCGTTGCCCGCGGGGGTGCGGCGCATGGTGTAGTTGGCCAGCACACCCACAGCTGCCGCCGTGGCCAGGGCCAACAGGGCCGGACGCCATCCGAGCCCCACAAAAGCCGCCAGCCCCATGAGGACCAGCACCGCAGCCACCGCCAGCAGCCCGCGCTGGGCGCGGTGGCTACCCTCGTCGAAGAAGCCGTAGGAGACCACCCGCTCGGACAGCCCCTGCTGCCAGCCGTGCACCACGCGCAAAAAGGCCTGGGGGCGCTGGTGGGCGAAGGCGGACAGCTCCGCCAGCGTCAGCCGGTCGGCCCCTTCGGCCAAGGCCCGCAGGAATGCCACGTCGGCCTCGTCTTCCCCGGAAAGCGGCGGAAGCTCCGGCGGCAGCACCAGGGCCACGGGACGGCCGTCCTCGCAGGCCACCGCCACCACGCCGCGCCGCACCAGGTCCAGCACGCAGGCCACCGCGTCGTCGGGGCTCTCGTGGTTCCAGCGCCACAGGCGCCCCATAACCGCCGGCGACAGCGCCTTGTCGGGCACGTCGCACCAGTAGTCGTCGGTGAAGTGCGGCGGCCGCTCGCGACCCCAGCGGGCGTACACCAGCAATGCCCCCAGCAGCGTCAGAGCGCACAGCCCCAACAGTCCCAGCGACAGGCCGTCGCGCAGCAGGGCCTGATGAGCCTCGCGATCGACCCACGATTCCTCGTACTGCGTGGTCCACTGGTACTGCAGGCTCCCCTGGTTCGCCAGGCGGTCCTCGTCGCTCAGGTTGGTCAGCCACCCCACGGGGAACATGACGCGCCCCTCGGCGTAGGCGCTCGACTTCACCAGGGGGTCGGTAAACGTCACCGCACCGTCGGGGCCGATGTCCACCGCGCCGTCGGCCGGCCCGTGGCCCCAGGCCCGCACGTTGTCGCCCGGCGTGACCGTCGCGTCGGCAGCCACGGGCAGAATCACCTTCGCCATCACATTGTGCAGGTCGACGGCGTAATCGAGGGGCGCGTACAGCCATTGGAAGTCGGCCGCGTCGTCGAAGGCCGTCACGGCGTGGCTCACCTTGTAGGTTACTTCCACCACGGCCTTCGCCGGCAAATTCCGCACGAAGGCGTACAGGGTGCCCTGGAACCGGTCGAAGGCCCAGCCGTCGGCCTCGGGCCGGCCGCCGCCGCGCCAGGGAATTTGGAAGGTGGTGGACTTCAGCTTCGTCCACTCGTCCACCACGTTGCCCGCCTCGTCCACCGCCGCCAGGCGCACGCGCTTCACCTTTACCTCGGCGTTCTCGGGAAACCCGGTGTACAGCCACTTCAACGTCTCCTGGGCCTCGCCGTCGGCGGGAAATTCGAAGGTGCGCTGATCGGTCACCGTCACCGACCCGTCCGTCTCCACCACCGCCGTCAAGTCCACCGAAGCGCACGCGTAGTCAGCCGCAAAGGCTAAGCCCGGCAGGCAAAAGACTCCGAGGCAAACTGCCGCCAGAAGCAAAGCGCAGCGAAATCTTCCCACTACAGTCCCCTAAACGCCTGACGCACGTCGTCGAGCACGTCTTCGTCGGCCACCACCACGGCCTTGTCGCCGGGGAACAGCAGCGTCTCAGCGTTCGCCACTTCCACGTCGCCACCGCTGGTGACCGCCGCGATGAGGGCGTTGTCGGGCAGGGAAATCTCGTCGATGAGCACGCCGTCCTCGTTGGAGAAGTGGCGCATGCGCGGCACCACCACCTCGGCCAGGGCCACGTTGCCATGGTTCAGCGACGACACGACCGACACGCTGCCGAGCAACGCCTCTTCCTCGATGAGGTTCGCGATGAGCGTGGTGGAGGACACGCATTCCACCCCCACCTCGCGGAAGATGCGCAGGTTCTTAGGGTTGTTCACGCGGGCAATGCAGCGCGGCACGCGGAACACGCGCTGGGCGATTTCGCAGGACACCAGGTTGGAATCGTCCTGGCCCGTGGTAGCCACGAACACATCGGCGGTGCGGATGCCGGCGTCCTCCTGGTAGCGCGAGTCGCAGCCATCGCCGTGAATGACCAGGTAGCGGCCTTCCAGCGACACCGACAGGCGGTCGGCCGTGGAAAGGCGCTGCTCGATGACGGCCACCTCGTTTCCGCTCTTCAACAGCGTGGAGGCCAGATACGATCCGATTTTCCCGCCGCCGGCAATCACGATGTACATACTCAGCCTCCCCTAATCCAAGATATAGCGCGAGAATTGCGTGATGACGTCGTGGCGCACGCAGGCCAAGATGGAGTCGCCGGCGTACAGCAGCGAATCGGCCGTGGGAATGGAGGAAGCCGAGCCGTCGGCGCGCTCGAAGGCGATGATGCGCACCTCGTGGTCGCGCTCCAATTCCGACACGCGGACGGTGCGGGCGTTGTCGCGACTGGAAAGGTCCAGGGTGAAGCGCAGCACCTCGAACTCGCCGAAGGTGTCGATGTGGG
>CANPHS010000048.1 GCA_947573925.1 uncultured Enterorhabdus sp. | reverse complement strand
TACAACTTCATGGTGGTGGAGGACGACCCCTACGGCCGCCTCCGCTACGACGGCGGCCACCAGGTGCCCCTGAAGGCCATGGACGATTCCGTCATCTACCTGGGCACCATCTCGAAGATGCTCGGCCCGGGCCTGCGCACCGGCTGGATCGCCGCCCCCGAGGCGGTGCTCGCCCGCATCAATTTGGTGAAGCAGGGGGCCGACCTCTGCGGCAGCGCCTTCGACCAGTTGGTGGTGCAGCACTACTTCGCCGACATCCCCTGGCAGCGCACCCTGCAGAAATTCGTGGCGCTGTACAAGGAGCGTCGCGACGCCATGCTGGCGGCCCTGGAGGAATTCTTCCCGCCCGAGGCCACTTGGACCCACCCCGCCGGCGGCATGTTCCTCTGGATCACGCTGCCCGACTATATGGATACCGATTCGATGCTTGCCGAGGCGCTGGAATCGGGCGTAACCTATGTGCCAGGGAATTCCTTCTTCCCCGATGGTGTGACCGGCAAGAACTCCATGCGCGTGAATTTCAGCTTCGAGACGCCGGAGTCCATCACCGAGGCTATTCGCCGTCTGGCCGGGGTTATCGAGGAACGCCTGGAACTGTACCGCGTGTTCATTGAGGCCGGCGCGCTGCCGGGCTACGGAAAGGAGGCCATCATGGCTGACGAGAAGCGCGAGAATTGGGACGAGGTCATCGTCGCGTCCGAGGAGAACGAGGAGGCCGTCATGCAGGCCCGCGAGGGCGACGAGCCCCAAATCGAGATCGCCGAGGCGAAGGTGGAAGACGCCCAGGAGAAAGCGGCGGAAGCCTAGCCTTCCGCTTCGTCCGGGCACGGCTGCGGGGTATACCTCCGTGCTCAGACAGTCCTCGCTCGGCGGAAATGCCCACAGGGCATTTCCGTTCGCTGCGGAACTCCGCGCGGAGGCACACCCCGCATCCGCGCCCTACTCGTATGTGAAGGAGAAAAGATGAAAGTAGCAGTGCTCATGGGGGGCAAGTCCTTCGAGCGGGAGGTGTCGCTGGCTTCCGGCAAGGTGGTGTGCGCGGCGCTGGAAGAGGCGGGCCACAAGGTGGTGCCGCTGGACACGAACGCCGACCTGGTGCCCACGCTGCGCAGCGAGCGCCCCGACGTGGTGTACAACGCCCTGCACGGCAAGCACGGCGAGGACGGCACTATCCAGAGCCTGCTGGAATTTATGGGCTTGCCCTTCGTGGGCTCGCCGGCCAGCGTGTGCCACCGCGCCTGGAACAAGGACGCCCTCCACTCCTCCCTCGAGAAGTACCGCGGCATCACCGGCGAAGAGGGCATCGCCAGCTGGCCCCAGGGCGTGTACCTGGCCAAGGACGCCTTCAAGGACATGGGCGCCGCCACGGCCCTCGATATGGTGGCCGAGCGCGTCATCGGGGGCTACCCGGTGTGCGTGAAGCCAGCCCACGGCGGCAGTGCCCTCGGCGTGCACAAGGTGAACTCCCAGGACGAGCTCGGCGAGGCGGTGCTCGACGCGCTGTCCTTCGACGAGGCCGTGAACATCGAGCAGTGGGTCGACGGCGTGGAGCTGTCCGTGGCCATTCTGGGGAACGGCTGGGACGCCTACGCTCTGCCGCCGGTGGAGATCGTCGCCCGGGAAGGCGAGTTCTTCGACGCCTCGGCCCGCATGCGCGACGACGCCGTGGAGTTCTTCTGCCCCGTGCGCCCCGAGTCGCTCTCGCCCGATGAGGCCACGGCCCACGCCATCCGCGCGGAAATCGAGCGGGCCGCCCTGGAAGTGTACCGCGCCTACGGTGCCCGCGACCTGGGTCGCGTCGACCTCGTGTGGGACGGCGGCCAGGCCCGCTGCTTCGAGCTGGACGTGTCCCCGGGCATGACCCCGCACTCCCTGTTCCCCATGGCCTGCGAAGCCGCCGGCCTGTCCCTGCCGAAGGTGCTCGACACCCTGGTGGAAGAGGCCTACGCCCGCGGCGCGAAGTTCTAAACGCCACAGCCTGAGCCCGCTTTTCAGCACAGAGCCGTATGCCAAGAAGAAAGTCTTCGGCATACGGCTCTTCTATTTTACCAGATCAAATCCATGAACTAAAGAAACTAAGATGAACTAAGAAAATCAAGTCGAACTAAACAAATCAAGATAAGCTAAGAGAACTAAGCTATACTAGGGGCAATCACATGAGGAGGGTCGAAACATGAGAAACCCCTTTACCCCAAATTTTGGTCAAGTGCCCATTCATATGGCCGGTCGGACGCAAATTGTGGACGAGATGCGTGAGGCCTTCGACAACGGTCTGGGCGACCCCAATTTGTGCACCCTTTTTAAGGGCGCTCGCGGTACGGGGAAAACGGCGTTGCTCTCGTACCTTGCTCGAGCAGCCGAGCAGCAAGGTTGGATTTCGGCGTCGTCCACGGCGCTTCCCGGCATGCTCGAAGATATATATGAGCAAATGGTGCGCAAGGCCGCCGACCTGATCGACATGCGCGAGAGCCCGCGCATGAAGGCCCTTTCGCTGGGGCAAATGATAGGTATTGAGTGGGAGCATCCCGATGCGCCCAGTCTGAATTGGCGCAGCCGCATGACGTTGGTGCTCGATGCGCTCGCCGAACAAAATATCGGACTGGTTATTACTGTCGATGAGGTCGACCCGACGCTCGATGAAATTGTGCAACTCGCGGTGGTGTACCAACATTTTGTTGGCGAAGATCGCAATGTGTCGCTGCTCATGGCGGGACTTCCCCATCAGATCTCGTCTCTCCTGAGCGGGAAATCGACCTCCTTTTTGCGACGGGCAAATCAGATAGCTTTGGGACGCATCGCGGAAGCTGATGTGGCCGATGCGTTCGAACAGACGGTTTTACTCGGAGAAAAGACCATCGAGCAAGCAGCGCTTGACGAAGCAGTGGGGGCCATCGGAGGCTTCCCTTTCATGATGCAATTGGTGGGCTACCGTTCCTGGAAGGCATCGGAAGGAAACCCTTCAATCGGTATCGACGAGGTTCGTCGAGGCGTCGCCTTGGCCCAAAGTGATATGAGAAGCCGTGTGTTGTGCGCAACACTGGATGAACTATCTAATCGCGACCTTGATTTTCTCGCTGCTATGCTGAAAGATGACGAGGTGAGCACAACGGAGAAGGTGGGCGAGCGCCTTGCCATGACGTCTGGGAATGTGTCTACCTACCGCAGAAGACTTTTGGAGCAAGGGGTAATTGACGAAGCCCATCGTGGCGGCATGCGATTTGCTCTCCCGTTTTTGAGAGAGTATCTTCCCGATTACCTTGAAGGCCATGGGCGCTGAATCCCGGTGATGGCTGACGCCCGGGTTTCTCACCGACAAGGGATCAATGGGCGGGAAATACGCCTCGTTGGACGTGTCCCCGGGCATGACGCCCCACTCCCTGTTCCCCATGGCCTGCGAAGCCGCCGGTCTGTCCCTCCCAAAGGTGCTCGACACCCTGGTAGAAGAAGCCTACGCCCGCGGCGCGAAGTTCTAAACGCCACAGCCTGAGCCCGCTCCATTGTGTTGCGACAAAAGCGCTCCCTCCGGGAGCGCTTTTTTGTGCGTTTCGTGATCATCGATATTTCTTGTAGCGCTTTGCCGCTTTCGTTCGTTTCTAAGAGTAGAGGGTTTAATTCCGCAAGAGCGTGTGTGCCGCACAGGCTTCCGAATTTTTTGAAAAGTTTACAAACAAGCAAGTACTATTAGAGGAGGATGATCATGCGAATCAAAGAGGATAGCAAGCGTATTTCTTGTTGGGTATGGGGCGTGGCATTGGTGGGGCTTTTGTCGCCTGTCCTGCTTGCGGGTTGTGCCGGCCAAGATGCCATTAAGGGAATAGAAGGCGGCGAAGCGATCGGCTCTTCGACGCCTGAGGCTGTTCGCGATCAAACGCTCCCAGCGGAGAGCCATACCTCATATTCCAGGGTGCAGCTATTTTCTTCCCTTGATGAAATGGCTGACGATTCCGATGAGGTGGCGACGGTGGTAGTGGACTCCCAGGAGGAAGTGTATGACATTGATGAAACGACGCCGTTTGTGCTGACCCGTGTCACTGTGCAAGAGGGCTACAAGGGGTCTTTGCACGGTGGAGACGAGATCATCGTGCGTCAGACGGGCTTTGTCGAGGAAAGCCTTCTCGAGAATGGGTCTTCCTATCTTCTCTACCTGGTGCCATCTGGCCTGGACGGAGAGTTGGCAGGTCACTACTACATCAATGGTGTTACGGCGGGTATCTACCAAGTTGAGGCTCCGACAGCTCGATCGCGCAGCCAGCAACCTGGCTTACAGCGTGTCGACGTGGAAAGCGGCGACGATCTGCCCAATGCCGTTTCCATGGATGAGGTGGTGCAGAGTTTGTAGGTGATAGTGGCTTGCAAGTTTCTTGAAAGGGGCGTGCTATGGGACGGCGGATTTCGCGCGTGATGGTGATGTTGGCGGCGGTGACGATGACGTGCGCCGCGGGCTATGCGGTGGCGACGGCTGACCCGATGCCGCCGGGACCGTTGGACGTGTACGAAGGGGCCCTGCCGCGCGGTGGAGCCGTCGAAGTGCTTGCCGGCAGCGAGGTGGGCGATGCGACCCGCGATTACCTGCAAGCCATGGCCGATTTGCTGGTGGAAGGTACGGCGGAAGAAGACGCGACCACGTTGGCCCGGGCCAAGGCGTACTTTCCCGAATCAGAACAGCACCAGCGGCTGTGCGATGCCGCGCGGGCGTGGCGCGACAAGACGGCTTCGAATGCCTCCTACGAGAGCGCCCGGGTGGTCGCGCACCCCGAGACCCAGCGCCTGGGCGACGACGGGCGCTTGTATGTGGGAGCTCGGGTGGAAACGAACTGGCGCTTGGCCGGGGAAGATTTCGACACTGGTGCGGCCGACCACCACGTGTTCGTATTGGAAGACCGCGACGGCTCATGGCAGCTCGTGGAAGATCGCTTCTGCGAGCCTCCGGCACTGCTGCCCGAGAGCGAAGGGACCGCATTCACCTACGTTGGCACAAGCGACTACGGCGGCAGCCCGCGCCCCTGGATCGACGACCTTGCGCGCACCTGGGGACCGGCCGACTAAGCGTGGGACGGGTGATGGGATTCGCTGGGCGATGCTCGGGGTACTTGAGCGCACTCCTTCGGCTGCTGCCCCGTGCTTCTTTTGCGCACGGGGTGCGGTTTTCTGTGAGAGATTTCCTTATCGATGATGATTGACAACTTGTTTACCGTAAGGTGAGAAGCGGGCCTTCCGGACCCGCTTTCAGTTCGCGCACCTCTATAATGGGCGAACTTGATAATCTGTCGATAAAGGAGGCAGTTATGGCCAACAAATTTGGAATGTTTCTGATCGGTGGCGTTGTCGGTGCCGTCGCAGCCCTGCTGGCCGCGCCGCGTCCGGGTGCGGAAACCCGCGCCATGGTGGCCGACAAGGCCAACGATATCCTGGGCGATGCCCAGCAGTGGGGCGGCCAGGCCGCGGCCGGTGCCCAGCACATGTACCAGGAAGCCGCCTCCAAGGGCGCTGAAGTGGTGAATAACGTGACCGCCAAGGGCCAGGAGATTGCCTCCGAGGCCGCCGCCCGCGGCGCCGATGTGGCCGCTTCCATCCAGGAGGCCGCCAGCAACATTTCCCCCACCATCAATGAGAAGGGCGACGAGCTGCGCGAGAAGATCGAAGCGGCCCGCCAGCGCATCGCCGACCAGGTGGCCAAGAACGCCGGTGAGGACGCCGACGCCGTGTCCGACGCCGCCGAGGACGTGAGGGAGGCCGCCGCCGACGCCGGCGAGGCCGTGAAGACCGCAGCTCACGAGGCCAAGGAAACCGTGCAGGAGGCCGCCGAGAAGCCGGCCGACGACAAGAAGGACGACAAGTAAGTTATGGCCAAGCGTTACGGCACCACCGAGGAAATTGTCGGAAAGCGCGTGTTCCTCGACAAGAGCACGCCCAAGAAGCCCGAAGCGGTGAAACGGCTCGGGAAGGTGCGCCACTGCGTGTTCCATCCCACCCAGCGCCGCTTCGTCGGTTTCATTGTGAAACGGCCCGACCTGCTGTGGATGTTCCGCCGCAAGGACGTGTTCGTGGCCTACAACGGCTATGACGTGGTGGACGGCCGCATCGTGGTGCTGCAGAAGCCCGAGGCCACCGACAAGGGCGCTTGCAAGGCCCTCGGCGTGAACTACGACGACTGCGTGCTGTGGGCGGGGCTGCCCGTCATGGGCGAGGACGGCACCGTGTACGGCACTGTGGGCGACGTGTCCTTCGACCCGAAGACCGGCGACGTGCGTTCCATGAAAGTGACCCAGGGGGCCACGGCCAACGCGCTTCTGGGCGTGAAGGAGATTCCCGGGTCTATGATTCGCGGGTTCAAGCGCGGCATCGGCACGGCCCTGGCTGTGAACGGGCAGGCCGAGGAGGCCGAGCCGGTGCTCGGCGCCATCCTGGTGTCCGACGAAGTGGCCGAGCTTGCGGCCGAGGGCGGCCTGGCCGCCAAGGCCGGCGAGGCCACGGCCGTCCCCCCCCCCCCCCCCCCCCCCCCCCCCCCCCCCCCCCCACGGCCGTGGTGGCCGACCGGGCCCGCGAAACCGTGGAGGCCGTGAAGCCGGCCGTGTCCACGGCCACGAAGGCCGCCGGCAAGGCCGTGAACGCCGGGGCCTATGCCACGGGCCGCCAGATCAAGCGGGCCAGCGGCATGTTCTCCGCCTTCAAGGAGGAATACGACAAGGCCCGCAAGGACGACAACTGAGGCTTGCTCATGTGGGGAAGTGGGACAGCATGCCCGGCAGGGCGTCCCACTTTGGGCGTCCCGGCCTCTTACAATTTCGTCATCAAGTTATAGAGTTCGTTCAGATGCGCCCCGCTTGCCGGGGCGCTCCGATACACTGGAGCCTATGAAAACACACGAGAACAAGCCCCCCAAAACCGCCCACAAGTCCGAGCGCCTCGCGAGGCTGGAGGAAAAGGCCCACGAGGAGACGTCCGTCGCCGGCCACGAGATGCCCGCGGCCAACATCTTCAAGTTCGCGGGCCTCATCGCCTTCTTCGTCATCATGATCGTGGTGTGCATTGCCATCTGGCCCATGATCCACGAGTTGTTCGAGCCCGGCGGGGTGGACCGCGTCACCTCCGACATCCGCAACGCCGGCCCCTGGGGCTTCCTCATTCTGCTGGCCATTCAGTTCCTGCAGATCGTCGTGGCCTTCATCCCCGGCGAAGTGGTGCAGGTGGCCGCCGGCATGATCTACGGCCCCTGGGTGGGCGCCCTCATCATCTGGATCGGCTGCATCATTTCCAGCGCCTTCATCTTCGTGCTCGTGCACAAGCTGGGCGCCCCGTTCGTGCAGGCCATGGTGCCCGAGAAGTACATGGGCAAGTTCCGCGAATGGGAGACCTCCGAGAAGTTCAACGTCATCGTGTTCATCCTGTTCCTCATTCCGGGGCTGCCGAAGGACGTGTTCACCTACATCACGCCGCTCACCCACATGACCATGCGCAACTTCGTGCTCATCTCGAACTTCGCCCGCATTCCCGGCATCGTGCTGTCCACCTACGCCGCCGCCGGCCTCGTGAACGGCAACATCCTGGAGTCGGTGATCATCTTCGCCGTAACCGCCGCCATCGCCATCGTGGCCCTCGTGGTCTACAGCCGCATGACCAAGAAGTCGAACGGGGCCGGGAAGTAGGCTCTTCCCCGCGCGGCGACTCCTTCTTTTCGCCCCTTCGTCAGGCGCCCGGCCGCTGCGCTCCCTTCGCCACTTTCTTTGTGAAAGAATGCGCGGTCAGGGATTGTTTCTGTACAATGTTTGCCGTTATCGAAACGAACTTCAAGGAGGATACCCATGCCGAAGATCACCCGTGATCAGGTGCGCGTTCCCGCCGACGTCATGCCCGAGGCCCGTGACGAGTACATCACCAACTACATGAAGGCCACGCGCGAGACCGGCCGTCTCATGCTGTTCGCCTGCGATCAGAAGATCGAGCACCTGAACAAGGACTTCTACGGCGAGGGCATCGACCTGGCCGACCTGGATCCCGAGCATCTGTTCAAGATCGGCTCCGAGGGCGTCTGCGGCGTGCTCGCTGGCCAGCGAGGCCTCGTGGCCCAGTACGCGGCCGACTACCCGGAGATCAACTACCTGGTGAAGATGAACTCCAAGACCAACCTCGTCGGCACCAAGCAGGAGGACCCCTACTCCCCGCAGCTGTACGATCTTGACGCCGTGCTGGCCATGAAGGAGGCCGGCGTGAACGTGGTGGGCCTCGGCTACACCATCTACCTCGGCTCCGAGTACGAGGCCACCATGATGGCTGAGGCCGGCGAGCTGATCGCCCAGGCCCACGCCAACGGCCTCATCGTGGTGCTGTGGATCTACCCCCGCGGCAAGGCCGTTACCGCCGAGAAGGACCCGGACCTCATCGCCGGTGCCGCCGGCGTGGCCCTGTGCCTCGGTGCCGACTTCGTGAAGGTGAACCCGCCGAAGCCCGAGGACGGCACCCCCGCCGCCGAGGCCCTGAAGATCGCCTCCACCGCCGCCGGCCGTTGCGGCCTGGTGTGCGCGGGCGGTTCCACCGTGGCTGCCGACGCCTTCCTCACCCAGCTCTACGACCAGATTCACATCGGCGGCGCCGTGGGCAACGCCACCGGCCGCAACATCCACCAGCGCTCCCTGGACGAGGCGGTGCGCCTGACCAAGGCCATCTCCGCCATCACCCTGGCCGACTGGTCCGTGGCCGACGCCCTGGCCGTGTTCAACGGCGAGCGCGACTTCACCCTGGCCGACATCTAAGCCGCCAGGCCTATTCGCCATCGGGAAAGGCTTCCGCAAGGGAGCCTTTCTTTATGAAAGGACGAGACTATGGGTTTGCCGAACGGGGTGTCGCTGAAAGTGACGCGACCCTATCGCGAGGAAGATCTGCCGGCTATGGTGGATATCTGGAACGCCGTGGTGGAAGCCGGCCGGGCGTTTCCGCAGACGGAGCCGCTGAGTTTGGAAGAGGCCCGGGAGTTTTTCGCCGCGCAGTCCCACACGGCGGTGATCACGGTGGCCGGGCGTGTGGCCGGCCTGTACATTCTGCACCCCAACAATGTGGGCCGGTGCGGGCACGTGGCCAACGCCAGTTTTGCGGTGTCGGCTAACGTGCGCGGCCACGGGCTGGGGCGCCTGCTGGTGGAGGACTCCCTGCGCCAGGCGGCCAAGCTGGATTTCCGCGGCCTGCAATTCAACGCCGTGGTGGAAAGCAACCAGCGGGCCCAGGCGCTGTACGAGGAGCTGGGATTCGCCTACATCGGCACCATTCCCGGCGGCTTTCGCAACAAAGACAACGAATACGAGGATATGCGCATCTACTACCGGGAAGTATAGGGGCGGACGACGTGCTTCGGGCGGCGTAGTGTGGCGTAGAGGCGGGGACTGCGAGGCGCCAGGTTTCCGACTGGGCATTTTTTCTGCAACAAACTCCAGTTAGTAGACATGGACGGTTGTTCATGTCTACCATGATTTCTGCGCCACCGCTTTCACCTGGGAAAACAGGAGTAGATTTTGCGGCAATATTACAGTCGGGTTGAAGGGCCGGGGTGTGAGTGTCTATCAACTGGAGTTTGTTGCAGTATTTTGTGTCTTTCGGAAACCGTGCTTCGCGGAAAGCGGCGGTCGGAGGTTGCGAAGAAGAAGACGTGAGCGGCTGTTTGAGTCGAAGGCCGCCGGGGAAACAAAAGCGGCCCCGGGGGGCCGCGTGAAGTTTATGGTGCCCGGGGCGGGATTTGAACCCGCACACCTTTCGGCAACGGTTTTTGAGACCGTCGTGTCTGCCGTTCCACCACCCGGGCGTGAGTGCATCTACGCAGTATAGCGGAAGGTGCCTCGTCCGTCGAGGGGAAATAGATTGGACGGCAGCTTCCGTTAGGCCAGGCCCATCCACAGCATGATCTTCGGTAGGTAGCCCATGATGAAGATGATGACGATGAGTGCCGGCAGGCCGAAGGTGAGCCAGCCGCGGGCCCAGCGGGGGAACTGCACGCCGTTGCCCGCGTCGGCTTCGGCGAGGAAGTTGTTCCAGCCCCAGCCCTTGCGCGACACGCAGAACACCACGTACAGCAGGCTGCCCAGGGGCAGCAGGTTGTTCGACACGATGAAGTCCTCGATGGATTGGATGTCGCCGATGCCCGGCACGGTGACGCCGGCCAGCACGTTGAAGCCGAGGGCGCAGGGCAGGCTCAGCACTGTGACCAGGATGGCCGTGCGCTTGACGGCGTCGCGGCGGGAGAGGTCCCACTTCTCCATGGTGAAGGTGATGAGGTTCTCGAACACGGCGATGATGGTGGACAGGGCCGCGAAGCTCATAAATACGAAGAACAGCGTGCCCCACAGCTGCCCGAGCGGCATCTGGTTGAACACGTTGGGCAAGGTGACGAACACGAGCGACGGCCCCTGGTCGGGGGCGACGGCGAAGGCGAAGCAAGCGGGGAAGATAATGAGGCCCGCGAGGATGGCCACGAGCGTGTCCAGCCCGCAGATGCGCAGGGCCTCGCCGGTGAGCGAGTTCTGCTTGCCGATGCGGCTGCCGAACACCTCCATGGCGGAAATGCCGAGGGACAGGGTGAAGAACGCCTGGCCCATGGCGGCGTACACGGCCTCGCCGAAGCCGGACCAGCCGCCGTCGAACATGCGGCCGAAGTCGGGCACGAGGTAGAACGCGAGGCCCTCGGCGGCGCCGGGCAGGGTGACCGAGCGCACCACGAGCAGGCCCATGACGCCGAGCAGGCAGATCATCATGACCTTGGTGATGCGCTCGACGCCCTTCTGCAGGCCGAAGCTGCACACGAAGAAGCCGATGACCACCACGGCCAGCATCCAACCCACCATCTCGGAGGGGTTGGCCAGCATGGCGCCGAACACGCCCGCCACGCCCTCGGGGTCGAGCCCCGCGAAGGTGCCGGTGCCCATTTTGGCCATGTAGGCGAGCATCCAGCCGCAGACGGTGGTGTAGAACATCATGAGCAGCATGCAGCCGATGTAGGCCCACCAGGAAAACCAGTGCCAGCGACGCGACGGCTGCAGCACGTCGAAGGCCAGGGCCGCCGAGCGCTGGGAGGCGCGGCCCACGGCGAACTCCATGACCATGACGGGCAGGCCGAGGATGACGAGGAACACCAGGTACATGAGGATGAACGCGGCGCCGCCGTACTCGCCGGCGATGTAGGGGAAGCGCCACACGTTGCCGAGGCCGATGGCGCAGCCGGCGGAAATGAGGATGAAGCCGAGACGGCTGGCGAAGTGCTCGCGCGGGGCGGCGGCGCTGCCGATGCCGGCGGGAATGTCGCCGCCGGCGGGGTTGCTGTCGCAGGCGGGCACAGCGGCGTCGCGGGCCGGGGCGGGGGTGCGGGCGGGATCGGTGGACACGGGAACCTCCTGGGTTGGGCGCGCGGGCGCCCCTCGGCACGGCGAGTGGCCGGGTCGCGACGGCCGCCGCGAAGACGGCGGGGCCGATGGTGGCCCGCGGTCGCGGTGATGGCGCACTCGCCGTGCCGGGAGATGCCCGCGTTTGAACGAAATTGCGCTGCCATTGTAGCGGAAGGCGAGGGAGGGACGGCCGTTGCGGCCGCTTCGAGCGGCGGGGAGGGACTGTCGGCCGCGGTCGGCGGCTTTCGGGGTGGCGGTTCGGCGACCGCTGTTGCGCGACCGCCGGGTGGGGTATGTGCGAAGTGCAGGCAACGGCTTTGTGTCTGGCGGGGTCGGCGCGGTGCGTCCTGGGGCAAGGTGCGGCATAATAGACCCATGAGCGATATACTCACATATCTGGAAACCCAGCTGGCCACCTTCGACGACGAGCCCTTCAACGCCGTGGACTCGGCGCTGCTCGCCCAGTTCTGTATGGCCCGGGGCGAGGGCATCATGCCGCGCGTGGCTCTGGGGGAAGAGCCGCCGGAAGAGGCGAAGGGGGAAGGGACGGCCCATCGGCGCGGGCCCTTCGCGGCACTGCGCCGCCGTCTGCGCGAACGGCGCGAGGGCGGTCACGGCGGGAAGGCGGTGAAGGCGGCGAAGGCGGGGGCTGCGACGGAGGCGTTGGCCGAGACGGCGGCGCCTGCGCCCGGGGCCGCGTCAGCGCCTGCGCCTGCCGCTGCGTCTGCATCCGCGCTCGCGCCGGCTGCTTCCGCCGCCGTCACTCCCGATGCCGCCGACCGGGCCGAGGAGCGCCAGGACGCAACGGCGCCCACGGCCCCCATCCGGTTCGTCGATCTGCTGCGAGCCGAGTGCTTCGGCACCATGTTCTCGGGCATGCACCAGGCCCAGATGAAGCAGCAGCTGTTTCTCATGGCCGCGAGCCCCCGCTTCCGCGACCTGCTCATCTACGACCACGTGGCCGCCTTCGACGAAACCTTGGACATGCAGTTCGCCGCCACCACCTTCGTGGACCCGGGGCGCTTCGCCTACGTGGGCTTCCGCGGCACCGACACCACCCTCACCGGCTGGCGCGAGGACTTCAACATGGCCTACACGGTGCCCGTGCCGGCCCAGGATTTGGCGGCGCGGTACGTGGAAGCCGTGGCAGCCGACCCGCGTCTGCCCCGCGACCTTCTGCTGGGCGGCCACTCCAAAGGCGGCAACCTGGCCGAGTACGCCGCGCTCACGGCGACCCCGGCGGTGCAGGACCGCATCGCGCACCTGTACAACCACGACGGCCCCGGCTTCATGCCCGGCACGTTCTCCGCCGCCGACTACGCGCCCCTGGTCGGGCGCATGACCAAGCAGGTGCCAGAGGATTCCATGGTGGGCATCCTCATGGAATCGGCCATGCCCACCGTCACGGTGAAGGCAATGGGCCGCGGGTTCGAGCAGCATTCGGTGTACCGCTGGGAGGTGGCCGACGCCGCGTATTCCGCCGCCGCGACACCCGCCGCCGATGCGACGCCGACGGCCTTCGTCACGGTACCGGCGCTGCCGGAGCGCACCGAGCGCCGGGCCGAGGCGCTGGACCAGTGGCTCGCCTCCATGGACGGCCCTACGCGCAAGCAAATGGTGGACGCCCTGTTCAACGCCTTGAGAGCCGCGGGTATCACCGATGCGGCCCAGCTATTTGAGGGCGGCCGCGAATGGGCCATCCTGCGCGACGGCGTCATGAAGGCCCCGGTGGCCGACCGCACCACCATGCTGAACGCCCTGCGCGGCCTCACTCGCGCCTTCAGCGACGTGACCGCCGCCCGCAACAACGCCCGCCGCGCCGGCCTGAAACGCAACAGCCAGTAACCGCCCGCAGGAAGGCGAACGCCGACGGCCACCTGCCGGGTCGCTGCGCGGCGGCCTTCGATCGGCGCCTTCCGTCCCGTCTAAATCCAATGAACCCGCGTCTCGTCGTAGCGGGTGGCGCCCTTGGGCTCGGGGCGGTGCTGGGGGTGCCCCACGGCCACCAGCGCGAAGGGCTCCACGCCCCGGGGACTGCCGAGGGCCACGTCCACCGCGGCTATGCGGTCACGGCTCGGGGCGATGCCGAGCCACACGGCCCCCAGGCCGATGTTGGCGGCTTCCAAAAGGATGTTCTCCACGGCGGCGCTCAGGTCGAACGGGGCGCACGGGGGAAACCGCAGTCCCTCCTCGTCGCGGCGGCACACCACGATGACGCAGGGGGCCTTCTTGGCCGGCCCGGCGAAGGGACTCGAGGCGGCCAGGGCCATGCGGGTGGTCTCGTCGCGGGCGATGTAGAATTCCCAGGGCTGCTGGTTGCCCGCCGAAGGGGCCGCCATGGCGGCCCGCATGAGCCGCTCGATATCGTCGATGCTCACCGGCTCATCGGTGAACTGCCGCACGCTGCTCCGTTTGAAGATGGCGTTCATGGGGCATCCTCGATCCTTGTCTGGCGATCGGTCGCAAAAGAGAAGCCCGTCGGTCCTAATGATCGGCGGGCCTTTTCAAACCATACTGCCTCGGGCGGCGCGAACGGGGAAGGGGTTGTACGAACTTGCGAACGCCCCGACACGGAACCGAATACCGGGCGCAAACGGGATGCGGAAGGGCAGCGGGGCGGGGAAGGGACGTGGAGTGCCTTGACCGAGCGAGTTCCGCAGCGACGGGAAATGTCCAGCGGACATTTCCCCAAAGCGAGGACTGTTTGAG
>CANPHS010000047.1 GCA_947573925.1 uncultured Enterorhabdus sp. | reverse complement strand
GGCTGGGGCATGGGCGCCGGTGGCGACACCGGCTGCGGCGCAGGCGCGGGGGCGGGGGCCGGCCCAGGTTGGGCCGCCGGTTGCGGCGCGGGGGCCGGCTGGTTTTGCGCGTCCATTAGACGTCCTCTCGGGCCAGGCGGGCCAGCTCGGCGGCACGGTCGCGCAGCACGGCGGCTTCCTCGTTGTCGAGGCCGGGAATCTCGTGCTCGCCGGCGGCCGTGGCCACGGTGACGCTGGAGAGCCCGAAGGCCCGCAGCACCGGCCCCTGGCGCGTGTCGGTGTTCTGCACGCGGATGAACGGGATAATGAAGCGCTTCCGCCAGAAGATGCCCCGGGCGATGTCCAGGTAATCGGGGGTCAACTCGTAGCGCCAGCGGGCGTAGCGGATGGGCGGCAGCACCCCTACGCACAGCACGAACAGCGCCGCGAACCCCACGGCCACGATGAGGGCTACCACGCCGGCCCACTCTTCCGTCGGCTCCACCGCCGCAATGATGGCGAAGGGCGCGAAGCAGCACAAAAACACGATGACAATCCAGATGGCGTCGCTGATGCGCCACACATTCTTAATGCGCGGATTCAGTTGGTTGGCAGGCAAATCTCTCATGGTCGTCCTTTCGCCCTCAATGGTCCCGCGGCCCGGCGGCATGGGAAAGCCCACGGCCAACGGGATGCGGAAGCCCACGGCCCGACGCGCCCTGCGCCCGCCGGTACCGGAAAATGCGCTGACCATATTACCCTACTTCTCGCTTGCGGGCGGAAAACTTAATGTTTCCTTTGCCGTGGCAATTTAGCCTCCCTTACGCTCTTGTAAGAGTGCCGAATGCGGGCTCGCAACGGCGGCCGGCGCGGTAGAATGGCGGAGGCACCGGCCAACGCGGCGAGCGCGCGGTATGGAAGTAACGGGAAGGTGAGCCCCATGGCCCAGCGCATTTACATTATCGAGGACGACGCGGCCCTGCGAGACGAGCTGGCCCACGTGCTGGAGCTGTCCGGCTACGCCGTGGCCGCCTACGAGGGCACCTGGGCCGACACCGCCGCCCGGGCGCTGGCCGCCGAGCCGGACTGCATCGTGCTGGACCTGAAGCTGCCCGGGGCCGACGGCCATTCCCTCTGCCGCGACATCCGCGCGAAGAGCAGCGTGCCCATTCTCATGCTCACGTCGTCGGAGAGCGAGTTCGACGAGGTGATGGCCATGAACCTGGGAGCCGACGACTACGTGGTGAAGCCCTACCGCCCCGCCGTGCTGCTGGCCCACCTGCAGGCGCTGCTGCGGCGCACCGGGAGCGGCACCGGAGACATGGTCATCCGCCACCAGGGCGTCACCCTGAACATCGGCGCCGGCACCGTGACCTTCCAAGGCCGCACCGCCGAGCTCACCCGCAACGAGCTGCGCATCCTGCAGACGCTCATGCGCAACCCCGGCATCGTGGTGCCCCGCAGCGAGATCATGTGCGCCCTGTGGGAGTCGGACGCCTTCATCGACGACAACACGCTGACGGTGAACGTGAACCGCCTGCGCAAGACGCTCGCATCCCTCGGCGTGCCCGAGGACTTCCTCACCACTCGCCGCGGCCAGGGCTACACCGTATGAGCGCCAACGGGGTCCGCGCCGGGGCGGCGGGCGAGGCGGCTGGAGCGGTGGCCGACGTGGCAGCCGCCGGTGCCGAGGCCTTCGACGACTTCCCCGCCTTCACGCCGGGCAGTTACCTGCGCGACAACCTGATCGGGCTGGCGGCCTTGGTGCTGTGCCTGGTCAGCACGGTCATGGTGCTGCCGGTGCTGGGGGTGAGCCTGGCGGGCACGTGGCTGGTGGCCTGCATTCTCACGCTGGTGGCCCTGGCCGCGGGCTTCGCCGACTACTGGCGCAAGGCGCGGTTCTACCAGGAGCTGGGCGTGCTCGTGGCCCAGGTGCGCCAAGCCTGCGTGCTGCCCTCGCTCATCGCGGAGCCGTCGTTTCTGGAGGGACGCATCGCCCTGGCCACCGCCGAGCGGCTGGCCCAGCTGGCGGGCGCCGAGACCGAGGCCCTGAACAACGAGGCGGCCGCCTACCGGCGCTACGTGGAGCTGTGGATTCACGAGACGAAGACCCCCATCGCCGCCATCAAGCTGATGCTCGCGAACACGCCCGGCCCCGAGGCGTCGAAGATCGCCCGGGAGCTGGAGCGGGTGGAGGCCCAGGTGGACCAGGCGCTGTACTACGCGCGGTCCACCTCGGTGGCCAAGGACTACGCCATCCGGGAGGTGGACCTGGGCGCCGCGGCCCGGGAGGCCTGCAAGAAGAACGGCCGCTTCCTCATCGAGCGCGGCTGCGTGCCCGCCTTCGCCATTCCCGACGGGCTCACCGTGCTGGCCGACGAGCCCTGGCTCGTGTTCATGCTCGGCCAGCTCGTAGTGAACGCGGCGAAGTACGGCGCCTCCTCTGTCGAGTTCTCGGCCCGGGAAGTGGAGCCGGGCACGTCCCGCGGGCGCACGGTGCTGGAGGTGCGCGACAACGGCTGCGGCATCCCGGCCGCCGACGTGCCCCGGGTCTTCGAGCGCGGGTTCACCGGCCAGGTCGGTCGCGCCCACGGCTCGGCCACGGGCATGGGCCTGTATCTGGTGGCGAACTTGTGCGCCGCCCTGGGCCTGCACGTGGGCCTGGCCAGCGAGGAGGGCGTGGGCACCCGCGTCATCCTCACCTTCCCCCACGACCGCACCCGCAAGGAACTCTTCGGCGCCTAAGCCCCAAGCACCCCTTTGCGCACGAAGGATCGCAGTTACGCAAACTGAAGATGCCCAAAAGTGTAAGATTCGGCCAAACGAAGATGCTAAAAAATGTTAAAATTGGTCAAATGAAGATTTACATTAGTGTAAATCAGCTGTTCATAGCGGCATATGAAGGATGACATCATGTTTAAGAGAAAAGCTCTCGAAATACTGAAGCAGTGGAAGGCCCATTGCGGCGAAACGGCTCTTCTTGTAACGGGTGCTCGCCAGATCGGAAAGAGCTATCTGGTCGATCAACTCGGACGCACCGAGTTCAAATCCATGGTGACCATCAACCTCTACGAGGATAGGGCAGCCAAAAGGGACCTTGCCGAGGCAACGAATGCCCAGGACCTCATTACCCGCATCGGGCTCATAGCCGACGTGCCCCTTGTCCCGGGCGAAACGCTTATATTCATCGATGAGATTCAGGAGCTGCCCGATCTCATGACCATGGTGAAATTCCTCGTGCAAGACGGGCGGTTCTTCTACGCGTTTTCCGGCTCTATGCTCGGCGTTGAGCTGAAGCATGTGCGCTCATATCCCGTAGGGTTCGTCACCGAAGTGACCATGTACCCCATGGACTTTGAGGAGTTCTGCTGGGCCGTCGGCGTAAACGACGACGCGCTGGCCACGGTGCGGGAATGCGTGACCGCACTGCGCCCCGTGCCCGACTTCCTGCACCATCGCCTGCTCACCTATTTTCGCACGTACATGGCCGTCGGCGGCATGCCCGCGGCTGTGCAGGCCTTCCTCGATTCCCGCAATGATCTCATGGCGGTGCGTGAAACACAGAAAGCCCTCGTTGCCGCCTATGTGAACGACATCACAAAGTACGCAGGCACAGAGGCGCCCAACGTGCGAACTATCTTCGAGCAGCTCCCCCTTCAGCTGGACGAGAAGTCGGTGCGCTTCCGATTGAATTCTCTGGAGCCAAACGCCCGATACGAGAAATTTCGTCTCGATTTCAACTGGCTCGTATCGGCCCATGTGGCCATGAAGTGCAACATCGTGCGCGACCCGAAATCGCCTTTGCAGGTGACCGAACAGCCCTCCAGCTTCAAACTGTACGAGTCAGACACGGGCATGCTGACCAGCCGCTATCCTTCCTCGATGGCCCGCGACCTGTACCTCGACAAGCGCGACCCCAATCTGGGCAGCCTCTTCGAGAACGTGTTCGCCCAGGCCCTCACCGCTTGCGGGCGACCGCTGTTCTACTACATGAACCGCAAGCGCGGCGAAGTGGACTTCCTCACCGAGGACGGCCTCGGCCGCGTCATCCCCATCGAGATAAAGTCGGGCCGCACGCCGCGGGCCCATGCGGCCCTGAACGCCCTTCTAGCCAGCGACGAATATGCCATCGAACGCGGCTACGTCTTCTCACGCCTGAACGTGGAAGTGGCCGGAAAGGTGGTCTACCTCCCCTGGTACGCCGCCCTCTGCCTCCCCGAAGCCCTCGGCTTCGAAACAGAGCGCCCCACCGACACCTTCCGCATGGAACTACCGCTGTTGTAGGAGGGCTACGGCTTCTTGGACAGCTCGATAAGTTCCACCTTGCTATGGACACCGGCTTTCTGGTAGATGTGGCGCATGTGGGTGCGCACGGTGTCAAGGGAAATGAACAGGCGCTCGCTTATCTGCGGCATTGAATAGCCTTGGAGCAGCAGTTCCGCCACCTCGCTTTCCCGATCAGTAAAGCCGAACGTCCGCGTCAGTTCCTCTACCCGCTGCGCCAGGTGGGAGTCGTGCCATTGGGAGACGGCCTCACCCCGGGCCTGGCGTTGAAGAAGCACGAGCGTGAATGCCACCAGCACCACCGCCATGATAAGTGCGATGGTCACCGAGAGTGGTCCTTGCGCCGACAGGGGCACCGGTGCCAGAACCATGCCCAAAATCGCCGCGGGAACCGGTTCGGGCATCATGACGAAAATGGCGCACAAACCGAAAAACGGCACGGCGGGCAAGCGGTGATGATAGGCGATGTCGGCCACGAGAATCCAGCTGAACATGAAAAGGCAATCCTGCGTCGCTCGCATAAATCCAAGAGCCAGCGAATAGTCCACCAAAGAAAGCGACGAGAAGGCAACGAGCCCGCAGAACATGATGAACGAGAAGAGGATCCACAGGCCATCGGAGCGCTCTCGCTTCTTCACCCTGAAGAGGAACAACGCCGCCGCAAGAGCCGTGAGAAAGATCGGCGTCCAGAAGTTGTTGACCGAGAACTGGCGCGACAGCGTTTCAACAGGCGCCAACACCGAGGAGATCGTCACCATGAGCGAGCAGAGGAACAAGAAAGCCAAAAGGCCCCAAGGAAGACTCCGCATCACGCTCTTCGTGAAGAACGCCAGGGTCTCATCAGGAAGCGAATCTTGAAACCGGAGCAGCACGAGAACGAGGAGCCCTCCCGCAATCAGCGGAGTAATCACCGACAAAGCAGGAACAAGAACCGGCATCGAGTCAAGGACACCCGCAATCATGCTGTCGAGAAGGAAGGCGATCATCACGCATACCGCAGTCATCTGGGGCCGGTGCCGGCAAGTAACCGCTCCCCACCCAATGAAGATGACGGCACTGGCGGCCCCATGGACCATGCACGCCACGCGCACTACATCCGCCCGAATAACCGCAGCAGGGAAAACGATCCAAGCAGCACTCGCAGCCATGAGCAGCGCGGCGACAACAATGGCCGGCGCGCGCCAACGCAGAGAAGGCTTCAGCGCCGACACAACCGCCACCAGCACCAAAACACTCGCAATTTGCGCCCCATGGGACAGAACGTAGGAGTCCGTGAGAATGAGCGCCAGTTGACCGCGAAACAACGTCCACGCCGTCAGACGGAAGCAAAGGATGCCCACCACGATAAGAATCGGCAACAGAAATCTGCTCTCCCTCTCATGCTTCTGTTCAGTAGCCATGCCATCCTCCCCACAGGTTCTCGATGCTCCATGATATACGTATGCGCAGGTCAAACCAATCACATGGACAATGCGATATTGCGCTGTTGTCGCTTTTCCCATGGTCGATGCGATGAATGCCCCCAGGGAAATTTCTACTATAACACCATCGTCCAATTCCTCGGACGTGTAAGCCAATCAGGAGGAGACCATGGGAAACCAAGCATATGTATCGCGCCGTTCGTTCATTGGCGGATCGGCCGTAGCCGCCCTCGGCGCCGCTTTCGCCAGCGGAACAGTTCTTGCCGGCTGTGCGCCGCAACCAAATGCGACAGCGGACAACGCCAACGAGAAGGATCTCTCGGCCACAGGGCACAACGGGCAATCCTGGCAGAGCCAGATAAATCCCCAAGACACCGACTACACCGCCCACACCATGGAACTGGAAGCGCTTTTCTCGCCGTGGCCATTTGGCGGCCTGGAAATTCCGAACCGCATTGTCAAGTCCGCAGCGGGATCGGGCTATGCGGGAGAAGGTAGCGAACGGGCCCTCGTCGAGTACTACCGCGCCTTTGCCCGCGGGGGCGTAGGGCTCGTGTGGCTTGAGAACTTCGGCTGTATCACCGAGCACTTCGAAGTAGGCGGCTACCGATCCATCAGCGAGCTGCCCCTTAAGGAGGTCGTCGACGCCATTCACGAAGAAGGCGGCTTGGTGGGCTACCAGTACGACACCATGGATCTTCTTATCGGCAAGCACGACACGGTCGATTTCGAGAACTTTACCCAAGCGGTAGCCACCGACCTAACCCAAGAAGACATTCGCGCCCTTCAGGCCGACATCGTCGCAGCCGTGAAGAAACTCCAAGCTGCCGGCGTCAACGCCTTCGAGATAAATGCCGCCGGCAACAACCTGGGGCAGGCCTTCCTATCCCGCATGCGCAACGAGCGCGATGACGAATACGGCCCGCAATCCTTCGAGAACCGCGCCCGGTTCGTCACCGAGCTGATTCAGCAGATCAAGCAATCCTGCGGCGAAGATTTCCCCGTACAGGTACTGATCAACGTGCTCGAGGAAAATGACGGAGCGCTCGGGCAGAATGCCCTGCTTACCACCTTGGAAGAGAATATCGAGTTCGCCAAGCTGTTCGAGCAAGCCGGCGCCGACAGCCTGCATCTGCGCCTCGGACCTTTGAACATGCACGTGTGCCAGTTCGCTTCCGATTTGTATTTCGCCGGCTATGGTATCGACGGCACCACCGGCTTCGGCACACAGTTCGATTTCAGCCGCCATTGGCAGGGGCGCCTGGACGCTTCGCACTCGGGCTGCGGCATGACCCTCGACGTTGCGCGGGAGATCAAGGACGCTGTGGGCATCCCCGTAGGAGCCGTCACCTACATGGATCCGGCCCATGCGCCCGACCTTTTCGAGAGCGCCCTGCGAGATGGCAAGGTGGACTTCCTGCTGATGAATCGTCCCCTGACCGTAGACCCCGAATACGTGCACAAGTTGCAAGCGGGCAAGCTTGATGAAATCGCGCCCTGCACCCGCTGCCTTCATTGCCACCATGATGTGGACCGCAACGGCGAGTCTTTCACTCGCTGCCGCGTAAACGCTTGCACGCGCCGGGCTTTCACCGAGGAAATGCCCCAGGGCGTTGCGCTGCCCGAGAAGACGGGCGATAAGTCGGTCATGGTCGTCGGCGGCGGTCCGGCCGGCATGGAGGCAGCCCGCATTGCAGCCCAACGGGGCTACGCTGTCACCTTGTACGAGAAGACGGGGTCGCTCGGGGGCCTGCTCGATTTCGCCAGCACCGTGAAGGGGCCTCATGAGAATCTTCCCGCCCTCAAGGACTATCTGATTCACCAGGTGGAATTGGCCGGCGTCACCGTGGTAACGGGCCAGGAGGTGGACGAGGCCTTCATCAAGGATCAGCAGCCCGATGTGGTCATCATGGCCACGGGAGGTGCTCCGGCCGCCCCTGCCATCGAGAGCGACGGCTCAACTCCCATCGTGCCGCTGAGGAACTTCCTCACCTCCGATCTCGGAGACAATGTAGTGGTCGTGGGCGGAAATGCACTGGCTGTAGACACCACCCTTTACCTGCTCGCCGAAGGCAAGAACGTCAGCATCGTATTGCCCGATGGCCTGGAGACCCTGGCAACGGGCCATTCGAATTGGGTGAAGACCTTCGTGCTGCCCATGGTGTATGCGAGTGGCGTGCGCGTATGGCCCCACGCATCGATTGCATCTGTCGCCGAAGGCGTCGCAACCGTCGCAAACGAGACTGGCGCGCCTGTCGCCATTCCCTGCAGCGCTGTGATCGATGCCCGTAACATGGCCGCCCATCCCCTGGCGTCGCTTGCTGTCGACGGCATCGACGTACGCGCCGTCGGCGACTGCGCCGATCCGTGGAACATCGCCAACGCCATCGGCACCGCGAACCTGGCAGCACGAACCATCTAGGGCATTCCCCACCGCCTCGCCCCCTCCCCGCGAGGCGTTAAGCGGCCGGCCGGCGACAACCTCGCCGGCCGGTCCTTGCTTTTCGGTGCACCCGAGGATCAGCCCCCTACCACCCGAATCGCGTGATGTCCACAGGCTTGAATTGGCGGCTGCCGACGCGAATATTTCGTTGGGTTGCGGCGCAAAGGGCACGAAGGCGCGGAACAAGCAGGCTCGCCAGTTGGTCGATACCTTCGCACGAGCTGAATTCGTTCACGCTGACTTCCAGGTTTTCCTTCACCTGCTCGGCAAGCTCTTCGACACGATCAGCCAAGGCTGCGAAATCGATCCCATGGGTGCGGGCGAGCCGTTCGAGAGACGAAGCACGTAGCCAGCCCACCCGATTCTCCCCGCCGATTGACATGGCAAGTCGATAGCTCTTCCCCTTTTTCATGTACGGGGCTGCACTGGCCACATCGTAAAGAGGGGCAAGCATAAAACGATCGCGCGCCGGATGAAGCAACGAGTAGTTCTTCGCATGGGCGTCGGTAGAGGCCGTGAGGTAGTTGAACAGGAGCCCATCGATGAATCGTTGGCGACTGGCCCCTTCAGCATTTTCCAGCAACGCAATGATAGTGGCTGCCGAAGGGCCGCCATCTGCGGTATATTTGCAGGACGAAACTGTGGCGGTTGCCTGGCAACAGTCTTCTTGATGGATGCGGGTCACGGCTCCCTGAGCATCAGTAAACCGATCATAGCGACGGGAGACAATCGCATCGAACGATCCAAACGGTTCTACAGTCACGTCAGCCACCGGCAAGCCGCAACGCTTCGCGAGCCGCATGGTCACGCATTCATCGAGCGCCTGGCCTTCCAGCCCGAAGGCGCCGGGTTTTACGATAACGTTTGACGCCGAGGAGCCCAGACATTCGTACCACTGCCCCCGGTATTCTCGCAACGCCAGCTTTGTCTGCATGCCGCCGAGGGACCAATGCTCGTCGCTGAGCGTCCAACTACGGGCGCGATTCGCTGCCTCTGCTTCAACAATGGCGGCAAGACGATCTCCCACCTGATCGGACGTAAGTCGGGCGTAGCCCTCGGGCCTGTCCAAAAACGCTTCCAAGTTGTCGGGCGAAACTGTCTGCACAGCCCCGGGCAAGTCAAGGCCGAAACGGGAAAGCAGAGGGAATAGGCCCGTACTTGAGCCTGCCTTTTCAGCCATGCCGCGGCGCACCTGATCGTTATCGGGCAGGAGGTTGTCAAACCACGCATGCACCACCCGGCCCACATATTCCTCGTTCGAGAAGGGCATGCAAAGGGAGAGCTGGGGGCCTGAGTACCTTTCATCATAGCGAAACGAGAGCAGCCCGTTGCCCGATATGTGCAGCGCTCCCGCATGAGCCCCGCCCACGAACACTTCAAGGGAGCGAGACCTTCCCCGCGCGCTCATCGGGCTTCACCATACAGCGAGTCAAGATAGGCCTCCACATCGAAGGAAGTTGTAGATGAAGAGGGAACGACGCCCCGCTCAAGCCGCAAGTCCCAATTGGCCGCGTTGAGCACCCGCTGCATGGCTCCCAGCGATACGCTGTCCGCAGCCCCACCTTCTACCCGGGCAATCGTGGCACGACTCACGTGGGCGGTCTTCGCCAAATCCGATTGCGACAAGCCAAGCCGTCGCCGACCTTCACGCACTCGCTCTGCTATGTCTTGGTTTAACAGCATGCTCATTCCTTTTGTATCAAATTTAATGCATATACTCTACCACACCTACGACTTCGCACCTGCGATATAGGAGGCATTACCTGCCATATAATAGCTTATACCTGGAATTTTACTTTGATACTTCTCAAAAGTAAACCAAAGGAATCGTAACTGACAAACTGTATCAAATTTGAGATAACTACTTCTGACAGAGAAACCCCGATCTCCAAACCTGACAACAACGTAAGACAAGCGTAAGGCCGATCGATGGAGGGCGGCAAGGCCTTTCTCTAGGATGGAAATCAGGCTCGCAGCGTCCGTTGAGCAGGTCGGAGATGCGGGGCGTTCCAACCGAGCGAGTTCCGCACGAGCCGAACAGCCCAGTGGGCTGTTCGCGCGAGCAGGACTGTTTGAGCGAATTGGAATGCCGCGTAGCTCCGACCGGAGGGATGGAAGCAAGCCACGAGCCGTATCCGTCGTGAGAAAGGATTGTCGTGAATATGCCAGGGAAAATTGTGCTGACCCTTGTTATCATCGGGGCCGTGGGGGCGCTTATCGCCCACCAGCTGCCGAAGACGGAGAGGAGCTACTAATGGCCGAAGTGTACACGGAGCCTGTTCCTTCGGCCTTCGGCGCCGAACCCGCCGATCCCGGCACGCCCCTGCCCCTGGACGGCCGCGGCGCGGGCCCCGACGGCGCCGCTCTCGACGGCATCGCGGCCACGTTCGCCCGCGGCAACTACGGAACCGCCGCGCCCCAGGGCGCCTCCGGAGTCCGCGCCGCCCACGCCGCCCCGCGCCCGGCCAGCGGCGGCTCCCCCATTCTGTCGGTGCGCTCGGTCGAGAAGGTGTTCGGCAGCCGCGACTCGGTCACCCATGCCCTGGCCGGCGTCAGCTTCGACGTGGCCGGCGGCGAGTTCGTCGGCATCATGGGGCCCTCGGGCTCGGGCAAGACCACGCTGCTGAACTGCGTCTCCACCATCGACACGGTCACGAGCGGCCATATCATCGTGGGCGGCCGCGACATCACCGGCATGTCCCGCCGCCAGCTGGCGAAGTTCCGCCGCGACGACCTCGGCTTCATCTTCCAGGACTCCAACCTGCTCGACACCCTCACCGGCTTCGAGAACATCGCGCTCGCGCTGACCATCAAGGGCGAGCCGGCCCGCTCCATTCCCGCCAAGGTGAACGCCATGGCCGCCCGGCTCGGCGTGGACGGCGTGCTGCAGAAGTACCCCTACCAGATGTCCGGCGGCCAGAAGCAGCGCATCGCCGCAGCCCGGGCCATGGTCACCGACCCGAAGCTCATCCTGGCCGACGAGCCCACCGGGGCGCTGGATTCCCGGGCCGCCACGGTGATGCTGGAAATCATGGAGATGATGAACCGGCAGATGGGCGCCACCATCATGATGGTCACCCACGACGCCTTCGCCGCCAGCTACACCAACCGCGTGCTGTTCATCAAGGACGGCGCCGTGTTCAACGAGCTGCGCCGGGGCGACGAGGCCCGCGACGCCTTCTTCGCCCGCATCATGGAAGTGGTCTCCTTCCTGGGAGGGGAGGCCGGCCATGTATCTTAAGCTCGCCCTGCGCAACATCCGCCGGTCGGTGCGCGACTACGCCATCTACTTCATCACGCTCTTGTTCGGCGTGGCGGTGTTCTACGCCTTCAACTCCATCGGGAGCCAGCAAATCCTCTTCGACATGGAAGCCTCGGCCGACGCCCGCATGTTCGACGCCACCGCGCAGATGCTCGGCATGTTCTCCGTCGTGGTGGCCTGCGTGCTCGGTTTCCTCATCCTGTATGCGAACCAGTTCCTCATCCGCCGCCGCAAGCGGGAATTCGGCACCTACCTGGTACTGGGCATGACGCCGGGCCATGTGTCGCGCATCGTGCTGTATGAGACGGTGCTCGTGGGCCTCTTGTCCCTGATCGTGGGCCTCATCTGCGGCGTACTGCTGTCCCAGGGCCTGTCCTTCGTGACGGCGAGCCTATTCGGCGCCACCATGAGCAACTACCAGTTCGTGTTCTCGCCGGACGCCTTCTGCGTCACCCTGGCCTGCTTCGCCGCCATCTACGTGGTGGTGGCCCTGTTCAACACCGTTTCCGTGAGCCGCTGCAAGCTCATCGACCTCATCCGCGCCGGCGAGAAGAACGAGCGGGCCGGCGTGCGCAACCCCTGGGTGTGCCTCGTGGCGTTCGTCGTCTCCATCGCCATTCTCGCCTACGCCTACCAGCAGCTTATCGCCAATGGCCTCGTCATGCTGGACGCGCCTGAATTCCTCCGCGCCACCATCGGCATGCTCGTGGGCACGCTGCTGTTCTTCTGGTCGCTGGCCGGCTTCGCCATCGCGGTGCTCACGCGCTTGCGCGGCGTGTACCTGCGGAAGCTGAACCTGTTCACCGTGCGCCAGATTGCGAGCAAGGTGAACACGGCGTTCCTCTCGCTGTGGGCCGTGTGCGTGCTGCTGTTCTTCTCCATCACCGTGTTCTCTTCCGGCATGGGCCTCGTGGAAGTGTTCGTCGGCGGCGTGGAGAAGGCGAATCCCTACTCCGCCAGCCTGAGCGCCGGGGTGTGGTACGGGCCCGACGGCACGCCGGAATCGTCGGCCGGATTGCGGGAGCGCCGGGCCGAGATGGAGGCCGACGCCCCCGAGCGCCTGGCCGACGCCGAGGCCCACGACTGGTCCATGGCCGCCGCTCTGGAAGAGGCCGCGCCGGACCTGTGGGACGCCACCATCGCCGAGTGGGCCCAGGTGAACCTGTGGTCGGTGCCGGATATGACCTACGCCCCGCTCATCGACGCCGCCGAGACCGTGGCCAGCGCCGAGGCCATGCGCCTGGACGACCTCGGCCGCGTGCGCGACACGAACCTGGGCGTGATAGCGCTGTCCGATTTCAACGGCATTCGCGCGGTGCAAGGCCAAGAGCCCCTGGCGTTGGAGCCGGGCACCTGCCTGATGGCCAACAACATGGATATGATCGCGCCTTTGGCCCAGGCCATCGCGAAGGCCGCCCCGTCGGTGAACATCGAGGGCCATGAGCTCGCCATCGTCGGCCCGGTGTGCGACGACACCCAGGTGGAAGACAACGTCATGGCCGCGACCTCCCTGGCGCTCATCGTGCCCGACGAGGTGGTGGAGGCCCTGGAAGCGGAAGGCTGCATTCCCGACCGGCAGATCCTCAACGTGCAGTACGCCGACAACGGCCAGTCCGCCGCGGAGAACGACGACGCCCTGGAGGCCATCGTGGCCGCCGCCCAGCCCCTCGAGATGGGCGGCTTCGAGAAGGGCACCGCCGGGGCCGGCGACGCCTACGCGAGCCTCTTGTGGCCGGTCAGCCGCATCCTCACCGCCCACGAGATGATCGCCCAGTCGGCCGGGCTGAAGCTCATGATCACCTACCTGGCGCTCTACATCGGGTTCATCTTCCTCGTGTCCACCGCCGCCATCCTGGCCATCCAGCAGCTGTCCCAGGCCTCCGATTCGGCCCCGCGCTACCGCATCCTGTGGAAGCTCGGCTGCGACCGCTCCATGATCAACCGGTCGCTCTTGGCCCAGGTGCTCGTGTACTTCCTCGTGCCCTTGGGGCTGGCCCTGTGCCACTCGGTGTGCGCCGTGGGCGTGCTGTCCGACTCCATGCTGAGCGCCATCGGCACGAACACCTTCGGACCCATCATGATGGCGGCCGTCCTGCTGCTCGTCATCTACGGCGGCTACCTGCTCGTCACCTACTTCGCCGCCCGCGGCATCGTGAAGGGAGCGCTCGCGGAAGGGTAGACTCCCGCAACTTCTCCCGAACTCCCCCTCGCCTGTTCGCCTGTTCGCCTGCTCGCCGCCCGTCCGGAATCCGTGCAAAGTGACGGATTCCGGACGGGCGGTTCGCGAGACGTGCAAAGTGACGGATTCCGGACGGGCGATCCACACAAAGCTGAGCTTTGTACGCAATCTGAGTTCGCAAGGCGTACAAAGTGGCGGATTTCAAGCAGAGCCGGACGCGAAGGGAAGACGGGAACGGCAGGGAGCGGTATCATGATGGGGAATGAAGGCGAGTGGAAGGACTTCCCTATGGAGTATCAGACCCTGCAAGACGAGATCAAGGCGGCCATGAAGGCGCGGGACAACCATCGGCGCGACATTCTGCGCCAGGTGCACACCGAGCTGAAGGCCATCGAGGTGAACGAGCGCCGCGGCGTGACCGAGGCCGACGTGGATGCCATGCTGAAGCGCGTCATCAAGCAGACGAAGGAGACGCTGGACGGCTCCATCAAGGCCGGCACCAACCAGGAGCGCACCGACACCCTCACCGAGCAAGTGGCCATTCTGGAAGAGTACCTGCCCCGCCAGGTGGAAGGGGCCGAGTTAGAAGCGCTCATCGACGAGGTGCTGGCCGACACCGGCGCCGCCACCAAGAAGGACATGGGCCGCGTCATGGGCGAGCTCACGAAGCGCACCGGCGGCAACTTCGACAAAGCCGGCGCCGCCAAGGTACTGGGCGGCAAGCTGAACTAGGCTCCGACACCCAGTGGGACGGCCTACCCGGTAAGCTGTCCCACTTTCAACCAAAGGTGGGACACCATGCCCGGCACGCCGTCCCACCCGCACACACGGAAGGCTCCCC
>CANPHS010000046.1 GCA_947573925.1 uncultured Enterorhabdus sp. | reverse complement strand
ATCATCTGCCAGAGGATGCGGGTCATCTCGTCGCCGTCCATCTCCACCAGCGGCGTGGTCATTGCGATTTTCGTCACGGGGCCTCCTCGGGTATCGGAATTGCTCGGTGCCTATGCTACCGCGAATCCCGAGCCCCGCGCCCCGCAATTCGCCCAGAAACAAGGATGTAACGAGGAAGGGAAGCCGAAACCCTTCCCCACGAGGATCCGTGCAAATGCACGGCTTTTTGCAAGCGAAACGTACAAAGCAGCCTCAAACATGCGGTTTCGGAGCAATGAGGCGTACATTTGCGCGGATTCTCGACCGGCACCCCAGACTGGAACACCCTACCGGGTAAGGTGTCCCAGTTCGCTTTCGAAAGCGGCGATTTCCTCGAGGAAGACGGTGCCGTAGGTTTCCAGCTTCTTCTGGCCCACGCCGGGAATGGCCAGGAACTGCGCCTCGGTGGCTGGCCGCGCGGCGGCCATGGCGGCCAGGGTGGCGTTGTTGAACACCACGTAGGGCGGCACGTCGGCCTCATCGGCCAGGCGCTTGCGCACCTCGCGCAGGTGCTCGAATAGCGCCTGGTCAGTCGCCGTGAGTTCCACCGCCTCCGCGCCGGACGTTGTCCGGGCCGCCCGGGGCGCGGCGCCCTTCTTCGCCTTGGGGGCCGTACGCTTCATGAGCAGCGAGAAATCGTCGCGAGCCGCCTCGCGGTAGCGGCCGCCGGCGCACACCACGGGGTACTTCCCCTCGGTGATGGCCAGGTAGTCGGCTGCGGCCAGCAACTCCACCACTTCCATGAGCAGCGGGCGCTTCGCATCGCAGGTGCCGTAGGTGGTCGCGCGATTCAGGCCGCGGGAGCGGATGGCCTCGGTGTCGGCGCCGCGCAGCACGTCCACCACCACGGTCTTCCCAAAGCGCCCGCGCAGCTCGTGGACGCAGCGCATGACGGCCCGGGCTTCGGCGGTCACATCCACGGCCTCCATCTCCCCGGCGCAGTTCGAGCAGCAGCGCGGGTCGGGCGCGGTCGGAACGGCACCGAGAGCGTCCGGGGCGGTGGTGGCACCGGCGCCAGGCTCGCCGGCCTTCCCCGGGCTTCCCGCCTCTTCCCCGAAGTAGCGCAGCAGGTACTCCCGCAGGCAGTCGGTGGTGTAGCAGTAGCCCACCATGGCCTCCAGCATGCGGCGGCGGCCGGCCCGCACCACCTCGGCCTCTTCTGGCGAGAGCGCCTCGTTGGCGGATTCCTGCTCGATGAAGAACCGGCCCGTGGCGATGTCGCCGTCGCACCACAGAAGCAGGCACTCGGCCGGCTCGCCGTCGCGACCGGCGCGGCCCGCCTCCTGGTAGTAGGCCTCCACGGAACCGGGCATGTTGTAGTGCACCACGTAGCTCACGTTCGACTTGTCGATGCCCATGCCGAAGGCGTTGGTGGCCACCATGACCGGGGCGTCGTCGTTCACGAAGGCCCGCTGGTTGCGCTCGCGCTCCTCCGCCGCGAGCCCCGCGTGGTAGCGCGTGGCCGCCACCCCGCGCTCGCGCAGATGGGCGCACACCTTCTCGACGGCAGCCCGCTTCGAGCAGTACACGATGCCGCTCTCCGCCCGGCGCTCGTCGATGAAGGCGTCGAGCCGCGCGTCCTTGCGCTTCGGCTCGCAGCGCTCCACGGCAAAACGCAGGTTCGGCCGGTCGAAGCCGGTCACGGTAAGGGCCGGATCCCGCAGGTCCAAGAGGCGCACGATGTCGGTGCGCACCCGCTCGGTGGCCGTGGCCGTAAGCGCCGCCACCACGGGACGCTCCGGCAGCGCAGCGATGAAGTCGCCGATGGACAGGTACGACGGCCGGAAGTCCTGGCCCCACTGGGACACGCAGTGGGCCTCGTCCACGGCCACGAAGGGTATGGCCGCCTCGGCGGCGAATTCCACGAAGCGCGGGTCGGCCAGGCGCTCGGGGGCCACGTACATGACATCGTAGGCCCCCGCCCGGGCCCGATGCAGCACCTCGGCCTGCTGGGCCGGCGTGAGCGTGGAGTTGAGGTAGGCCCCGCGCACCCCCGCCTCCTTGAGCGAGCGCACCTGGTCGGCCATGAGCGACACGAGCGGGCTCACCACCACGGTGAGCCCCGGTAGCACGCAGGCCGGCACCTGGTAGCAGATGGACTTCCCCGCGCCCGTGGGCATCACCGCCAAAGCGTCGCGCCCCGCCAGCACCGCCTCCACCACGGCCCGCTGCCCGGGCCGGAATTCCCCGTACCCGAACCGCTCCGCCAGCACCGCCCGGGCGGCTTCCATGACATTCATCGTCCTTCCCGTCTCTCCGTCAGCGCCGGGCTTTCCGCACCCTGTCATCGCGTACCGGCGCTCATGGCGGCGGCGGCTTCCAGCACCTCGCGCACGGCCTCGGCATCCAGATCGCCGAAGGGGACGAGCGGCGCGGGCTCGCCTTCGAAGGGGCCGATGGCCCGGCGCAGCCAGGCCACATCGTGCCATGCGCCCAGCTTCCAACCGGCTTGGCGCTGAATGCCCACCAGCTCGAAGCCCAGCTTGGCGTGGAGGCGGCGGCTCGGCTCGTTGGGCATGGTGACCAGGCTGTAGGCGTTGCGCACGCCCTGCTGGGAAAGCAAGTCGATGAGCGCCCAGAACAGCACGCTCCCCCAGCCGCGCCCCCGATGGGACGGCGCGAAGTACACCGACAGCTCGGCGTTCCAGCCGTAGGCGTCGCGCTCGCCGAAGCGATGGGCGTAGGCGTACCCGACAACGGCGCCGCCGTCTTCCACCACCAGATAGGGGTAGGCGTCCGCCACCGACGCCACTCGGTCGCCGAACGCCTCGACCGTGGGCACGGCCACTTCGAACGTGATGGCCGTGTCTCGCACGTAGGGCGCGTACACCGCAAGCAGCGCCGCCGCGTCCGCCCTTGTCGCCAGCCTGACCTGCGCCACGGAAACCTCCTACAAATCCACCACGGCCAGCTTGCCCGTGCCGCTCACGATAAAGCCCACGTTGCCCACGGTATCGCCGGCACCCACCGTGCCGTTATGGGCGTCGTTGCTCACGGTCAGCTCGTTGCCGTCCACGGACACCTCGCAGTTCCAGCTGTCTTCCACCGAGATATCCTCGTTGAAGGGTATGGTAACCGACCACTTCTCCGTGGCGGCGCTGTAATTGCTGCCGGCCATGTCGTACTTGAAGAACGTGCGGCCGTCTTCCTTCCACTTGTCGGCCACGTTCAGCTGCCACTGGATGGTGTCGCTGGAAAAGGCCATCATGGCCGCGCCGGCCTTGTTCGACTTCTTGTCGGCCCGGGCCAGCATCACGTCCTTGGCGTTAAACCCGGGACCGCCCAGGGCATCCACGAGCCACAGCCCCGCGTCGCTCAGATCGGACAGGGCGAAACCGGACGCCTTCTTGCACTTAGGCTTGAACAGGGCCGATGCCTCCTTCTTGTTGGAGAGGTTCCAGCAAATGTAGCTCACGTCCAGCTCGTCCATCAGCTCCAGCCACGCGTCGGCCGAGTCGTAGTCCACCTTCCCGTCGCCGGAGGCCTCGCAGATGCCGAACTCAGTCACGAACACGGGCAGGCCGCCTTCCACGGCCGTGCGCAAGCGCTCGCGCAGATCGGCCTGGTGCGTGGCGGCGTAGAAGTGCAGCGTGTACATGATGTTGCTCTCGGCAATGGGGTCGGCGGCCGCGTCTTGAATGTCCTGGGACCACGTGGGGGTGCCCACCACAATGACGGCATCGGGGTCGTTGGCGCGAATGATGGGAATGATCTCGGCGGCGTAGGCTTTCACATCGGCCCAGGTGGTGTCGCCGTTGGGTTCGTTGCAGATCTCGTAGATGACGTTGTCGTGCTGGGCCAGGTCGCGCGACATCACGCGGAAGAACTCGGCGGCGGCCCACTGGTTGGTCTGGGGGTTGCCGTCGGTCAGGTTGTGCCAATCCACCACCACGTACATATCGGCTTTGGTGGCGTATTCCACACCCTTCAGCACCTGCTCGTTCAACGCGGTCCGGGAGGCATCGGTGGCATAGCCCCCTTCCTCGGCCGAATACAGGGCCAGGCGCACCACATTGGCGCCCCAATCCTGCTTCAGTTCGCGGAAGAACTCCTCGTTCACGTACTGCGGGTACCAGGCCAACCCGTGGGTGGAAACGCCCCGCAGCTGCACCGGGTTGCCCGCGGCGTCCACCAGATGGGCCCCTTCCACGTGCAGGGCCCCGGTGGTGGAGGGGGACGCCAGGGGCCGCGTGGGCTCAGCCGGCTCTTCGGCGGCCGGGGCCGGGTCGGGAGCGGTCGCCTCGGCGTCGCCCTCGTCGCTCGACACCTTGGGGGGCTGGGGCAGGCTCGTCTCGCCTTCCACAGCCAAGCCGGAATAGTCGGGCTCCTCGGTGTTGGCCGCCGCCACCGCCAACGCCACGCCGACGCCCACGAGCGCCGCCAGTGCCACGGCGGCCACGGCGATGCGCTTCACGCGGCCTTTCTTGTTCCCCTGTGCATGCGAGGCCATGGTTCCGTCCTTCCCGATGGTTCAACCAAGCACGCTATTGTATACCACCGCGGGGCCACGGGGAAAGCCGCCGCGCAGCCCACAAGGAAAAAGCCCGCGCCTCCGAGAGTGGAACGCGGGCCCTGGGGACTGTGAGCGCACGGCAGCGGGATGGGGCGGCCCGAGCCGTAGTTGCGCGACAACCGGACGCGCACCCCGAGGGCAGCCGGACGCGGCGGCGATTTCAGCGCTCGCCCACCTCGGCGATGAGGGCCGCGCCGAGGGCGAGAAACTCCTGCTGGTCGAGGGTCTCGCCGCGGCGCCGGGGATCGATGGCAGCGGCCGCGAAGATGGCCGGCAGCGCGGCGGCCGCGGCCGGGTCGCCGGCGAAGTACGTCTTGCAGGAGTTTGCCAAGGTCTTGCGGCGGTTGGCGAAGGCGGCATCGGCCATGCGGGCCGCGGCAGCGATGAGGGCCGGGGAAGCCGGGGTGCCGTCGGCTGCGACGGGCACGCGGCGGTTCAGGCGGATGACGGCGGAATCGACCCGCGGGGGTGGGAAGAAGTTGCCCGGACCCACGGCGAAGCGCCCCGCCACCTCGGCATACAGGCCGAGCTTCACGGTGTAGGCGCCGTAGTTCTTGGTGCCGCGCTCGGCGGCCATGCGATCGGCCACCTCCTTCTGCACCATGATGGTGGCGGACTGCAGGCTGGGAAACCGCTCGAAGTAGTCGAGCACCACCGTGGCGGCCACGGCGTAGGGCAGGTTGGCGACGAGCTTATTCGGAAGGGGCTCGCCGAGGTCGTCGGCCGTCAGGTCCAGGGCGTCCTTCTCGATGAGGGCGAACGTCTCGCGCCAGGGCCACAGGGTGTCGGCCAGCACGGCGGGCAGGTCGGGGTCACGCTCCACGGCCGTCACGCTGGCGGCGTGCTTCAGCAGGGCGATGGTGAGGGTGCCGATGCCGGGGCCCACCTCCAGGATGCGGTCATGGGGGCCCGCCTCGGCCAGGGCGACGATCTTCTTCAGCACGTCGTCGTTCACGAGGAAGTTCTGGCCGAGGGTGTACTTGGTGCCGATGCCGTGGGCCTCGAGCACCGCCCGGGTGGCGCTCGGCGTGGAGAGCGGCGACAGGCGCCCGTCGTCGGCGTAGCTAGCGGCGCCCGCCACGGCCGTTGCCCTTCTTCTTGGTGTTCTTCTTGCCGTAGGCCGGGCCGCCCGTGCCCGACGGGCGCGGGCCGCGGGAGCCGCGCGAGCCGCGGGAAGCCCCCTTGCCGCCGCGCGGCCCCTCCCCGCTTTCCGCCTCCTTGGGCTTGGCGGGAGCGGAGCTCACGGACAGCTTGGGGCGCGGCTTGGAAGCCATCCCCCCATCCCAATCGTCGTCCTCCTCGGCAAAGTCCTCCGCGAATTCCTCCTCGGCGAAATCGACGAAAGCGACCGGGTCTTCGGCGCCGCCTTCGCCGTCGTCTTCCACGAACTCGTAATCGCCCAGGCCCAGGGCGCCGAAGCCGCCCACCGGCGGCAGCGGGTACTCCTCGGCGTCGGCGGTAATCTCACCGTCGGCGCGGATCTTTCCCACCCAATCGAGCACCAGCTCCACGGTGAAGCCGGCCACGGACAGCGCCGAGCGCACGGTGCCGATGAGGGGCTCGAAGCCGTGGGGGTCGCCGCCGGAGCCCACCACGTGGATGGTGGCGGGGCGCTTGGGCCGTGTGCGCAGATCGGTGAAGTAGTAGGGCTGCAGGCGGTCGAGCAGGGCCTTCATCTGGGCCGGCACGCCGGCGAAGTACACCGGGCACACCACGATGAGCTCGTCGGCGGTATCCAGGTGCTTGCGCACCTCGTTCATGTCGTCGTCGATGACACAGTGGTGGAAGAGTGCGTCGGATTCCACCACGGCTTCCTGGGGCAGCAGCGGGTCGCCCTCCTGGAAGGTGTGGATGGGCTCCTCCGCGACGGCGCGGCACTCGTCGCAGCCGATGCAGGGCCCCACGTCGGTGGACGACACCGACACGATGGACACGCCGTCGTCGGGGCATTCCTCGATGCAGGCGTTGAACAGCTCGTCGGCCAGCGCCGCGCTGCGCCCGTCCGCCCGACACGACCCGTGCAGAATCACTCTATGCATGCAGCATCCTTTCGTAGCTTCGCTGCCGACCATTATAGGGCGCAAGCAGCGCCCGCGCCGATTCCAGCTTCCCTACAATTCCGCGAAAGACCCGAGCACCGTCAATCGCGGCCCCACACTCTCCAACACGCGCTCGGCCATGGAGCGCAGCCCCTGCCCCGCGAAAGCACTCGGGTCTATCCCCGCGAGGCGATCCGCCAGAAGACGCGCCTCGTCCTTGAGCATCCGATCCGGCACCCCCATATCACGGCCCATACGCTCCAGATCCTCGGCTGTAATTTCCGCCAACCCCCGGTGCTCGCCCAAGGGGAAGGCCATTTGCGTCGAATAGCCCGTCAAGGGAATGCACGTCACATCGTACAGAGGCGCCAGGGCCCGACTCGTCCAATCGGCATTGTAGAGGAACGCGTAATTCTTAAGATGGTTGTCGGAGTTCCCGATAAGGTAGTGGAACAGCAACCGCCGCGCAAGCTCGAGCCGATCGCGCACGGGGTTTTCAGAGACGCTTCCCACCAGTTTGCTCATAACCTGCACGTAATTGACCTCAGGATGCGCATCGGCGTACTTCAAATACAGGGGCAGCCCCCGGGCCTGGCAAAAATCCTCTTGATGCAGCCGTACAAGACCGTCGTGACCTTCAAGCTTCACGCGATCATAGCGCTTTACCGCGAGGGCGCCGGGGATATCGGGGATGAGGGCGACATCCGGCACGACGAATCCGCACCGTCGCGCGAAATCCATGCACACGAACTCATTGAGGGCGAGCTCTTCCCGGCCCTTTCGCGCAACCTTGACGATATGGGAGGAAGGCGCCGTGCCCACGGGAAGCAGCCAGTCGTCCAACGCCGCTTCCGACGCATCAATGTCTCTGGGAAGGCACCACGCCACCTTCGACTGCGCACCTGAAAGCGACAACCGCAGATCATCGGTCATTTCGGTCACCTCACGTTCGGCATCATCGCGCATGCGCTGAATGGAGGCGGCGTCGAGGGGGGCGTAGGACGGCTCGAAGTCGGCCAGGTTCGCCCCTTCGGCCACAAACGTAAGGGCGCCGATGCTCTCGCACCCGAGCTTCTCGAAAAAGGCGAGGAAATCGTTGCGCGGTACCTGGTACCGCTCGGCCAAATTGCCGAGCACGGCGCCTTCAGGCAAAAGCCCGTGGAAGAAGGGAGCGTATTCGCGCGGTTCGTAATAGCCAAAATCAAGCGGCACGCTTTCTGAGATGCCATATTCGCCCCGGTCTTCCCCGCGCCGGACATAGGCCGGATCGTAGGAAAAGCGAATTTCATCCTGATAGGAATCGAACGCACCGACCAACTCGCGCTCGCCGCGAAAATCGCGATAGACGTGCAACGACATCCTTAGCCCCTTTCCTTCGCGTACAGATCGAGTCCGAGGGATTGGCAGACGTAGAGCACTTGCTTGATATTGCCCCCCGCCACCCCGCGTTCCAACTCTCCGATGAAGCGAGGGGAGCATTGGCATGTTTCGGCAAGCTGTACCTGGGTAAGCCCAAGCTTCTTGCGGCGATGGCGTATCGCCTGCCCCAAATCTTCCGTATCCCGTATGCGCCCTTGGGGGTTGCGGGGTTTCCCCACACCAAACGTCATCGGAGTCGTCATGGCCACCATCTTCCCATTTGGTAAGATTTTCTTCGATAACGCATTATATTCCCATTTGGGAAGATTTTAGGCGATAGGCGGGAAATCTTCCCATTTGGGAAGAAAACGGGGCGAGGCGGTTCGGGCTCAAGCCCGAATCCAAGTTGGGGACGTCGGCTCAGATCGGGACCGGGCCCGAGCCGGGACGCCGGCTCGGACGGGAATGTCGGCTCAGACCGAGGCCCCGGTGCGCTGCCAGGGGGTGGGGGCGCGGTCGAGGAGGACGGTGGCGTTGGCGTAGAGCTGGGCGAGCAGGGCCGCACGGGCTTCGGGCGTGTCAGCGCCGCGCACCTCGCAGAGTTTGTCGGCCGTCCAGACGACGTGCTCGGGGCCGCAGAGGGCGCCGCGCAGGGGCTCCGGGGTCATGTAGGGGGCGTCGGTCTCAGTGAGCAGGCGGTCGACGGGCACGAGCCGCGCGGCTTCGCGCACCTCGTCGGCCTTCTTGAAGGTGACCGGGCCGCCGAAGGCAATGAAGCAACCGGCCTCCACCCAGCGGGCCACCTCGGCGACATCCAGGTTGAAGCAGTGCAGCAGCGTGCCCGCCTCGGGGAAGCCCTCTTCGGCCAGGATGGCGAAGCCGTCGTCGTGGGCCTCGCGCATATGGAGGCACACGGGCAGCCCCGCCTCCTTCGCCAGGCGAATCTGGGCGCGGAACACCTCGCGCTGCACCTCGCGCGGCGACAGGTCGTAGTGGTAGTCGAGCCCGATCTCCCCCACGGCGCTCACCCGGCGGTCGTGCAGGCGCTCGCGCAGCGCGGCCGCCGGTTCCGGCGTCCATTCCTTGGCGTTGTGCGGGTGCACGCCCGCGGCGATGCGCACCGCGGGCAGCGGCAGCCAGGGCTCGCGGGCCGGGGCCTCAGTCGCCGCGCCCGGGGCCGACTCCCCAGCCGCCCCGGCCGCCGTGCCCGTGCCGGCCCCACCGGCCGCACTGCCGGCTGACGTGATGTTCCGCAGCACCCGCGAGGCCCCCATGAGCCAGGTGGGCAGCTCGTCGAAGGTGCGGAAGCCGTCGTCGGTCGGGTCCACGATGGTTTCCACGAAGCGCACGCCCACCGCCGCGGCCCGGGCCAGGGACAGGGACGGGTCCCGCATCATCTGCAGGTGCGCGTGGGTGTCGGCCACCGGCCCCTCCACTACCGGTGCCTCCACCACGCGCCACTTTCCGTGCTTGCGCTTCTGGTGAAACAGCGCGTCTTCGAATATCGGCTCTTCTTCGCTCATGGAAGTGCGCCCCCTCCCTGGTCGCTTCGTGGGCAAAAGTCATGCCTTTGCCACTCTGTCCGGAAAGACGGAAGGGGCAGAGCCCCTTCCCTACCTTATCTTCTTTACTCGCCAGCTTCTACAACTCAGGCAGATGATCGACGTCCAGGCGGGGGAACAAAGGATCGCCCACCTCCACGGCCACGCTGGCGGGCAGCTGGCCCCAGGCGGTGGCCTCCTCGATGTCGGTCACCGCGGCGATGTCGCCCAGCCCCAGGCGCCGGAACACCTCGGCTGAGGTGTTCGGCATGAAGGGCGCCATATACAGCGCGATGATGCGGATGGCCTCCAGGCAGTTGTACAGCACCGCCGCCAGTTCATCGACCTTCTCCGGGTCCTTCGCCAAGGCCCACGGCGCGCTTTCCTCCACGTACAGGTTCACGCGGCCCGCGAGCTTCTGCACGGCGGCCGCGGCCCCGGTGAAGTCCACCTCGGCCATGCAGCGGTCGTACTCCGCGTACAGCGTATCGGCGATCTCCCGCAGCGGATTCGCCTCCGCGCCGGCCGGCGCCTCGGGCACACGGCCCTCGAAGTACTTCTGCGTCATGTTGGTGACGCGGCTCACGAGGTTGCCCCAGGTGTTGGCCAGATCGGCGTTGTACACCTGCACCATGCGCTCCATGGAGATGGAGCCGTCGTGGCCGAACTGCACGTCGCTCATGAAGTAGTAGCGGTAGGCGTCCACGCCGAACACCTTCACCAAATCGGCGGGCATAAGGCCGTTGCCCTTGGACTTCGACATCTTCTCGCCCTTGGTGAGCAAAAAGCCGTGGCCGAACACCGTGGACGCGATGGGCATGCCGGCGGCCATGAGCATGGCCGGCCAGATGACGCAGTGGAAGCGGGTGATGTCCTTGCCCACGAAGTGGTACTGGATGGGCCAGCGCTCCTCGAACTCCGCCTCGCGCTCCGGATCGCCGTAGCCGATGCCCGTGAGGTAGGCGATGAGCGCGTCGGCCCACACGTAGAACACGTGGCCCTCATCCCACGGCACGGGAATGCCCCAGTCGAAGCTGGAACGGGAGATGGACAGGTCGGTGAGGCCGCCCTTCACGAAGGACACGATCTCGTTGCGGCGGCTTTCCGGCCGGATGAACTCGGGGTGCTCGTCGTAGAAGGCCAGCAGCTTGTCCTGGAACGCGGAGAGCTTGAAGAACCAGTTCTCCTCCCCGGAGGCGCGGCGCACGGGGCGCTTGCAGTCGGGGCAGACAAGCTCGCCCTCCTCGTTCTTCTCCAGGTCGCTCTCGGCGTAGTAGGTCTCCTCGTGGATGCAGTACCAGCCCTCGTAGGCGCTCTTGTACAGCCAGCCGGCGTCGTAGAGCTGGGTCCAGAACTTCTGCACGGCGCGGGTCTGGCGATCCTCGGTGGTGCGCACGAAGTTGGTGTAGTCGATGTTCAAAAGCTCCCAAGCGTCGGTGAAGGCCGGGGCCAGATGGTCGCACCAGGCCTGGGGCGTCATGCCGTTCTTCTCGGCGGTCTCGGCGATCTTCTGGCCGTGCTCGTCGGTGCCGGTGACGAAGGACACGTCGTAGCCGTTCATGCGCTGGTAGCGGGTGATGGTGTCGGCCGCCACGGTGGTGTAGGCGGTGCCCAGGTGCGGCGCGGCGTTGATGTAGTAGATGGGCGTGGTGACGCCGAAGGTTCCCTTGGTCATGGAGTGGGAGCTCCTTCCCGGGTCCGCGCGGCCAATGACGCCGCCGTCCCCCTCGCGTTTTGCAGTACCGGCTATCTTACCATTGCCGCGCCGCCACCATTCCCGCTGCTGTATGAAATCCGCGCAAATGCACGCCTCACTGACGGAAATCCGCACGTTTCACCCTACTTTGTACGTTTCGCTTGCAAAAGAGCGTGCATTTGCACGGATCGGGAACGGGGGAAGGGTCGGGAACGCGGATCGGGAACGGGGGAAGGGTCGGGAACGCGGATCGGGAACGGGGGAAGGGTCGGGAACGGGAGAAGGGTCGGGGGAAGGGCGCGGAAACGGGCTAGCCGAGGATGGCGCCCAGGGTGGCGGCGAGGTCCTTCACGGAAATGGGCTTGGAGAGGTGGTCGTCGGCGCCGGCCCGCTTGGATTCGTGCACGTCCTCGGCGAAGGCGTTGGCCGACAGCACCACCACGGGCAGCGCCGCCACGTCGGGCCGCTCGCTCGCGCGGATGGCCCGGGTGGCCTCAAGGCCGTTCATCACGGGCATCTGGATGTCCATGAGCACCACGGAGAAGTGGCCGGGCTCGGAGGCCGCCAGCGCGTCCAGGGCCTCCTGGCCGTCGAAGGCGCACTCCACCTCCATACCCAGGGATTCCAGCAGCGCCGCGGCGATCTCGCTGTTCAGCTCGTTGTCCTCCACGAGCAGCGCCCGGGCGCCGGCAAAGGCGTCCCGGTTCGCCGGGGCCGGATCGCCCTCCGCCGCCGGCTCGCCCCCGTCGCACTCCCCGTGGCGCAAATTCACGTGCACGGTGAAGGTGGTGCCCGCCTCCGGGGCGCTCTCCACCTCCACGGTGCCGCCCATGAGCGACACCACGCTCTGCACGATGGAAAGCCCCAGCCCCGTGCCCTCCACCCGCTCGGTGCGGGAGTCGTGCTCCCGGGCGAAGGGCTCGAAGACGTGCTCCAAAAACTCCGGCGCCATGCCGCAGCCGGTGTCGGCGAACACGAACTCGTAGTCGCTGCAGCCCTCGATGCGCACAGGGTGCTCGATGACGCGCACGGACACGGAGCCCCCGGCCGGAGTGAACTTCACCGCGTTGCCGAGCATGTTGATGAATACCTGCTGCAGCCGCAGCTCGTCGGCTTCCACAATCGGGTGGGCCACGTCCTCCATGGTCACCGAGAGGTCCAGGTGCGCCTCGTCGCAGCGGGGGGCGAACACCGTCTCCACCTCCGCCACGAGCGCCCGCAAATCCACGGTGCCCACGGACAGCACCAGACGGCCGTTCTCGATCATGGACAGGTCAAGCACCTCGTTGATGAGGCTGAGCAGGTGGTTGCTCGACAGGGCGATCTTCGCGAGGCAGTCGTCCACCCGGGCCGGGTCGCCCTCGCTCATGCGGGCCAGCTCGGTCATGCCGATGATGGCGTTCATGGGGATGCGGATGTCGTGGCTCATGCGGGAGAGGAAGTCGCTCTTGGCGTTGTTGGCCGCGACGGCGGCGCGGTAGGAGTCCTCCATGGCCTGCTGGAGCTGCTTCTCCCGGGCCTTCATGACGGTCACGTCCTGGGTGGTGTACACCACGCGGGTCGGGCGGCCGAACTCGTCGCGCTCGACGCAGATGAGGTTGATGTCCTCCCACTTGAGGTCGCCGCCGCGGTCGAACTGGTACTCGAAGCCGAGGTTGTCGATGCCCGGCGGCATGGCCGCCATGATGGCCCCGGCCGAGAACCGCTCGCGCACGTCCCGCTTCGCCTCGTCGCCCACCACAAGCCCCTCCAGGCGGTCGACCATCTCCTCGTAGGGACCTTCCAAATTGTAGGGGTCGTTGGGGGTGACCGGGCCGCTCATGTAGCGGAAGTGGTTGCGGACCAGATCGATGAGCACCAGACGCTCGGTCAGCTTCCCCACGCCGGTCTGCACGTCGATGCGGTCCTTCATGGAGCGGGCTAGACGCCGGTGGCGATGGTTGTTGAAGGCCACGATGCCCACGATGACCACGATGAACACCATGACGATGACGAACAGGGCGCTCCAGCCGCCCTCGTTGGCCGCGTCGATCATCTGGCTCGTGGCCGCCGGGGGGAAGGTCTCCAGAATGGACCAGTCGAGGCCCGGCACGTTGGTGACGCAGGCCGAGCCCACGCCGCTCGTGCCGTCGTAGGTGAAGGTGAGCCCGTCCTGGCCGGCGAAGGCCTCCTCGAGCTCCTCGATGGAGGCGCCGTCCATGCCCAGCCCCTCGCCGGCCTCCTCGATCACGTTCAGGCCCACGAACGAGCCGTTGGAGGCGGCCACCACTTCCCCGGTTGGCAGGCACAGAAGCACGTGGGACTCGTAGCCGAAGAAGCTGTTCTGCAGAAGCTCGGTCAGGCGCCCCTCGCCGTAGTGGGCCAGCAGCAGCCCCACCACGGGCCCGTCGGCCCCCTCGCGCACCGGCGCGTAGAAGTAGATGAGGTTCTCGTGGGTCAGCCGCGTGTTGAACACGCACTCGATGCCGGACTCGCCGGCCATGGCCTTCTGGTAGTAGGGGCGGTCGCTCACGTTCACCGGCTCGCGCCCCGGCGAGTGCTGCATGCCCGCGGCGTCCACGAAGTCGATGGTGTCGAAGGGGGATATCTCCCCCACGTCGCGCAGCCATTCCTCGCTCGTGACGATGGCGGCGGCATCGGGCGACTCCGAGGCCAAAGCGGCGATGGTCTCGATGTCCTTCTGGGTGTTCTGCATGAAGGTGGCCACGAGCTTGGCCGTCTGGTTGGTGGCATCGGTGACGTACTGGCCCGCCTGGGACACGATGCGGTTGCTCGTCTGCTGCATGAACATGGAGAACGTGACGACCACGGCGATGAAAACAACGAGGAAGGCCGTCACCGACAGCCAGTACTTCCTGCCTTCGTCCTCCATATAGCACCCCCTCGGGGCCGTCTCTCTCTGCACGTTCCATCATAAGGGATGGAAGGGGCGCCGCAAGTTTACAAGTTGGAAGATCATCGACTTTGCGTACACTCCAAGTTTTGGCGGTCGGCGGGCGGTCGCAAAGGGGAACGGACGACGGTTTTGGGGACTTTACAACGGCGAAACTCGCACTATAATACAAGGTAGCAATGGCGTTTTGTGCAAGAGTGCCGCAGGGGGTGTGCGTACGGAAAAGCACGAGGAGGCATTGCCATGGGAACTTTCAACGGATGCGGTACAACGATGCGGAAGGCGGTCGGCGGCACCGGCGGCCGTCGTCGGGGCGCAGGGGCTCGTTGAG
>CANPHS010000045.1 GCA_947573925.1 uncultured Enterorhabdus sp. | reverse complement strand
CCGCCGCTCCACCAAGCTGGCCGCCGGCGAGGACGGCCACGCCTTGGAGCGCGTGTCCACCTCCCGGGGCGAGGGCGCCGAGGGCGGCGCGGCCAAGCCGAAGCGCGCCCGGCGGCCCAAGGACGGCGCGGCCCCGGCCCAGGGTTCGGGCGCGGGTCGCGGCCGGAACGCCAAGGGCGGCCAGGGCTCCAAGGGCCCGGGCGGCAAGGGCGCGGGTGCTCCCAAGGGGGAACGGCGCCAGGGCGCCCGGCCGGGCCAGAAGTCCTCGGGGCTCGCGGGCGGCCGCAGCGACGGAGCGGCAAGCAGGCCGCCCGAGGGCGAGGGCGCTCCCAAGCCCCGTCGGCGCCGTCGCAGCCGCAAACCGAAGGGCGACGGCGGCGCGAGCGCCCCGTCCGCCCAGGGAGGAGCCGAGTAAATGGACGTGGATTACGCGCTTCTGACCGACCTGTACCAGATCACCATGGCCCAGGGCTACTGGGACGCGGGCAAGACCGACGAAGAGGCCTCCTTCACCATGTACTTCCGCGACTACCCCTTCAAGGGGGGCTACGCGGTGGCCTGCGGCATGGCCCAGCTGGCCGACATGGTGGAGTCGTTCCGCTTCGGGGAAGACGACATCGCCTACCTGGCCGGCCTTGAGGCCCCGGGCGGCGGGGCCCTGTTCGAGCCGGCGTTTCTGGACTACCTGGCCGACCTGCGCCTGACCGTGGACATCGACGCGGTGCCCGAGGGCACCGTCGTGTTCCCCCACGAGCCCATCGTGCGGGTGAACGGCCCCATCATGCAGTGCCAGCTTCTGGAGACGGCCCTGCTGAACATGGTGAACTTCCAAACGCTCATCGCCACCAAGGCGGCCCGGGTCTGCCGCGCCGCCAAGGGGCGCCCTGTGGCCGAGTTCGGCCTGCGCCGGGCCCAGGGGCTGGGCGGCGTGTGGGCGAGCCGGGCGGCGGTGGTGGGCGGCTGCGCGTCGGTGGCGAACGTTCTGGCCGGCAAGCTCTTCGACGTGCCCGTGTCGGGCACCCACGCCCATTCCTGGGTGATGTCCTTCGACGATGAGCTCACGGCCTTCCGCGAGTACGCCCGCATCTTCCCGAAGAACTGCGTGCTTCTGGTGGACACCTACGACGTGGAGCAGGGCGTGAAAAACGCCATCACCGTGGGCCTGGAGATGCGCGGGCGCGGCGAGCGGCTCGCCGGCATCCGCATCGACTCGGGGGACCTCTCGTGGCTCTCGAAGATGGCCCGGCGCCTGCTGGACGAGGCGGGCCTTGAAGACTGCGGCATCGTGCTCTCGAACGATTTGGACGAGTACACCATCCAGTCCATGCTGGACGAGGGGGCGAGCGTGACCTCCTTCGGCGTGGGCACGAAGCTGGCGAGCGCCTACGACCAGCCCACCTTGGGCGGCGTGTACAAGCTGTCCGCCGTGCGGCCCGGGCCCGATGCGCCCTGGGAGGCGCGGTTGAAGATATCCGAGTCGGCGGCGAAGCTCACCACCCCCGGTGTGCTGGACGTGCGGCGCTACTACCACGCCGACGGCACCGTGGCCGGCGACATGGTGTTCGACGTGAACTTCGAGCCGGACGGGCGCGAGATCATCGTGGACCCCATGGACGACCTGCGCCAGAAGAAGCTGGCGGGCCTGCGCTACGAGACCCTTCTGGCGCCGCTGGCCCGTGGCGGGAAGGTGGTGCTCGCCCCTCAGTTCCGCAACGCCATGGCGGCCCAGGAGCGGGCCCGCGCCGGATTGGATACGCTGGACGAGACCCAGCTGCGCATGTTGAACCCCCACACCTACCCCGTGGGCCTGGAAGCGGGGCTGAGCGACCGGCGACGGGCGCTCGTGGCCGCGCTGCGCGGCATCGAGTAAGGTTACGGGCGCTGCCGGGGCCGCGGGCTCCGGCGGCGTTTTGCGAGAGGGCGGCCGCCAGCCGCCGGAAAGGGGCTTTCATGGCCGCATGCCACCTGATCGTGGATTCCTGCTGCGATCTGCCCGCCCGTCTCATCGAGCGGCCGGGCGTCACCCTGATGAAGTTCCCCTACATGATGGACGGGGGCACCTTCGAGGACGACCTGTTCGAGACGTCCACGGCCGCGGACTTCTACAACGCCATGCGGAAGGGCTCGGAGCCCACCACGGCCCAGGTGACCCTGCAGACGCTGACCGACACCTTCACTGCCGCGGCGAAGGAGGGCGCCCCCTGCGTGTACCTGGCGTTCTCCAGCGGGCTGTCGGCCACCGTCGACGCCGCCTGCGTGGTGGCCGACCAGGTGCGGGCCGAGTTCCCCGATTTCGAGCTGCATTTGGTGGACACCCATCTGGCCTCGGTGGCCGAGGGCCTGCTCGTCTACGGCGCCCTCGTGCAGCACGAGAAGGGCATGACCGCCGCCGAGCTGGCCGCCTGGGCCGAGGAGGCCCGCTACTTCGTGAACGAGGAGTTCATGGTGGACGACCTGGGGGCCTTGCGCCGCGGCGGCCGCATCCCGGCCTCGGTGGCCGTGGCCGGCGCCGCCCTGGACGTGAAGCCGCTGCTGAACATCGGGGTGGACGGTAAGCTCACCCTGGTGGGCGTGGCCCGGGGCCGCAAGAAGGGCATCAAGCAGCTGGTGGAGTACTACAAGAAGAACGTGGACCCCGCCGGCCCCGGCCGGGCCGCCGTCATCGGCCATGCCGACTGCCCGAAGGACGCCGGGCGCCTGAAGGATCTGCTGCTGAAGGAGGACCCGAACCTGCTGGTGCTGGAGTGCAGCATCGGGCCCGTCATCGGCAGCCACGTGGGGCCCGAGATGCTGGCCGTGGTGTTCTGGGGCCAGGACAAGCGCGACAACCTGTCCGTGGCCGACCGTATCGCCCGCAAGGTGAAGGGAGAGAAGTAATGGCCGCAAGCTACGCCTACGTGGGGGCTCCCACGTTCATCGCCGCCGTGGAGGGCCGCCTGGCCGACGCCGGCTTCGCCCGCGCCACCGACACCGCCTCGGCCGACATCGTGCTCACCTTCTGCACCTCGGCCTCGGCCCTGGAGGATCTGTACTTCGGCGACGAGGGGCTCGTGACCTTCGCGACCCCGGGCACGGTGCTCGTGGACCTGTCGGCGGCCACGCCGAACTTCGCCCGGGAGATCAACGCCGTGGCCTGCGTGAACGACCTGGTCATGGTGGAAGCCCCCGTGACGGTGCGGTCGCTCGTGGCCGAGGACGCCTTCGCCCGGGAGAACCTGCTGGGGCCGGTGGCCTCGGAGGCCGAGCTCGCCGACGAGGTACGCGCTTTGCTGGGCGCCATCTTCGGCGAAGTGGTGGAGGTGGGGGCCCCGGGCCGCGCCCAGCTCATGCGCAACACCCACACCCTGTCTCTGGCCGCCGACCTGGTGGCCGCCATCGAGGGGACGGCCCTGGACGACGCGGCCGCCCGCACCGTGGGGGCGCTCGACGCCGACCAGGTGCCGCTGTTCTGCACCGTGAGCGCCGACCCGGTGGTCCGCGCCGTGCAGCAGAAGCGCTTCACCGGCGACTACACGGCCGAGATGCTTCTGGCCGAGCTGTCCGCAGCCCTCATGGCCGCCGACGACGCCGAGGTGATCCTGCCCGGCGTGGAGGCCGCCATGCACCTGCTGGAGCTGCTCGCCGTGATCGGCGGCGCCGACATGGCGCCGGCGGCGCTGGCACTCGTGTACCGCGACGAGGCTGCCGGGGCCGAGGCGGGCCTCGACTGGACCCGGGCCGCGGCCGCCTACGGCGGCGGCCACGACCACGATCACGACCACGACGACGAGGACTGGGACCGCGTCGACGACGACTGGGACGATGCCGGCTTTGACGACTTCGACTACTCGGCCAACTAATGTCTCGCCGCGAATCTCCTCGGACTGGAGCCACCGGGTATTCCAATTCGCTCAGACAGTCCTCGCTCGGCGGGACAGTCCGCCGGACTGTCCCGTTCGCTGCGGAACTCGCTCGGTTGGAACACCCGCTGTCTCCTCTACGCTCGGCCATGCTTCGGTGGCGTAGGGAATATACCGGTTGAATTGGGGGATCGTGTGAGTTGCGCTGTGGAGATACCGTCCTGCGACCTGTGTCCCCGCGGGTGCGGGGCGAACCGGGCGGCGGGGGAGCGCGGGGCGTGCGGGGCCGACGGGCGGCTCATGGTGTCGCGGGCGGCCCTGCACTTCTGGGAAGAGCCCCCGATTTCCGGCGAGGACGGCAGCGGCACCATCTTCTTCGCCCACTGCCCGCTCGGTTGCGTGTACTGCCAGAACTGGGGCATCGCCCATGGCGACGGGGGGCGCGAGATTTTCGTCGAGCGCCTCGCAGCCATCATGGGGGAGCTCGAGGCGGCCGGGGCCCTGAACATCAATTGCGTGACCCCCACCCACTACGCGCCGCAGATTCGCGCGGCGGTGACCTTGGCACGGGATGCCGGCATGGCGCTGCCGGTGCTGTGGAACACGAGCGGCTACGAGACCGTGGGGGCGGTGCGGGCCAACGTCGGTTTCGTGGACGCTTACCTCACCGACTTCAAGTACGCCGACGGCGAACTGGCCCGGCGCTACTCCCATGCGCCCGACTACCCGGAGGCGGCCCTGGCGGCGCTCTCGGCTATGGTGGAGGCGTGCGGTCGGTGGACCTGCGACGAGTACCGCGGGCAGGAGCGCCTGGTGCGCGGCGTGGTGGGGCGCCACCTCATGCTGCCCGGCGCCCTGGAGAACTCCAAGGCCGTGGTGCGCCTGCTCCACGAGCGCTTCGGCGGCGACATCCGGCTCTCGCTCATGAACCAGTACACGCCGGTGCTCGCCCGCGAGGCGGCCGCCGGCAACGACCGGGCCGCCCGGGCCCTGGCCGCGATGCCGGAGTTGGCAGCTACCGTGCCCGAGGAGGAATATGAGCGCCTGCTCGACTTCGCCGACGGTCTGGGTGTGGAAGATTACTTCTGGCAGGAGGGCGGGGCGGCCGAGGAGAGCTTCATCCCGGCCTTCGACTTCACGGGGGTGTAAGCGGGTCATCCGTCGCCTGTGAGGTTGCGCCCTGGCAGCGGAGGCGTTGCGCTCCCGTTGCGGAGACTTTGCGTTGCCGGGCGCCGCGGGCCGCGCCCGTGGTGTAGGATAGCAGGTGAACAGCCGGGGCGGCCCGCGGGCGCCGCCGTGGCAACGCCGGGGCCGCGTCGAGCCGGCCCGTTATCGGAAAGGATTCCCCGTGGTCAAGATCGTCACCGATTCTGTCGCCTCCATTCCCGCCGAGGTGGTGCGCGAGCGCGATATCGACGTGGTCTCGCTGTACGTGAACCGCGATGGCCGCGAATACGAGGAGACCGCCATGGACGTGGACGGCTTCTACGAGGACATCGCCGACATGATCGACAACCCGCCCACTTCCAGCCAGCCCTCCCAGCACCGGCTGGAGACGCTGTTCGAGCGTGCGGCCGAGGCTAAAGACGAGGTGCTGGGCATTTTCATGTCGACGAAGATGTCGGGCACCTTCGAGGGGGCCGTCCGCGCGGCCCGGGCCTGCAAGGAGCGCTACGAGCACTTCCGCTGCACGCTGGTGGACTCCACATCGAACTGCGGCGACGAGATGTTCGCGGTGCTGGACGCCTGCGACGCGCGGGACGCGGGGCGCGATCTGGACGCCTGTGCTGAGGCCGCCGCGACGGCCGTCACCTGCTCCCGCTTCATCTTCGCCCCGGAGAGCCTGGCGTTTCTGAAGGCCGGCGGCCGCATCGGGGGCGCCTCGGCCCTGCTCGGCGGCCTGTTGCAGATTTCCCCCGTGCTCACCGTGGCCGACTGGGAGACGGCGACGCTGGCGAAGGTGCGCACCTGGAAGAAGACCCTGGCCCGCATGGTGGACGTGTTCCGCGAGGACGTGGAGGCCTGCGGGCTCAAACGCGTGGTGGTGCACTACATCGGCTCGGCGGCGCCGGCGGTGAAGTGGGCCGCCGAGGCCATCGAGCCGGTAGTGGGCCGTGCGGTGGAGGTGCTGCCCGTGAGCCCCGTCATCGGCGTGCACGTGGGGCCGGCCGTCGGCATCGCCTACGAGTGCGAGCGCCCGGTGCCCGGCAAACTGACCGCCCCCGCAAGCGAGCTGGTGTTCAGCCTGTAGGAATGAGGCTACGAGCCCCGCACGAGGCCGTGCGGGGCTTCCTGCATTTCGGTGAGGTTCTTCCAGAAGCGCTTGGGCATGAACTGGCGGCGCAGCTCGGGGTTGTAGCGGGCGTCGATGGCCACGCTGCGGTAGAAGGTGCGCCAGGCCTCGCCCATGAGGGCCTCATCGGCACCGGGGGCGGGAAGGGCCTGTTGCAGGTCGCCCTGGCCGGCCGTGGCCACCAGGTACCAGTCGCCGCCGTCGTACACTCCGGCCACCTCGTGCACCTCGTCGTAGATGATGAAGGGGGCGTCGCTCATGCGCTCGACGAAGTGGCCCATGACAAGCGGCACCACCGACGCCTTGGGGTTCACCCGCGAAAACCACAGGTCGCCCCCTTCCCCCCGCAGGTGTTGAAAGCGCACGAACTGGCGCATATGCTCGCACTCCTGGCTGACCGAGCAGGAGATGCGGAAGAGCCGCTCCACGGCCGGATGGGTGATGTCGGAGAAGGCCCGGCCCCGGCGCCGCGGGCACGGCCCCACGCCGCCCCGCCCCTTGCAGGCGAGGCGCTTGCGGCAGTGCTCGCAGTCGCGGCGCTTCTGCTCGTCGACGGCATAGCGCACGAAGCGGTAGGCGGCGGTGCCGGCGTCGGGCTCGTCGGAGCAGGCGGCCCGCTTCAGGGCTAATTCGGCCTGCCAACCGCATTGGCGGCGCACCCCGGCGAGCACCCGGGCGGCGTGGGACGGGTTCGTCTCGATGCGGGCCAGCCGCTGGCCGAGGCGCAGTTGCAGGCGGCTCTCCGGCTCCACGTCGGTGGGCCTCTCGCGGCGTTCGTAGGAGGCGAAGATGGCCGAGAGCAGCCCCTCGAGGGTGCCGTCGTAGGCGTAGGCCACCTCGTCGTAGATGTCGGCGGCAACGGAGGGACTGCCGGTCGGTGCCGCGGGGGCGGTCAAGCCGGCGCTTGGGGCGAGGGTTGAGCGGCGCGTGTCCATGGCGTGCCCCTAGGCTGCGGGCTGGGCCGTCGCGCGGTTGTGGGCGCGGGCCGCGATCGGCTGCGGTTTCGCCGGGGATGCCGCCTCCAGGGCCGCCCGCTGGGCGGCGAAGGCCGCGTCGAGGGCCGCGCGGTTCGCGGCCGAGGCCTCGGGCAGGGCGGCGGGGGCGCCGGTGCCGGGCAGGGCCGCCTCTGTTGCCGACTCGAACAGGCTCATCTGACCCGGGGCCGTCTTGTCGGCCCGGCGGCCGTGGCGGCCGCCGGGAATGGGGGCGGCCAGCCGGGCGTGCAGGGCGTCGCGGGAGAAATCGACCCCGCTGCCGCCCCAGGCGCCGTTCATGGTGATGAAGTAGCGGGCCCGCTTGTAGGCGATGCCGAGCTTGCGCAGCTCCATCTCGCCCAGGGTGGACTGCCGCCGCGCCCGCAGGATGAGCTTCGCCCCGCGCACGCCGATGCCCGGCACCCGCAAGAGCGCCTCCAAGGGGGCGGTGTTCACCTCCACGGGGAAGAAGTCCAGATGGTTCAGGGCCCAGTTGGCCTTCGGGTCCACGTCGGGCTCCAAAAACGGATTGGCCTCGTCGATGATCTCCGAGACGTCGAACCCGTAGAAGCGCATGAGCCAGTCGGCCTGGTACAGGCGGTGTTCGCGATTCAGCTGCACGGCATCGGTGGCGGGCAGGAGGGGATGGGCCACGGCGGGCAAATACGCGCTGAAGAACACGCGCTTCAGCGACAGCTGGGTGTACAGCGACGCCGACAGGTTCAGAATTTGGAAGTCGCTTTCCGGGGTGGCGCCGATGATCATCTGGGTAGACTGCCCCGCCGGGGCGAAGGCCTGGGCCTTCCGCGCGGGCTTCTTCGTCATGTATACCGTGGTGCGTTTGCGGGCGAGCGAGCGGGATTCCGCGTCCTCGGCGATGGAGTCGTGGATGTGGCGCATGGGAGCCAAAATGGAATGGCGCGACTTGTCCGGCGCCAGAAGCCCCAGGCTCTGGCCGCTCGGCAGCTCCAGGTTCACGGACAGGCGGTCGGCCAGCCGTCCCAGCGCATCGAGCAGCTCCACCGAGGCCCCGGGTATGGCTTTGGCGTGGATGTAGCCGCGGAAGCCGTACTCCTCCCGCAGGATGCGCAGGGCCTCCACCATGGACTCGCAGGTGGCATCAGGGCTGCCGGTCACACCCGAGGACAAAAACAGCCCCTCGATGTAGTTGCGGCGGTAGAACCCGATGGTGAGGTCGGCCAGCTCCCGCGGCGTGAAGGCGGCCCGGCGCATCTCGCCGTTGCTCTTCCGGTTCACGCAGTAGCAGCAGTCGTAGACGCACACGTTGGTCATGAGCACCTTCAGCAGCGTGACGCAACGCCCGTCCGGCGTGAACGAATGGCAGCACCCCGCCTGCCGCGCCGCCCCGAGCTGCCCGCGCTTCCCCTCGCGCTGCACCCCGGAGGAGGTGCAGGCCACATCGTACTTCGCCGCGTCGGCCAGAATCTCCAACTTCTCCACGACGTTCACCCGGCCACCTCCTTCCACGATCGCGGCCCTTCAATAAAGGACACTTGTTCGCCCGAATGAATGTACGCTATACTACCCGAATAAATGTTCGCTTGTCAAGCAACTCACCGTTGCGGGTCGCTTGCGATGACAACGGGGATGGAGGGCATTGTCGGCGGCAACGACGACGAGCGGGCGGCGACCAATTTGTTGACGCCAACAAATAGATCTTGAGCAGGGGTTTCGACAGTGTTATGTCGACCGTTTCTGGCGTATGTTAGCTGTCAGCTAATGTGATGGATACCAGATTGTGAGAAACTGTGTTTCCTTGGAGCCGAAAAGGGAAATCATGCGAGCACGAAATATCGTTGTTGAGGGAGAATTCAAAAATTGCAATGTTGTTGCGTCCTTTGGCGTGGTTTCTCTTATGAGTGGATTCAAAACTGTCACGAAGCTTGACAGCGCAACCGTTGAATTCTATAAGCTTATCGCTCAAGATGGGAAAGTAGGCATGGCAAGCGCGGCCATCCGGGGGTTTGCGGGCGAAATGCTTTTAGGTCCTGCGGGTCTTTCGGCTGCTTTCACGGCAAAGCGTCACGAAGTGTTTTATGTAGGAGTGGCGTTCAAGAAGGGTCGTCGATCTGTTCTGGAGATAAACGAGCGCATCATGCGCGTTTTGGAGGCTCAACCGTTATGGTTGAATGAAGTGATGTGAGGAGCCGCCATGCGAAAAGACGAATTCTGGCAGTATTTGCGTTATGAGGTGGAATACGACGAGCGCACGTGTCGATCGCGAGTGAGCAATTGCCTGCGCGTGGAATCTTTCGAGGGCAATTTGGATACGGCCTTCGAGCAAGACGGTCTTAAGTCGCTTCTGAGCCGGCTCACTTACTCGGTGAGTGACGAGAGGCTGGGGAATCCTCCTCGTCATCGTGTTCCCATAGATGGAAATATACGCAATGGCACGGCTACGCTGCGCAATGCGGTGAAGCTCTACGGTGATTTTCGCAATGGTGTTGCGAGGGAGCGACGGTCGGGAGACTGTCGAGACGGCTCGCTGGTTTCGAAAAGATCAGTACGGCAAAAGCGCATCCCGACGACATTCCCCTGGCCGGAATGGCCTCAACCCGATTTGGGCGACAGCTGGCGTCTTGCTCGCGTTCTCGCTCGCTACATACGGTTTCTGTCGCCGAGAATCGTTGAGGCAGTCGTGCGAGATAACGAAGCTCATCGTTTTGAGTGGTATGGTGCTCTGGCATCGTGCGGTGTGGATCCCTCTCTCTACTTGTGGGATGGATCGCCTTGCGCCTTCCCCGGTGTTCGCCGCTATGCGGGAAGCAAGGAAATTGCGCAATACCGTAAGGTGGACGGAGGTCTGGAAGCTCCGCGAGATGTTCTGTCCCTGGACGACAATGATTATCCGAAGCAGCTGTGGTCCTTCGTTTTCCGTAACGCCCAGTTTTCCAAGTTTGGCCCCGAGGGCTACCGACTGGCCCATTTGGCTGACCACAAGGAGCACAAGAATCGCATGGCGGAAGACCTCGTGGTGGATGACGCAGTACAAGTTCGGGTAGTGCCCGGTCTGTACACCTGCCCCTCCAACACCGCCTATGTTCCTGCAAGCTTGCTTCTTCCCACTGATTTCAACCCCTGGATTCGCAACTTGATACTTCGTCGTGCAGCAGAGCTCTATAGTGGCTGCTGCAATTTATTCCCGCCCGGGTTCTCGGTGCCTTCCGAGTCTCTGGGGGGATGGGGCACGAGCGAATTCGAGTGGCCGGAATGCGTCGGAGGGCTCGAGTATATTGAAGCCTTTCTTCGGTTTAGGAAAAATCGCATGCAGAAACTGATTGCTCGTGCACAGACGAGGGATGCTGCGATATAGGCTTACCGTGGAGTGCATTAAGAGGCGTTGCCTGGTTAATCTCATGACGACTAATCGGGCAACGCCAGAGCATCCGAATGCTTGCCCGTGCACGTTGTGGGGCGGTTTACCGTGCAAATCCCTTCGATCCTGCTTCCAGTTCCTTTTCGTCGCGCGTTACTTTACGGCGCAGCTTCTTCACGTCTTCTTCGGCCGGCAGTTCTTCGGGATTGATACCGCGGTCGGCAAGAAGGCTGCGAACGCTTTCGTTGTTCTGCACATGCTCAGCGGTGATGGGGCTTTCACCTTGAAGATCGTTCTCGATCATGTTGTGGTTGGTGATCTCGGTGGCCAATTGTTTAGCGGCAATGGTGACGCCGGGAAGATGGTCGGCCAGCGGGCCGGAGGTAACACCGAGACGTTTCTTCATTCCGGTGGTAGTGATGCCGCCGAACAGGGCTCGGTCGCCCTTCGAGCGCACGCGTCCGATGCCCTCGCTCGTGACTCCGTGCTCGTACATATTAGCGGAGAAGAGCTTTTCCGCTTCGGAGAGCCCATCGCGGGCGGCGATGCGGGAAATAGCCTCCATGCGCTCTTCGATAAGCTCCTGCTTGCGGGTTTGCAGGGCGAAGTAGCTTTGGGCGAAGGCAATTTCCTCTTTGCGTGGATCGCCATTCTGGGTGATGAGGTAACAGGCGTAGCGGGTGAGCATGTAATCCTTGATGGAACGAGGAGCCACTCCATTTCCCTCTACCAATTTGTTGAGGCCAACAAATTGGGATTCAACAGGTGTTTTGGTGCCTTCGGCAGAGATCATCGCCTTTTTAATAGCACTTTCGAAATTACGCCATTCGGTGTAGCCGAATACCTCTTTGATTTCTCGTGCGTACCAGAACTCTACACCATCTTCTGTGACGTGCATGCAGTCATCCAGGGTAAGGGCACGGCGTTTGATCTCTTCACTTTTCATAGTTGATCCTCCTGTCTCTCGTTTTCTTGCATTATAAAACAAATGTTCGCTTAATACCAGTACAAATGTTCCTTGATTTTGAGTTTTTTGGAAGGGCAATTCGTTTGAGTGAGAGGGGAATCCCCGTAAATTCGGGTATCATGGTTCCAACGCAAACTTGAGGGGTCCCTCACCAAGTGAAAGGGCGGCTATGGAGGCTTACAAGCGCGAGTTCATCGAGTTCATGGTGGAAAGCGACGTGCTGAAGTTCGGCGACTTCACGTTGAAGAGTGGGCGCAAGTCGCCGTTCTTCATGAACGCGGGGGCCTACGTGACCGGCGAGCAGCTGCACCGCCTCGGCCTCTACTACGCCCAGGCCATCAACGAGAACTTCGGGCTCGACTTCGACGTGGTGTTCGGGCCCGCCTACAAGGGTATCCCGCTGGCCGTGGTCACGGCCATGGCCATCCAGGAGCTGTACGGCAAGGAAGTGAAGTACTGCTGCAACCGCAAGGAAGTGAAGGACCACGGGGCCGACGCGGGCAACCTCCTCGGCGCGGAGCTTGCCGACGGCGACCGCGTCATCATGGTGGAGGACGTGACCACCTCGGGCAAGTCCATCGACGAGACCTACCCCATCGTCACCGGCGCGGCCAACGTGGCCGTCCAGGGGCTCATCGTGTCCCTGAACCGCATGGAGGTGGGGAAGGGCGGCGTCACCACGGCCCAGAAGGAGATCCAGGAGAAGTACGGCTTCCCCGTGGCCTCCATCGTGTCCATGGCCGAGGTGCGCGACTTCCTGCACAACCGCGAGGTGGCCGGCCGCGTGGTCATCGACGACGGCATCGCCGCCTCCATCGACGCCTACTACGAGCAGTGGGGCGCCAAGGAGTAGTTTTTGAGTTGGCCGGCGGCGAAGGGGGAAGGCAACCTATGCTATACTCATCGTCGCCGAAGTTCGGATCGGGATGTGCGATGTTCCAATTTGTTCCGCGATTTCGGTCTTGAATGGGGTAAAACCCCAGTTCAGCCGGTGTGGCTCAACGGTAGAGCAACTGATTTGTAATCAGTGGGTTGCGGGTTCGATTCCTGTCACCGGCTCCAGGCTTCCAAAGCGGATCGGGTATTCCGGTCCGCTTTCTTGTTGTTGGCCGCAATGGAGCGGAAGGCCCCGGGCCGTCGTGCTAGAATGGCTCGCGAGCCCAAGAGACGGAAGGACCGCGCGTTTATGCAGACCTATGTTGCCCATTACCAATCGCCCAAGGGCTCCCATGAGCGGGAGCGGGGGCTGTTCGAGTTCGAGAGCGACGCTCGGGCCGGCACCAAGGCCAATGCCCACGACGCGCGGTTGAAGATGCTGGAGCTGTTCGGGGCCGGCGCGGTGTCGTGGACCATCGAGAAGGTGGAGCGGCGCGACGCGGCCCCGGCCGAGAAGCAAGAGAAGACCACCGACGGCCAGCTGGCCCTGGATTTCCGCCCGCCCAAGCCGGAGCGCAAGCGGAAGCACTCCAAGGGCTATTGGTAGGATCACCGAAGGAGCAACCCTATGAAGAAGAAGCACGTGAAGTTCTTGAAGCAGCTGGTGGAGACCCCCTCGCCAACCGGGTTCGAGGAGCCGGTGGCGGCTCTCGTGCGCGAGCGTTTGGCCTGCGTGGCCGACGAGATTTCCACCGACACCATGGGCAGCGTGGCCGCAGTGCTCGAAGGCACCGATCCGGCCGCGCCGTCGCTCATGCTCGCGGCCCACATGGACGAGATCGGCCTCATGGTCACCTACATCTCCGACGAGGGCTTCCTCTCGGTGGCCTCCCTGGGCGGGGTGGACGCGGCCATCCTGCCCGGCATGCGGGTGGACGTGCACACGGCCGCAGGTTCCCTGCGCGGCATCGTGGGCCGCAAGCCCATCCACCTCATCGAGCCGGATGAGCGCAAGAACGTGACGCCGCTGTCGGGCCTGGTCATCGATTTGGGTATGAAGCCCAAGCGGGTGAAGAAACTCGTGCGGGTGGGCGACCCCATCACCTTCGGGGTGGGCTTCGAGCGCTTCGGCGACGGCATGGCCGTGTCCAAGTGCTTCGACGACAAGTGCGGCGTGTGGGTGGCCTGCCGGGTCATGGAGAAGCTGGCGGAGGCGGGCCGTGCGGCGGGCGACTTCATTGCCGTGGCCACCACCCAGGAGGAGATCGGCACCCGCGGCGCCATGACTTCCGCCCATGCGGTGAACCCGGATGTGGCCCTGGCCTTCGACGTGACCCACGCCACGGACTACCCGGGCATCGACAAGACCAAGTACGGCAAGATCGTCTGCGGGGCCGGCCCGGTCATCGCCCGGGGGCCGAACATCAACCCCGTGGTGTTCGAACGCCTGGTGGCCGCCGCCGAGGCCGAGGGCATCCCGTACCAGCTGGAGGCCGAGCCGTCCGTGACCGGCACCGACGCCCGGGCCATCCAGGTGACCCGCGCCGGCATTCCCACGGGCCTCGTCTCGGTGCCGCTGCGCTACATGCACACGCCCACGGAAGTGGTGGCCCTGGCCGACCTGGACGCCACGGTGCGCCTCATCGCCCGCTTCGCCGCCGACCTTTCCGCCGACGCGAGCTTTGTGCCGGGCCTGGGCGGCGTGAGCGACGGCCCGGACGACGCCGATGCCGAGGCCGCCGACGCTGCCGAGGAGCGCTAGCCGTGAACGAGCAGCGCCAGGAGAAGACCATCGCCAAGAACCGCCGGGCTTTGCACGACTACGAGATCGTGGAGACCTTCGAGGCGGGCATCGAGCTCACGGGCACGGAGGTGCGCTCGCTGCGGGAGAACAACTGCCAGCTCACCGACTGCTTCGCGCTGATCCGCAACGGGGAAGTGTGGCTGAACAACGTGCACATCTCGCCCTACTCCAACGGCAGCATCTTCAACCCGAACCCCGACCGCAAGCGGAAGCTGTTGCTGCACAAGAAGCAGATCCGCTACCTGGACGCGAAGGTGGCCGAGAAGGGGCTGGCGCTCGTGCCCCTGAAGATGTACTTCAAGGAGAACGGCCTGGTGAAGGTGGAGCTGGCCCTGGCCCGGGGCAAGAAGCTCTACGACAAGCGGGCCTCCATGAAGGAGCGCGACGCCAAGCGCGAGATCGACCGCGCCATCAAGGAGCGCTCGCGGTAGG
>CANPHS010000044.1 GCA_947573925.1 uncultured Enterorhabdus sp. | reverse complement strand
AATGAACGGAATAGAGGCCATCGCGCTGCTCATCACGGCACTGGTGGTGCCGTATGCCGTGGCGCTCATCAAGAACAAGACGCTGACGGGCAACAAGGCCCGCTGGATCGCCATCGGCGTGTCGGTTCTGGCCGGCGTCGTCACGGCGTTCGTGTCCGGAATCCCGGCGGACCCCATCGCGTGGATCACCTGCATCGTGGCCGCCATCGGCGCCGTGCAGCTCGCCTACTCGGCATTCAAGTCCGTGGGCATCACCTGCGGATGGCTCGACGCCCTGCAGGGCATCGCCAAGGACAGCGACGACCCGCTGGTAATCGCAAAGGGGCAGTCCATGAAGGACAAGGCCGACGAGGCCGCGAAAAACGTCCGCAAGGATGCGTAGGGCGCTCGCCGCGCTGCTCATCTTGACCTGCTACGCCGCCGCAACGCTCGCGCTGACCATTGCGGCGGCGCAGCCATCCGGCCGCGTTGACATGCCCGAACGGCTGCCCGTCCCTGACGACACACCGCTCATGACCGAGCAGGAGAAGGAATGGGCGCGCGAATCCGGTGTGGGCAGCTACCGACTGGGCGATATGTACTACGTGGACGAGAGCCTCCCGCCATCTTACTGGGAGGAGTAAGGAGGAAGAAATGACCACCAACGGAATCAGCATCCCCGACGAGGACAAGATCGAGGTTCCGCACGGGCAGTACGCCAACGAGGACACCTGGACCGAGTTGACCAACCAGAAAGGGGACGATGACGATGAGTAACTCTTCGCTGGTAACCTACACCGCGCTCTCACCCAACAACTCAGGACAGCGCACGCAGGGCATCAGCAAGATCACGCCGCATCATATGGCCGGCGTACTGTCCGTCGAGACATGCGGCAGCATCTTCGCCCCGTCGTCCCGTCAGGCTTCGAGCAACTACGGCATCGGAAACGACGGACGCGTCGGCATGTACGTCGAGGAGCACAAGCGCGCATGGACCTCAAGCTCCAACTGGAACGATCAGCGCGCTGTGACCATCGAGGTCTCCAACAGTGTCGCCGGCGGCGATTGGCTCGTGGGCACTGCCGCATGGAACTCGCTGGTGAACCTGTGCGTGGACATCTGCCGCCGCGATCCCGGCATCAAGCGGGCGGACGGCCGCAGCGGCCTGCACTTCACTGGCGACAAGAACGGATCGCTCACCATGCACGAGATGTTCGCGGCCACCAACTGCCCCGGTCCCTACCTCAAGGCAAAGATGACCCAGCTCGCCAACGAGGTGAACGCGGTCCTCGACGGCGGTGACGCGACCGACAACAACCCTCCGTCCGCGCCAGCCGATCAGACTCCGAGCATCGCCGAGCTGGCGGCCATGATGAAGAAAGGCGACTTCGGCAACGGCCGAGCCACGCGCATCGCCAACATGACCGCTCGCGGCTGGGGGCACCTGTACGACCAAGTGCAGGACTACATCAACGCCGAAGCCGGCGTGGTTCCGTCCAAGCCTGCGACGACACCGAGCAATTCGGAGAGCTTCGGCGGCACATACCGCAGTACCGTCGATGGCCTGCGCATCCGTAAGGCCCCCAGCCTCAATGGCGCCATCACCGGCTCCATGAACAAGGGGGATACGCGCAATCTTGACAACTGGTACCAGATCGCAAACGGCTGGGTGTGGGGCCGCTTCACCACCTACGAGGGCAACGTGCGCTATGTGGCCGTGGGCCGCGCGACTGGCAAACCGGAGGTCGACGACTACCTCATCAAGGTTTAGCGCTCGTGGCGTATTTGCAATTCAGGGGCCGCCCTTCGGGGCGGCCCTTCTGCGTTCTACGGAGGGATCATGGAACCGACTTTTCAGACGATGCAGGGGGACTGCATCGAGATCATGCGCACTCTTCCCGACGCATCGGTGGACCTCGTGCTCGCCGATCCGCCTTACAACATCAAGGTGCGGGGCGAGGAGTGGGATAACCTCGGCGCAGGCTATATCGACTGGATGATCGAGTGGCTGCTGGAGGCTCAGCGCGTCCTGAAGCCGAACGGGGTGCTCTACATATGGCACAACGACATGCCCCAGATAGCGCGCCTGCTGGTGGCGATGGAGCAGCGCACCAACTTCGCGCTCATGTCGTTCTGCGTTTGGGACAAGGGGCAGTACCACGCCCAGTCGTGGAAGAACCGCGACCCCGACTCCGACACGGCTCCCCGATCGTGGTTCAACGTGTGCGAGTACTGCATGCACTTCTTCAACGCGCCGAAGGACGCGGACAGCGCATGGAAGCACACCGGGCTGGACCGCATCAACTCGAACCCGGAATGCTACCGGCCGATAAAGGACTGGTACTACGCCGAGCTCGACCGCCTCGGGATAACCGAGGAGGACGTGGTGGAGAGGTACCGGCAGGCGACCGGCAAGAGCGGCGCCATGTTCCGGCACTACTTCAAGGATTCGCAATTCGCGATACCCACCGAAGCGGTCTGGCAGGCGGCGTTCGAGCCGCTGGGCTTCGACGCGACGCCCCTGCTCGACATCGTGAAAAAACCTCACGGGGGGGGTCGCTCACAGACCAGTCCGCCGCAGGAGGATACGACGCCCTGCGCCGCAGCTACGACACGATGCGCGAAAGCTACGAAGCCATGAGGGAGGGGTACGAAGCGAAGCGCCAGTCCTACGAGGAAATGCGCAACTACCACCGCTGCGATCCGGAGCACAGCAACGTCTGGCGCATCAACACGCTCTCCGGCTCCGATCGCATCCACATATGCCAGAAGCCCGACGGCATACTCGCCCGCATCATCCGGGTGAGCTGCAGGCCCGGCGGCGTGGTGCTCGACCCCTTCATGGGGTCAGGCTCCACGGGCGTGGCCTGTGCGCACGAGAAGCGCTCGTTCATCGGCATCGAGCGCGACGACCGCTACTTCCAGCCGGCCACCGATGCCATCCAGCGCGCCTATAATCAAGGCGTCCTCGACCTCTGGGAATAAAGAAGCCCCCGCCATCACGGCGGGGGCTTTTTCCTGCTCCTACCATTCGCCCTCCCACGCTTCGCGCGGAGCGTAGGGGTTCTCATGTCGTGGCGCCGGGTTGCAGGCGAGCCAGATCGTGTCGGCTCCATCGTTGCTCTCGCACCGCGTCGCCGTCGCGATGACCTCAGCCAGCGGCCAGTTCTGCTGGTGGGCCATACGGATGGGCAGCTCACCAAGCCCGCATTCCACCATCTCGTCCAGCAAGTCGCGCAGTTCTTCGACGGTTCCGAATGCCATGGCGACCACCTACTCTGGAAGGGTGAACGCCACGTCGGTGGCGCCCACGTAAAGATGGAACTCGAACTCGCAGCACCCGGTCGCCATCGCCGACGCGATCACCTCGCCGTCGCTGCATGAAATCTCGGTGACTTCCGGATCGGCGAGCTGCGCGCACCTGATGACGGCATCCAACGGGCTGAGGGCAATCTCGGTGCGCTCATACGACGGGCCGGTCATGGTGTTTTCGCTGCGGTCGAAATCGTAGAACTCGACGATGTACTGCATGATATGCATCCCTTCTCTCGGGTTTTACACATCCGATGTATATCCTGTTTTTCTCGCGAACACGGAAACCCTAATGCCTCGTTCGCGGAGAAGGTCAGGGATGCGATTATTCATGGTTTCAACCTCCTCTAGGCCGAATTATACACATGCGGGAGGAGGATTCTTCCCAAAAAGGAAAAATACTTCTCTAAACCCTTGCAATTCTCTCCCAAATAGTCAATACTCCAAAACAGAAATTGCCCATTCAGTTAATTTCGGCACCATGAGAATCGAATAGGCACGAACATGGCGGCAGAAACGGAGCTGCCCATGAAGATAACGATAGAGGGCGATCCGTCCGAGGTTCGCGACGTCCTCAAGGACATAGAGGGCTATGAACGGACCGCCCCGGAGGGGCTGTTATCGACCCGCGAGCTCGCCAAGCTGCTCGGCATCCATCCGAGCCGCGTGCAGAGGCTCGCCTCAGACGGCATCTTTGACAGGATGCAAGACGAGAACGGCTACAGCGCCTACGATGCTGCGGCGTCGGTGAAGAGCTACTGCGCTCACATGAGGGCAAACGTCCTCGAGCAGCTAGAAAAGCGAGCAGAGCCTCGATCTTGACGTTCACGAGCTCGTCGGCGTAGTCGAAAAGCAGCTCGATGGTCTCGGAGTCGATGCCGTGGCTTTCTGCCGCGCGCTTCAATCTATCCTGCGCGGCTTTGAGCTCGCCGTCGATCGCCAAACCGTAGTAGTAATCCCTGAAATCTTCCACGTTTCACCTCCTCTCACATGCACGAAAGATTCTTCCAGCCGCCATGTTCGCGCCTATTCGACCGACAGGAAAGGAGCAGAAGATGGCACGCAAGCTACCCCCGGTATACCCCAACCTCGCCGCCGAGATGACGCGCGACAACGTGTCGCGCGAGGACATCGCGCGCGTGGTGGGAAAGACGTCCGAGTGCGTCGGCGGGTGGATCACGGGCAAGTCCGGCGAGTTCCCCATCTCCGGCGCGATCGCCGTGCAGGCCACGTTCTGGCCGACCATCCCCATGTGCGAGCTGTTCAAGCGCGTGGAACCCGAGGCGGAAGAGGTGGCGGCATGACGATCGAGACCATCGGCATGTGCGCGCTGGCCGCGATCGTCGCCGCCGTCGTTCTGGCCGTGTGCATCGTGATCGTGGGCATCGCCGCGACGATCGCCGTGCGCCTCTACCGCGAAGCCGGGAAGGGAGCCGGAAATGGCCGTCGAGATATTCACGATAGCCGAAGCCGCTGAGGTGATGGGGATAACCCAGAAAGCGATGCGCCGACGCGTGGAGCGACGCTGCATCTCCTGCCAGAAGATCGGAGGGCGCTGGATCGTGGCGCTCGACCCCGACGACTTCAGGAAGAAAGAACCAACCGCCAAATAAGCCATCTGACCGAACACAAGGAAATAGGAGGGGAACCATGGCAAAGAAAGCCGCTGCAGACGCGACCGCCATGCGCGCAGGCGTCCACGACGTATCGTGCGCCCACGGCACCGCCCGCGTCCACGTACCCCGCAACCGCACAGCCCGCGACATAGCCCGCGCGTTCCGTCCGCTAACTCACGGGGCGCTTCAGGGGGTGGTCGCGGATGCCGCGTAAAAAAGAATGCGCCCGGCTCGCTAAAACCAAGGGCGCAAACGTCATAAAGACGAGCCCATTTTACCAGCAGGCCGCTCCCGCGCGCAAGAGGGAGGTGGTCTAGCGTGGGAAACATCATCACCATACCGAGAGGGACCGCAGCAGAGGCGCCGAAGCGGCGCAACCCGCTGCGCAGCATGGTCCCGTTCCCCGTCATCGGGGCGAAGCCCGCCCCGCAGAAGATCGAGCGCACGACCCTGCGCCGCAACGTCACCACCGAGAGCGATCCGGTGCCGTGCCCGGACGTCCGGGCCATCATGGCCGAGAACGCCCGCCTGCGCGCCGACAACGGCATCCTGCGCAACCAGCTGAAGGTATACGAGATGCGCTACGGGGCGCTCGCATGAGTCCGCAGCTGTCATTCGATCCCATGGGCTACGACTTCATCATCGTGCGCAACGTGGGCGGCTTCTGCCGCCTCGAGCCGTGGAAGCTCGAGGGTAGGCTCGAGGACGCGATGCACGACGCCGTGGAGGACCTCTTCAACTCGAAGGAGGCCAGCTACGGCGAGGGCGAGTTCGCGCTCGGCTTCATCGCCGCGCTTGACGTTCTGGCGCGCGGGAACCTCCGGCTCGCCAAGGCCGAGGACCGCTCCGAGCTCGCCGACACGGTGCAGCGCGCGTTCCGGGCCATGCACGGCAAGATGGAGCCGGACCGCATCACCGACGTCATGGAGAAAGCCTGCGAGAAGATCGTCGAGCACGATCGGGAGCGGGGGCGCAGGTGAAGCGCCGCAAGCTCGTCAAGCAGGACAAGGACGGCATCTACTTCACCCGGCCCTACCTCGGCATGAACAAGGTGACCAAGAAGCCGATCCGGCCGTACAAGCGCTTCCCGCAGGCGCGCACCGAGGCCGAGGCCGAGAAGCTCGCCGAGCGGTGGCTCGAGCAGCAGACCGAGGCAGCCAAGTTCGGCGTCTCCTCGCGGATCGTCGAGCTCATCGAGAGCTACATCGACCTCATGGCCGCCCAGCGCGTGCCGAAGAACACCATCAAGACGCACCGGTCCACGCTGCGCTGCTACATCGCGCCCAACGTCGGCTCGATGCGCGCCGACGAGTTCACGTCGGCGACGGCGCAGCAGCTGTACAGCGTGGTGCTCATGCAGGAGAGCCGCCGGGGCGGCACAATATCGCCCAACACCGTCCTCAAGATTCACTGGCTCCTGCAGGGCGCGTTCAAGCACTTCGCGGCCCACGGGATCGTGGACAACAACCCGATGCTCTCCGTGCCGTCGTGGATGCCCGACGTCGCCGAGGCGAAAGCCTACGACGAGGCGCAGGCGGCGAAGCTGACCGCCTACCTCAAGGGCGCGATGCGCTGCACCGACACCTCTCCGGAGGCGATCCGGGCGCGCATGGTGGCGTTCGCCACCTACATTGGCTACTGGCACGGGACCCGAGCCGGCGAGACGTGCGCCATATCCACGACCGACGCGCAGCTGTGGAGGTCTAACCTGCACATCCACTGCACGATGGTCGAGGACGACGGCGAGGTCATCCGGCAGGAAAAGACCAAGGGCAAGAAGAGCCGCAACATCACCATCTACGAGGACCCGGTGGCCGAGTTCCGCCGGCACCTCGAATGGGCCGACGAGGTGGTGCCCCATGCCGGCGACGTGCTGCGCATGGTGGTGACCACGCCAGACGGCGGATACATGCGCGCCTCGGACCTCTCGCACTACTTCGACGACCAGATACGCGACCCGCTGGGGCTTCCGGCGGACACGCACTTTCACACCCTGCGGCACACGCACGCCACGTGGATGATCCTCAACGGCGCCAACCTCGTCGAGGTGAAGGAGCGGCTGGGGCACGCCAAGGAATCAACAAGCCTCGCCCTCTACGGGCACCTCATGCCCGGCCGCGACGCGGCTGCGGTCGAGGCGTTCGCCGAGTTCGCCCGCAGGGCCGAGCAGATGGAAGGAGGTGCCCTATGAAGGAACAGAAGATGGGGATCGACTACTTCTGCATCGAGACCGACATCAAAGACGACGACAAGGTGTTCGCGCTGCGCTACCTCTACGCCACCAAGGCGGGCGGCTACGACGCGAGCGCGGGCTATGCGGCGTTCGGCCGCCTCATCGACCTGCTGGCCGACATCTACCGCGAGGGCTTCGCGGCGGAGATGTCGCTGCAGCGGCGCGTGCGCCTGTCCCAGCAGATGGGCTACACGCCGGAGGAGCTGGACGCGTTCATAGCCGACTGCGTGGACGTGGGGCTGTTCGATCGCGGCATATGGGAGCAGGCGAAGGTGCTCACCTCGCGCGGCATCCAGCGGCGCTACTACATCGTGGCGAGCCGGCGCATGGGGACGATCCCGGAATCGCAGAGGCGATGGCTTTTGCCCGACGAGGAGGGCGACGGGGGCAAGATGCTGCCGCCTGCTACAACGCCGCAACATGATGTTACATCTTGCACACATGATGATGCATCATGCGACGACATGCCCGAAGCCGACGAAAGCGGCGAGAAACCGCAGGCAGGGCATTCTGTTACATCATGCACACATCGTGCTGCAACGTTGCAGCACGATGAGGAATCCTGCCCCCTAAGAGAAGAGAAGAGAAGAGAAGAGAAGGAAAGAGAAGAGAACTTAAACGAAAGAGAAGATGAAGAGAAGGCCCGCGACATCGACGCGGCGATCTCGAACCTCTCCAAGGCTCTCCGGACCCCTCCCGCTTCCCGATCCAAGCGCCAGCAGCAGCCATACCCCCTCCCCTGCCTCTCGCAGATGCGCGGCGAGTCCCTCTACGACGACGGCGTGGGCAACATGCACGACACGCCGTGGGACGCTCTCGTGATGAACCTGCGCTACAAGGCCCCGGACTGCGACGTCGCCAGCTTCGCCGCCGCCGTGTCCGACACGTGCCCCGCCACATGCCCGGAGGACGCCGAGTGCACCGGTCGGTGCTTCGAGCTCATATCCGGCGCCATCGACAAGTTCAACCGGAACAAATGCGGCTCCCCGATCCCGCTCGTGCGGAAGGTGCTCACCGAGGACCGCGAGAAGGGAGCGAAATGATCCGAGAGACCCCCAACTTCACCTTCGAGCAGGAGCTCGCCTGCCCGCGCTGCGGCGGGATGCTCCGGAAGCTCTACGTGCAGGACAGCCGTGGGCGCCACAAGCGGCAGGTGCAGACGTGCAAGCGCCCCGAGAAGCAGGGGCCGTGGGGTCCCGACGACGTGCTGGAGGAGGCCACGCAAAAGACCGGACGCTACACCGCGCGGCGCACGGGGCGGGTGTGGGTGCACAAGGTCGAGTTCATGTGCTCGAAGTGCTGCTGCCACCTCTCGCGCGGGCAGGCCGTGCGCCACGACTTCGCCGAGGACGAGCTGCCGTACGACTTCTACGACGAGCCGTACGGCGAGTACCTGCCCGAGGAGGAGCCGAATCCCGAAGCGCCCGCGACCGATCCGGGCGACCCCTACGACCTGTCCGACCTGTTCTAGGAGGCGACGACATGACCAAGAAACACCGCAAACCACCCATCGCGCGCATCGCCTGCGGCATCGCGATCGCGCTGTTCGCATACGCCGCGATCCGCGAGTCCTCGAGGGTGTCGCGATGACGGCGCCAGCGTTCGACATGCCGCTGCACATCCACCACGGGGACTGCATCGACTACCTCACCGGGCTTCCCGACGCCTGCATCGACCTCGTGGTGACCGACCCGCCCTACGGCATCGCCTACAAGACCGGCTACCGCACCGAGCCGCACCGCTTCGCCCGGGAGATCGAGAACGACCGCGACCTGTCGGTCGTGGAGGCCGTGGTGCCGCACCTGTACCGCCTACTGAAGGACGACTCGGCCTGCTTCATGTTCTGCGCGTGGAAACGCCAAGACGAGGTGGCCGAAATACTCGCAGGGGGGGGTTCACGGTGAAGAACCGCATCGTCTGGGACAAGGGGACCACGACCGCAGGCGACCTGAAAGGCGCGTTCGGCTACCAGTACGAGGTGCTCATGTTCGCGACCAAGGGCGCGCCTGCCATACGCGGGAAGAGGTGGCCTGACGTGTGGAGGCACATGCGCGTGTCGGCCGACAAGCTGCACCACCAGAACGAGAAGCCCGTGCCGCTGCTCGAGCAGGCGGTCCTGTCCATGAGCGACCCCGGCGACACGGTGCTCGACCCCTTCATGGGGTCAGGCTCCACGGGCGTGGCCTGCCTGAACTGCGGGCGCGACTTCGTGGGCTGCGAGATCGACTCCGGCTACTTCGGCGTCGCCCGCGACCGTCTGGACGCCGAGTCAGCGCAGGACCGCATGTTCGCGGGGCTCTGGTAGGAAACCGAGACAAGGAGGAAACGACATGAACGTGAAACCGAAGAAGAGGGCCGACGTGGCGATACCCGCCAACAGCGAGATGTGGAAGCCGCATATGTCGTGCCCGCACTGCCCGAGCGAGGAGCTCGCCGTCATGGAGGGAGCCTACGAGGACGGCGAGGTGCTCTATCAGGTCTGCTGCCTCGAATGCGGGGCGGAGGGTCCGCACGGGGCGACCCGCAAGGACGCATGCAAGCTCTGGGACGCGAAGCACGGCCGGCACCGGATCGGCGAGCGCCCCGGCCAGCCGATATGCGCGCTTGCAGGCGTCCCTGTCGCCGCACCTGTCACCGCCCCGATCATCGCGTCTCCGGCGGAGATCGAGAAGGAGCGCGCCCGCAAGCAGAGGTTCTTCGACCTCGCCGACGGGCTGCTCAATCCGGGGGCGTAGATGCCGCGTAACGAGCTGACCCCGGAATCGCGCAAGGAGCTGTCGCGGAGGCTCCTCGCCGCGAAGAAGCGCAGCGGCGTGAAGAACCTCACGAAAGCCGCGAATCTCTACGGGGTCGATCCCGCTACCGCGTTCCGCGCATTGCACGGCGTCAGCAGCCCCAGCGCTGCGACGATCGTGGCGATGGCCGATATGTTCAACACGACGCCGGGCAAGCTGCTCGACGGTCTGGAGGTGAAGTGATGAGGATTTACGTGATAGGGCCGGTATCGAACATCGAGAACGACAACCGCCCGGCGTTCGAGCAAGCAGCCCGCGAGCTGCACGAGGCGCTGGGGTGCGAGGTGGAGATACCTCACGACACGATCAAACCCGGGACCGGGTGGGAAGAGGCCATGCACCAGTCGCTCTCGCGCCTCGCGAAAGCCGACGGCGTGGCGATGCTCGACGGGTGGACCTCGAGCCGTGGCGCGTGCCTCGAGTTCCAAGTGGCCGAGATTCTGCGCCACTACGGCCTCGCCGAGGTGCGCACGGTCAAGGAATGGCTCGACGGCGCGCCCAAGGCTGCGTGATCCGCATGGCCATGACCCGATGCCAGCTGGACGTCATCGAGGCCATCGCGCAGAACGACATGCCGAAAGCGCGCAAGGCCGCCCGCGCAGCGATCGCCGAGGACACCAGCAAGAAGAACGCCTACGACTGCAAGCGCTTCGCGCGCCTGCTCGACCCGACGCTGAACCCCGACCTCATCAAGCTGCCGTACAAGGTGGACGGGATACTCGAAGCGGAGCACCCGCGCGAGACGTTCATCCCCGAGCGCTACTACCTGTCCCCGAGGGAGGCGGAGCTCCTCGGCCACATCGAGCGGATGCGCGGCGTATGCGACCAGCTCGCAGACATGCGCATCAACTACCCGAACACCGTGCTGCTCCACGGACCGAGCGGAACCGGAAAGACGATGTTCGGGCGGTACGTCGCCTGCAAGCTCGACCTGCCGTTCTACTACATGAACTTCTCCCGCGTCGTCGATAGCCTCATGGGAAAGACCTCCCAGAACATCGCCGCCGCTTTCGATTACATCAGGACCGAGCCGTGCGTGTTCATGCTGGACGAGATCGACTGCGTGAGCATAAGGCGATCTGGGAGCGAGGGTGGCCCGGATGGAGAGTTTAACCGCGTGACCATAACGATCATGCAGGAGCTCGACCGCATAACCGGCCGCCAGCTCATCATCGGGGCAACGAACCGCCTCGACGTCCTCGACAGCGCGATTCTTCGCCGCTTCTCGAGGCACCACGAGGTGACCATGCCGCCCGATCCGGAAGAGGCAAGAAGCGTGGTGCGCGCGCTGCTCGACGACGCCGGCGTGGAGTACGACCGCGCCGAAATCTTCAACTGGTGCGTCATCCACGACGACAAGCCGCAGGCGTGGCTCATCGCCCGCACCATCGAGGCCATCGCCCGGTCCTTCGAGACGGGCGATCCGTTCACGATAGAGGGGGCGGCGTAATGGACGCCGTGCTGACCATCAAGCAGCCCTACGCCGACCGGATCATGGAGGGCACCAAGCGCTACGAGTTCAGGCGCAAGGCACCAGCCCGCGACATCGACGGCCTGTACGTCCACGTCGCCGGCTCCGGACCGTACGCGCAGGCATACGTGGGCGTGAATTGCGTGCGCACCGGCACGCCAGAGGCCATCTGGGAGTACTGCAGCGAGTGCGCCGCGATCATGCCCCCGGGAATATCGCGCGAGGACTTCTTCGCGTACTTCGACGGCCGCGAAACGGCCACGGCCATCTCGCTCGCCCCGCGCCCGCAGGTTCTGAACCCGCCGATCCTGCTTGAGTACCTCGGCCTCAAGGGCGCCCCGCAGTCGATCGCCTACGCGAAGCCCCAACAGCCGGAGATCGGCGACTACGCATGCCCCTACTGCGGACACGAGCAGCAGGCGACCTACGACGAATGGGAGGGGTCGGACTTCGAGGACCGCACGACCGTCTGGTGTCGTCGGTGCGGCCAGTCGTTCGACGTCTACCGCGAGTGGGTCGCCTACTACACGAACGTCGAGCCTGACCCGTGCTCCATGTGCCCCGGCTCTGAAAGCACGGAGAGGTTCCGCGACGGATGGCGGTGCCGCATCGGCGGATGCGCCGCCATGAAGGAGGACTGATGGAAACGATCGAGAAGAAGCGTCTGCTCTACAAGAGCAAGGTCGAGTACATGGACGGGCCGGGCGTCTACACCATGAACCACGTGCAGGGGTGCGCCCACGGCTGCCGCTACCCGTGCTACGCCTACCTCGCCGCGAAGCGGTTCGGCACCGCCTCGAGCGAGGGTGAGTGGATGACGCCGAGACCCGTCGATGACGTCATCGGGAAGCTCGTCCGCGAGCTCGACGCGAAGCGCAAGGAGCCTGTCGAGCGCGTCCATATGTGCTTCACGACCGACCCGCTGCCATGGTCCGTCGGATGCTCGAACCGGCGAACCATGGAGCTCATCCACGCGGACACCCTGCGGGCCGTGGGCGAGCTCAACGCGCGCGGCATACCGGTGACGATGCTCACCAAGGGCACGCTCCCGCGAATCGAGCGCGACTTCTGCGAGGGCGACGACTTCACGACCCTGCGCGCCAGCAGCGGCGTCGCGGCGAGCATGTACTCGCAGGAGCTCCACCCGGGCAACCTCTTCGGCATATCGCTGGTGACGCCCTGCGACGAGTTCCGCTCCGCGTGGGAGCCGGGAGCCGCCCCCGTCGAGTTCCGCGTGCGGTCGCTGCGGATCATACACGAGGAAGGGTGCCGCACATGGGTCTCGATGGAGCCGTTCCCCACGCCCGCGATCCAGCTCGAGACATGCGGCCAGACGTGGGATGCGGCCGAGGTCCTCTCGCTCGTCCCGTTCGTGGACCGCGTGGTGTTCGGCCGCTGGAACTACGGCCCGAAGGTAACCGCCGAGGAGCGGGAGTGGTACCGCCGGCAGGCCGAGGCCGTCAGGAAATGGTGCAAGCGCTGGGGCGCCGAGTGCCACATCAAGAAAGGAACCGAATGATGGAGATAAAACCGAGCACGCCGCTCAAGGGATGCGAGAAATGCGGCGGCAGGGCTCACCTCGAGCCGATGCGCCTCCATAGCGGGCAAGATCAAGGAATGCACCGGCTGCGACAACCGCCCGGACTTCTGCTTCAACGACAACTTCATCAGCTTCTGGGAGCTGCTCTGGAACTTCAACTGCGACGACGACTGCTGCGCCGTGGTCGAAAAGGCATAGGAGGAAAGGAGGAAACATGGAGAACGGAAAAGACGTAACGACAGACGCGCGAAAGCAGGCGCGGGCAAGGTTCGAGGCCATGGGCCTCACCTACGCCGACATCACCGACGGCGAGCTGCTGATGCTCACCATGACGCTGAACAAGGCGTTCAAAAAGGCACGCAAGGAGGCCCTGACCCCCGTGCGGTCATCCATGACGCTCAGCCGAAAGACGAGGGTGAAGCACAAGAGCAACGGCACGATCGCCGAGGCGTACTTCTTCATGAACGCCCACTACTTCCAGATGCGCGAGTGCATCTCGTTCAACCGCGACGGCTTCATCGGCTTCTGCGGGTGGGCGGACGACAACAACACCGCGCCCGTCGTCGAGGGCTTCAACGAGTGGCTCGACCTCATGGCCGAAGCCGGGAAGGAACAGGCGCGATGAAAGCACCTCGCCCGACTCGCGAAGGAGGGCCGCCTGTGGCAGCCGAGCTGAGACCGTGCCGCCGGTGCGCCTGTGAACCCGTGCGGACATCGAAGAGGACGCGAAACGGGGTGCGATGGCGCGTGTCGTGCCCGAGGTGCGGACGCGCCACGAGGCCGCACAGACCGAACGGAGGCGACATCCACGAATGGAACTCGGAGAACTGACGATCGCCATCCCGGCGGACCTCGGCCAGATTCCCGCCAGAGAAGCGGCAGAAAACCTAACTGAACTGGGAAAAGCGGGTACAACGGCCCAAGAGTTCGCCGAGCACGCGCTGGCCGTTTCGCGTCGGATCGCGCAGGCCATGGGAGGCGAAGGGCGAAACTGCCAAAAGTCTGCCAAAAGTCCGAGGGGGTCCGAAACCCGAAAAACGCGAAACGCCGAGGTCAGCGCATGCGCAACGCGCACCCCGCGTGCCTGATTCCCAAAGAACAGGTAATTCTTTGGAGAAGGTGAGAAGGAAGGAGGCCGAAAGTGGCCGTTTCGATAGGTTCAAAGCTCGCTCTCAAGCGCGGGCAGCGCAGCTCTTTCATCGAGAACCTGCAGGTCGTGACCGTAAAACATGCACCGTTCAAGGCAGGGGGCATCACCTGCGTGACCTTCGAGGAGGTCCCGGGCGTGTTCAACCTCGCCCAGTTCCGCGAGGTGGGGCAAAAACGGCCCGAGACCGTGCCAAACGGGGAATGCGCCGAGGGTACGGTTTCGCCTGACTTCGACGGCGTGCTCGACGCGATGGGAGGCCTCGCTGACGTGATCGCCGAAGAAGCAGAGCGCATGGCCGGCGGCATCGTTGACGCGTACGAAAGAACCCAGCGCAAGCAGCCGAAAGGCCGCCAGCGCGTGGCCCCGCGCGGAAAGAGGCGCCGCAAATGAACATCCCCAAGCACGACCGCGACCGCCTCGACAAGCTGAAAGCGCTCGCCGATCGCGGCGCGACCGAGGGCGAGCGCAAGGCAGCGCGCGAGGCCATGGACCGCATCATGGCGAAGTACGGGTACCGGCGGAAGGAGAAGCCGAAGCGCAAGGCGCCCCCGAAGCCGGCAGAACCCGCAACCGCCGGCGCCGCCGTGTCGTTCGAGGAGCTGGCCGAGGCCATGCGCCAGCTCGGCATCGACATCAACGCGTTCCTCGCGCAGGTTTCCGCATCGTCCGAGGAGTTCATGGAAGCGCTCGAGAAGATCGCCAGCGCTCGCGATTGTGGAAAACTCTGAGCCACATTCCGAAAACCCGGCTCCCTCGAAACTTCATCGTTTACCGCCGTACCACCCTGTGATATGAAATGAAGGGAAAACGCGGCAAAAATAGGGGAACGAGGTATGAATGGCGGTAACCGCGCGCACCATGCGCCAGAGGCTCGATGCGTATGTGGACTTGCGAAAAGAGCTACGGATGCAGGCGATGCGGCTCGACCAGATGCGCCAGACGATCGGCGACATACGCTCCCCCAAGTACGAACCCGGCAAGGCATCGTCGGGACCCGGCGACGGAGTGGCCCGTGACGTGATCGCGCTCGAGAACCTAGAGCTCCGCGTGGCGGAGCTCATC
>CANPHS010000043.1 GCA_947573925.1 uncultured Enterorhabdus sp. | reverse complement strand
AATAGAGATAGTCTCTGTCGATGCCACGAGCCTGTAGGGGTATAAATTCTGTCGAGCAGATTGAATTAGGAAGATCCTCTTCTACACGCCAAATACGTTTGAAACGCATATTCAGCTTATTGCACAGAATATCGCCCTTGAGCACTGCAAGCTTACTACTTCGTATGGCATTTCCGCACTCATAAAGCGGACCTTTTCCAGCATCAAAGGCGGGAAGACTATAATGCCAATAAACCGCCTCTCCTTTTGGCGTAATAGTCTCTTTTCTGGCAGAAACAACCTCTCCCAACGAAACCCATTTACATTTCAAAGCCGATCGCCTCCAGGTTCTTCTTGATTTGATCTTGCAGGCGGCTGGACTCTTCGAACATTTCTCCGAGCTCTTTGGTAAGGCGCGTCATCTTTTCTTCGAAGGGCTCGCCGTCATCCTCAACCTCGGCGATACCAACATAGCGACCCGGTGTCAGCACGTAATCCTGTTTGGCGATATCCCCTGTCGTAACAGCAGCACAAAAGCCCTTCTCGTCTTCCAAGGTTCCATCACGGAACGCGTTGAACGCCTGGGCCACTTTGGCGATATCCTCCTCAGTGAATTCGCGGAGACGCCGGGTGACCATCGTTCCCATTTCGCGAGCATCGACAAAGAGCGTCTTGCCAGGCTGCTTTTTGTTCCGATCGAGAATCCAAAGCGACACAGGAATACCCGTGCTGTAGAACAACTGCGCCGGCATTGCGATGATGCCCTCCACGAGATCGTCATCCACAATAGCTTGGCGAATTTTACCCTCCCCGCCCGTCTGAGACGAGAGAGATCCATTGGCAAGAACCATGCCAATGCGGCCGTGATCCTGATATAGATGGTGAATCATGTGCTGAAGCCACGCGAAGTTAGCATTACCCTCGGGGGGCGTGCCATACTCCCAACGAGGGTCATTCTTCAGTTGGTCGCCACCCCAGTCTTTCAAATTGAAGGGAGGATTGGCAAGAATAAAGTCGAAGCGTTTATCTTTATGGCAGTCCTTAAAGAATGTGTCGGCATTGAACTGCCCCAGATCGGCCTCAATACCGCGAATGGCCAGATTCATCGTGGCCATCTTCCACGTGGTGGGATTGCTCTCCTGGCCATAAACCGACAGATCATCGATCTTGCCCGCATGGTGCTTCACAAAGTCGGTCGACTGCACGAACATGCCGCCGGAACCGCAGCAGGGATCATACACACGCCCATGGTAGGGCTGGATAACCTCAACTAGCGTGCGAACAATGCAGGTCGGAGTGTAAAACTCGCCAGCGTTCTTCCCTTCCTGCTCGGCAAATTTCGCAAGACAGTACTCATAGGTGCGACCCAGAATGTCGCGCGTGTCGCCCTTCTCAGCCATCTTCACGTTAGTGAATAAATCGACCACATCGCCCAGGCGCCGCTTGTCCAGCTCCTGACGCGCGAAGTTCTTGGGCAGAATACCCTTCAGCTTCGGATTCTCTTGCTCGATCTGCCTCATAGCTTCGTCGATTATCTTGCCAATTTCTGGCGTATGGGCAGCAGCGGCGATAACAGACCAACGAGCCTGGGGAGGGACAAAGAAAATACCCTGATAGGCATACTCGTCGCGATCTTCCTCGAAGCCATCGCCTTCGGCAAGCAAATCCAGGTAGCGCTCCTCGAACTTATCGGAAATGTACTTCAGAAAGATAAGCCCTAACACTACGCTTTTATACTCGGAGGCATCAATGTTCCCACGCAGCTTATCGGCGGCTTTCCAAATCTGCTGCTCGAACCCGATCTCCTGGGTGTTTTCCTTCTTAGCCATTCATGTTCCTATTCGTAGATTTTCGTATCGGCCCACAGTTCACATTGTGCCATAACTGTTTCCATGGCATCATCCACGCCCTCGGGAGGATACTTGTATTTCCGAAGCAGCCGCTTAATGGCTCGGCGCATTCCCGCCCGAGCTTTTTCTTTGCGTTGCCAGTCAATAGTGGCATTCGAGCGCATAGCGTCGGTCAGTTCGCGCGTAATGGCAACCAACTGGTCGTTGTCGTAGAAATCCTTCACCGCTTGTGGCTTTGTGATGGCGTCGTAGAAGGCCATCTCCTCGTCGGTGAGGCCAAGCGCCTCCGCTTCCGACCGGTCTTGCATCATCTCCTTCGCCATCTTTACGAGCTCTTCGATAACTTGAGCGTTCGTAAGCATCCCATTCAGATAGGCGTTCAATGTCCCTTGCAGCATGTCACTGAACTTCTGAGCCTTTACCACGCTTGTTCGCTGGTAAGCCTTCACCTGTTCTTTGATGAGCCGCTTCAAACTTTCGACAGCAATGTTTTTCTGCTTCATGGAGGCGAGTTCTTCCAGAAATGCCTCGTCGAAAAGCGAAATTTCAACGCCGTCTTCCTCGAACAGATCGATAACTCCATCAGCGTGCACAGTTTGCTCAAGGATGGCGCTTATCTTCTGGTTGAATTCCTTGTAGGTCATACCCTTGCCGCCAGAGGGTTTGCGACCCGTAAGTCGCAGCACCTGCACGCGCAACACACTGAGATAGGCAGCCTCGTGCTGGTCCTCTTCGCTCACCAAGCTCTTACACAGCGAGAGCGCCTGGTTCATAAGCTGGCATTGCCTCAGAAACTCTTCGGCATCCTCATGTCGAGCGGGTTCAAGCAGCCAGTCAGTGCCTTCGGAAATGGCTTTTGCCAGCTGAGCCTTGCTGTCGGTAAAAATCAACTTCTCGTAGTTGAACCCGTACAAAAGATCCCGGCAGACGCAAAGTTTCTCCAGGAATCGCGGATAGGCCGTGGCGGCCACATCCATGTCGCCGTAATTGCGCTGATCTCGATTGGTGTAGTCCTTCATGGCCTGCTTGAGAGCTCGCGCAATGCCGATATAATCGACGACCAGGCCACCCTCCTTGCCCCGGCAAACGCGATTTACCCGTGCGATAGCCTGCATGAGGTTATGGCCCTTCATCGGCTTGAATACGTACATGGTAGCTAAACTGGGCACGTCAAAGCCGGTCAGCCACATGTCGACAACAATAGCAATCTTCAGGGGATCATTGTCATCCTTGAACTTGCGTTCCATCTCTTTCTTATGCGTGGCGCCGCCGCATACGTTGAACCATTCTTCGGGATCTTGGTTGCCCATGGTCATGACCACCCCGAGCTTGTCCTTCCAGCCCGGCCGCAGCTCCATCATGCGCTCGTAAATCTTCATGGCAATGGGACGACTATAAGCGACCACGAGCGCCTTGCCCGCCAGAATATCCGCACGGTTATTCTCATAGTGACTAATGATGTCTGCGCACAGGGCATCAATGGTTTCAGGGGCGCCGAAAATGGCGTCAAGACCGCCGAGATCACGTTTGCTTTTTGCAAGCGTCACCTCATCTGCCTCGTCAGCGAACTCGTTATAGGCGGCGTCCAATGCACCCAGCGTCTCGGGGTCTAGTTTAAGAGCCACAACACGACTCTCATAGTACACGGGCCGCGTGGCATTATCTTCTACTGCTTGAGTCATGTCGTACACGTCGATGTAATCGCCGAAGATTTCCCGCGTGCTTCTATCTTGCGTGGAAAGAGGCGTCCCCGTAAAGCCAATATACGAAGCGTTGGGCAGCGCCTTGCGCACAATGCGGGCTGCGCCGATGGAAACGTTGCCTTCCGCGTCCATCTTTTCCGTAAGGCCATATTGTCCACGGTGAGCCTCATCCACCATGACCACAACATTGCTGCGATCGCAAAGCGGCTCATCACCATCCATGAACTTCTGCATAGTGGTGAAGACAATGCCGTTGGCTGCGCGATCAACGAGCAGCTCTTTCAGATGTTTACGACTTTCAGCCTGCACCGCCGTTTGGCGAAGGAAAGAAGAGCAGCGCGAGAACTGGCCAAAGAGCTGATCGTCCAGATCGTTACGGTCGGTAATAACCACAATGGTGGGACTTTCGAGCTTCTCTTGAAGCAGGTGGGCGAAAAATACCATCGAGAGCGACTTGCCCGAACCTTGCGTGTGCCAGAATACGCCAATCTTGCCGTCGCCGGCCACCGCCTCCACGGCTCGATCGACCGCCTTCCGTACCGCGAAATACTGGTGGTAGGCGGCAAGAATCTTGATCGACTTGCTTGCGCTGTTGTTGAAGCAAATGAAGTTCTTGATGATGTCAAGCAAACGATCTTTTCTCAGCATACCATCGATCATGGTTTCCCAAGTAGCCAGGCGCGTCTGAGAATAGTCGCCATCAGCTGACTTCCAGGACACATAACGGTCCTCATCAGCCGTGATGGTGCCTATTCGCGTTTCACTCATATCGCTCATGACGCAGAATACATTGGGAACGAACAGCGAGGGAATATGCTTCATGTAGTTCCGCAGCTGAAGATACGCCTCTGAGGCATCGGTCTCTTCGCGCGACGGACTTTTCAGCTCAAAGAGCACAAGCGGCATACCGTTAACGAAGACGATAACATCGGGGCGTTTTTCGGAGAACTCAACAAAGGTCCACTGGTTTACTACATGGAAATCGTTGTTGCTCGGATTGTCGAAATCGAGTAAGTAGACAATGTCGTCGCGTTCTTCTTTGCCGTCGAAGAAATGAATCTCTACACCATTTTGCAGGTAGTTATTGAACACCTCGTTGCGCTGTTCCAGCGAACCGCCTTCGGTGTCATTGAGTTTGCTAACAGCTTCTTCTAGGGCCATTGCGGGCAGCGATGGATTGAGACGCGCGAGGGACGCCAAGAGTATTTTGGGGAGGAACACATCCCGGTAAGCATCGTCGGTACGCACGACATCGGGACCATAAAGATGCTCGTATCCCAGCTCGTTTACCAAGCGCTCAACGACAACGTCTTCGAAAAACCCTTCGTTTATCTTCGGCATTCCAATTACTTCATAGTGAAACTCACCCATCATACTCTCCTCGCGCTGATAAGGCATTGAAGGTATTTTACTCTAACGATATCGCAAACTGCGATCTGCCACATCTCCGCAGTCTACCAATCTCATTCAAGCGGCAACATCACTTTTCAGAGGTCGATTGTTCTATAATGATGTTTGATCCTACGAGAGGCTGGAGAGTACTATGGGTTTTCTCAAAAGGCTTCAAGGCGAAGAGCCGCCAATTATCCTTCAAGTTTTTCATTCTTTTAAGGGAAAAGGCGCTTTCGGAGAGTACTTAGCCGACTATGCTCTTGATCATGGTGATATTCCGGGAGAACACGAGACGTTCACGAACGTGTATGTACCCACCCGAGGCCGCACATCAGAAGTTGATATCGTAATGTTGCACGAAACGGGCGTTTTCGTTTTCGAAAGCAAAAACTACTCTGGCTGGATATTCGGATCCGCCAATCAGAAACAGTGGACTCAAACTCTTGAGAAAGGACGAAAGAACCGATTTTACAATCCCATTTTTCAGAATCGTTCTCATATCAACGCCCTTCGCGATCATCTGGGACTAACCGATGAGGATTTTTTCTCATTCATCGTTTTTTCGCAAAGATGTACGCTCAAAGATGTCCCTTCAGACACAGAAGACTTTGCCATCATTCGACGGCCAGATTTGGTCAAAAGCGTCTGCAAGGTTATCGATATTCGAAAAACCCGCTTTAGCAATGAGCAGATGCAAACCCTTTCAAAGGCTCTCAGAACCCTCGCGAAAACCGAGGAGAAGGCCCAGAAACACATTGAAGATGTCGAAGCCACCCAGAACAAGAAGATGTGTCCCTATTGCGGTGGCGAACTTGTTAAGCGACAAGGGAAGCGCGGCGAGTTCCTCGGTTGCAAAAACTTTCCGAAATGCCGGTACACAACCAGTCTTTAAGCATCTTTAGAAATCCTGCTCGGTTAGCACATCGCCACGATAAAACCTGTAAGTGAACCATTGTCAGACAGTCAACTTGAATGCGGAATATACCACTATAATGCGCAATACTGAAAGCATGACGGTTCGGGAGGCTATCGTGAACTCGCGAGAAATTTACTTGGCTGGGGGATGTTTCTGGGGGACGGAAGCCTATTTGAATCGACTGCCGGGAGTGGTGGATACGGAAGTGGGCTATGCGAACAGCATAACGTCCGACCCCACTTACGAGGAGGTATGCTCGGGCGAGACCGGGGCGGCCGAGGCAGTGCTGGTGCGCTATGACGCTGATGTCATCCCGCTGGCGTTGCTGTTGGAAGCGTATTTCCGGACCATCGATCCGCTGTCGGTCAATCGCCAAGGGAACGATCGGGGCACCCAGTACCGCACGGGCATCTACTGGACCGACCCGGCCGACGGAACCATCGTGCGGTCGGCGCTTTCAGCTCTCGCTCGCACGCTCGGGCGTACGCCGCGCATCGAAGCGGCGCCGCTCGTGAACTTCTTCCCAGCCGAGGCCTATCACCAAGACTACCTGGCGCGTAACCCCTTCGGCTACTGCCACGTGAATCTCGCCGACGCCCGCGCCTTCGTGGCCGAACACGCCCGCGACTTCGCCCTGGCTGAGAAAGGCTACGGATCCTTAGACACATGAGGGGCAGCGCTCTAGACGTAGCCCCTCGCGCTTTGCCAACAATCGACGCATTAGAGCCCATCGTCTCCAACCTGGGTTGAGCACGGTAATCAAGCTTCCCATTGCGGAACACCAAACTGCTGAATATTGGGAGAATTGGTGCCTATGACCGTGCTTTGGCACCGCGGCGTTTCCCGGGGAGGGGAAGGCCGAAGCTTTTGGCGGGAGGCGAAATGGTTGACAGGAGGCAAACGATGGAACTTCATGGCACGACATACTACGAGACTACCTGACAACACCAACGTTTAACTCTAACGTCGCAATCCTTTGGGGAAAGCCTCACGCCCGGAACAGACAGCGATCTTACACGTCCACGGAGAAGGTCTGAGTTTGGTTGGCGAGGTCGAGCTCCAGCTGCAAGGCGGCGATCTTCTCCGAGAGGGCGGTGTAGTCGCGCTCGGCCTCGGCCACGTCGTAGTTGGCGTAGCGGTACTCCACCGTGCTCATGCCGGCGCCGAGGAATCGCTCGCCCAGGCGCTTCTTGGGCTGCTGCGAGCGCAGCAGGCCCACGCGCTCCCGCTCTGCCGACAGCTGGGCCAAGGCGATAAGCGCCTCGTCGATGGTAAGGCCCGACTGGGGAAGCAGCGCTTCCATGTTGAAGCGGTGCAGGGCATGGCGTACCTTCAGCACCGTCTGATCGATGGCCGCCACCTTTTCCCGCGTTTCGCGGTAGCTGTAGGCCGGCGGCTCGGACACTTCGCCTTCGCCGCGTTCGTAGGTGCTGCGCTCGTCCTCGTTGGCGAGAATGTAATCCTTCTCGTCCTGCAGCCGCCGCAAGTACTTGTTGGCACTGGCAGAGGTGAATTCCATGGCAACCCCTTTCGTCAACGTCCGGCGGCAATCGGGCACAGGCCCCGAGCCGGCGGAACCGAGCATCAACCGGTGGTCTCACCACGGTATCGGGAAGGCCGTCGGCATGCAACAAGTCGCGCCGGCCCGATGGGCCGCCGTTGGCAACCTGTAAGACAACGTCGACCACCCGCAGGTAGCCACGGTTGCGGCAATTCGAGCCGGCGGTACTTTTACGGCGACTCGTTCAGAAGACAAACGGCGTACACATAGCACGGTGCCTGGGCGGCAATCTGACGGAACGCCGCACGCTGAACAGACGTGGCGTCGCTTTCCCGCCAAGGCGGCGAGCAAGCTGTTTGCCCACGGGGCCGGCACGCCTCTTGCTGCAACGCCTCGGCTCGGGCCCGTTCCACCAAAGCCCTCAGGTCGTCGTTGCGGTAGAGGGTGCTGCGGGCCACACCAGCCCGTTGGGACACCTGGTAGAACGACGGAACACGCCCTTCGGACACCAACTCAGCCACGGCCGCCCGCACGCGATCTTGCATCTGCTGTTGCTTCTGGTTCCGCGTAGCCAGAAATGAAAACGGCTTTCCTTCTGCACCCATGATTCCCCTCCTTTAACAAACATTTGTTCTTGTTTGAGAGGTAGTTTAGCGCAGAAAAAATTAGTCGCTGGCCCTTGCGTGGGACACAGAAGGGGATTGGCCGATGCGGCAACATGCTCGTTGCTTTCGACGCTGGTCTTTCGCCTTCGGGGCGCTTCCGGTATGCTGGATGTTCGCAGGTGAAAGGAGCCCGTATGCGCATTGTCTTGGTGGAAGAACGCACCCCCGAGCTGGTGGGGGAGCTGGTTTCGGTGTGGCGGGCTTCGGTGGAGGCGACCCACAATTTCCTCGGCCCCGACGACATCGACCGCATTGCCGGCTACGTGCCCGAGGCGCTGGCCGGGGTGGGACAGCTGGCCGCGGCCGTCAACGAGGCCACGGGGGCAGCCCTCGGGTTCGCGGGCGTGGACGGCGACAAGCTGGAGATGCTCTTCATCGACCCCGCCGTGCGCGGCCGGGGCATCGGACGGGCGCTGCTCGCCTTCGCCACGGAGGAACTGGGCGCCCGGCGGCTCGATGTGAACGAGCAGAACCCCCAGGCCCGCGGCTTCTACGAGCACTGCGGCTGGCGCATCGTCGGCCGCTCGGAAACCGATTCCCAGGGCGACCCCTACCCCTTGCTGCATATGGAGTACGGAAGCTAGTCGTACAGCGCCGTTCTCATCAGGGCGAACAAGGTTTCGTCGAGGGGTCTGCGGTGACGGGCCGCGTCCACCATGGTTTCCCACACGAGGGCGCAGAGCGGCTCGGGGGCAAGCGGCCCCACGAGGCGGTCGCGGCGCAGCCGGGGGTCGCGCTCCAGGGCCACCTGCAAGCCCTGGCGCACGTGGGCGAAGCTCTCGGCCTCGCGGCGTCGGGCCACGGCCAGGTCGTAGGCGCCGAGAGCCGTCAGCCCGTCGAGGAAGTCGCTGCGGAACTCCTCGAGCGCCCGGGCCATCTCGCCGGCCAGCTCGCGGCAGAAATCGACGAAGTCGCCGCCCGCGCAGGGCTCATCGGAAGCCGTCCCAACCCCTTCCGCCGCCCCCATGCGGCCGGCGAAGGCCCGCTGCCAGAACAGGCCCACCACGTCGTTGACCAGGTCGGACTTCGTGGGGTACGAATGGTACACGGTGCCCACGGCCACCCCGCAGGCCGCGGCCACGGCGCGAATACTGAGCGCCCCCAAACCCTGGGTCGTGGCAATCCGGTAGGCCGCCTCGAGAATCTGCTCTTTCTGGATGACGGGACGATTCCCCATGACGCTCCTTTCGCCGGTCCCACGCGGCGCCCTCCCACGTGAATCGTGTTCATTATGAATGAACGTTCGGCAACGGACCTGTGAAAACCCTGCGAATCCGCGCAATCCCCCTTGCCATTGCCGGTTGCGCTTCCTAATATGAACATCGTTCAGTAAATGAACACTGTTCATGAATTCAAGCCGATGCGAAAGGATCACCATGTCACCGGAGCTTATCTTCGCCACCGTCGCCATTTCTCTGGCGCTCGTGTTCTACACCTGGGGCGTCTTCGGCGAGCGCCGCCACGGCTCGCTCAGCCTGAAGTACGTGCTGCTGTTCTGGGCCGGCCTCGCCTGCGACACCACCGGCACCCTCACCATGAGCCACATCGCCAGCCAGTCGGCCGCCACCGGCTTCGGCATCCACGCCGCCACGGGCATGCTGGCCATCGCGCTCATGCTGGTGCACGCCGTGTGGGCCACCGTCACCTACCGACGCGGCAGCCAACGCGCCCAACAGCGCTTCCACACCTTCAGCACCGTGGTGTGGCTCGCGTGGCTCGTGCCCTACATCATCGGCATGCTCGTGGGCATTCCGGCCATTCACCTGCAGGCCGTCTGCGCCATCGGCACGAGCATCGTGGTGGTGAGCCTGCTGGCTATCTACCTGTTCGCCCGCGACCGCCGCGACGACGGGAAGCACCCCCATCGTGGAGACGGCTCCGGCCACGTCCTGTCGCACTAGGCTGCCGGCGGCCAATGCCGCAGCCCGTTTGAGCACTGCGCCCATGGCCGGCCCGGAACATCGCCCCGCGAGGGTTTCCCCGCGGGGCGGTTTCGTTTATGCTGGGGAAACCACGAGGGAAGGAGCCGCCATGCGTACCTTTATCGCTTTGGAATTGCCTGCGGAATTTGCCGATGATGCGGCCGCTTTGGCCCGGCGGCTCTCCGCGTCCCTGGAAGGGCGCTTCCTCGATCGCGACACGTACCACCTCACCCTCGCCTTTCTCGGCGACATCGACGACGGGGAAGCGGGACGGGCCATGGACGCCCTCGACGCCGTCTGCGCCGTAGCCGGACCCATCGTGCTCGCGCCGGACGGCCTCGGGAAGTTCGGGCGTCCCGCCGACGCCACGCTCTGGCTCGGCATTGCCCCCGCACCGCCGCTCATGGCCCTGGCGGAACGGCTGCGCGACGAGCTCGCCGCCCGGGCCGTCCCCTTCGATCCCAAGCCCTTCCGCCCGCACATCACGCTGGCGCGACGGGTGCGCATTCCGAAGAAACCCCTGCCCGACCTGGCCTTCCCCCTGCCTGCGGAAGCCCGCGCCGTCACCCTGTTCAAGAGCACCCTCTCCCGGGACGGCGCCGCCTACAAGCCGCTGTACACGCGTGAACTCGGCTAGCCACCGTTACAGCCCATTGCCAATGACGGCGCCCGCAGCCGGGTGACCGCCATCCCTCCTACAATGGAACCAGCCGCACACCCGGCCGCCCCGCGCCCGGCGCTCCCCGCGGCCCGCACGGCCCGCCTGCAACCCGCGCGTCAGCCAGCGCCCGGCCCCGCGCCGCACCACCCATCCCAAGGAGGAACCGTGGCCCGCACCCTCACCCACAAGCAGCTGGAAACCGCCGTCCACAACGCCTACGACGCCTGCAAGGACCTCGCCGGCGGCCAGAACGCCCACTACATCCCCTATTTGGCCAACGTGGACGCCGGCCTCTTCGGCATCAGCCTGTGCACCCCCGACGGCCACGTCATCTCCGTGGGCGACACCGCCTACCGCCTCGGCATCGAGTCGGTGTCGAAGGTGCATACGGCCATCCTCGTCCTGCGCCAACTGGGCGCGGCAGGCCTTCTCGAAAAGATCGGCGCCGATGCCACGGGGTTGCCCTTCAACTCCATCTTCGCCATCCTGCTGGAGAACGACCATCCCTCCACGCCGCTCGTGAACGCCGGGGCCATCACCGCCTGCTCGCTCGTGGAGCCTGTGGGCGACGCCGACAAGAAATGGCAGGCCATCGTGGAGAACATGACCGACCTGCTCGGCAGCGCGCCCCAGCTCATCGACGAGCTGTACCGCTCCGAAAGCGCCACCAACTTCGAGAACCGCTCCATCGCCTGGCTGTTGAAGGAATACGGCCGCATCTACGACGACCCGGCCGTCTCGCTCGACCTGTACACGCGCCAGTGCTCCCTCGGCGTCACGGCCGAGCAGCTGGCCATCTCGGCCGCCACCATCGCCGCCGACGGCGTGAACCCAGTCACGGGCAAGCGCATCTTCGACGCGGCCCTGGCCCCGCAGATCGTGTCCCTCATGGCCACCGTGGGCTTCTACCAGCACTCCGGCGACTGGCTCTACACCGCCGGTCTGCCCGCGAAAACCGGCGTCGGCGGCGCGGTCATCGGCGTCATGCCCGGGCTCTTCGGCCTGTGCGCCTTCGCCCCGCCGCTGGACGATGCCGGCAATTCCGTGAAAGCCCAGGCGGCCCTGAAGCATATCATCAACGGCTTGGGCCTGAACGTCTTCAGCAACGAAGCCGTGGAACTGGCGAAGTAGCCAGAAGGATCAGCCCGGCCACCGGGCCCCACGGACCCTACTTCACTGTCACCTTGCACCGGTAGGTCTTGCCACCCACCTTGGCGGAAATCTTCGCCGTGCCCTTCTTTTTGGCAACCACCTTGCCCTTGCTGTTCACCGTGGCCACCTTTTTGTTGGACGACGACCACTTCACCTTGCCCTTCACCCACTGCATTTTCAGCGTTACGCTGTGGTTGGCGCCCTTCTTCTTGGTCAGCGTGGCCTTCGTCAGGTTCAGCGCGGGCTCGGCGCAGGGACGCCCGATGAACTTCACGTACGTTCCCTTCGGATCCACCCGATAGGGCCGCAGGTAGATATCGTGCTTCGGGCCGCCGCCAGTAGACAGCACCATGCCGGCCCCTACGTATAAAGTCACATGATCGATATGACGATAGCGGTTGTTTACACCGGCGTAATTAGTCTGCGTATGCACGGTGTCGCCGGCCAGCAGCTTGCTCGGCGCCACACCCTTCTTCGCCACGCACTTCTTTTGTCCATTCAGCCATTTCGCCTGATCAGCAGCGGTCAAAGCCCACTTCTTGCCATCGTTCCCGCCAATGGCGAACAGCTTGCGCTTCAGCGATGTGTCCCAGTAGCACCGCGACACGAACGAACTGCAGTCGCGGTAGCTCTTCTTCATGCGCTTGGCCTGGCTGTAGGTGATGGGCGCGTTCACGTCGGCGAAGCCATTCTTCACCGCCTGGTAGGCCTTCTTGTAGGTGCAATCCACGGGAATGGTTACCTCAATGGGGCCGAACGTGCCACGCACCTCACAGGCGCCGAGCCCCTTGTAGCTGATCTTGCCCTTGGAGGTGACCTTCGCCACTGCTGTATTGCTGCTGGTCCACTTACCTTTCGGCAAGCCCTTGATCGATGGCTTGACCGTCAGCCCCTTATACAGCACGTAGTTGAAGCCGGTGAAGGAACGCTTGCCCAGGTCGATAGTGAAAACGCGCGCCGTCAGCATGCCCGTGACAGCCGTGCCATCCGCCAGAGGAACCGAATAGCTGATGGTGGACGCTCCCGGTGCAATGCCCGTAATGGTGAGGTGGAATTCCCCGCTGTAACGCCAGAAACCCGCAGACACCGTGGCCACCGCCGGATTGCTGGACGTCACCGCGGGCTCGCCCGCAAACCAACTGTCGCCCGCATCTAAGTCGATATCGAAGGATTGCCCGTCGCCCTGGGCCACATACACCGTTCCCGTGGCGGCATCTTGGTTGTAGTAGGATTCGCCCAGCATGAACTGGGTCTGGTCGTAGAAATCGGCATGGGCCTGCTGGGTCGGCACAAGGCAGACCGCGAAAGCCAGGGCCACCACCGCCCCGACAAGCATCACCGCGGCCGACAGCGGTCGGGACAACCGTCGCGTTGCACGGTCCGAAAGCGCGGTCGCCGACGCGGAATGTGCGTCGGCGCGACCAAGGGTCAGGGCTGGTTCGATAGACTGCATGGTATTCCCTTCTCTCCGTTGACACGCATTCTACCTAACCGGCGTCAATTCTTCTATAACCGAACGCGCGAGCGGCGGCAGTGCCGTACCGCACTCCCGCCGCTCGTCGCTCGCCGTTCAAGCCCCCGCACCGCATCGCAAGGGGTGCGCACCGCTCGCACCCGCGCTTCACGGCTCGCGTCCCACTTCTGCCCCTTCTACTGCTCGGTGCACCAGGCCACCAGAGCGTCGCGCAGGAATTCCGTAGCGCCCGGGCCGGCGGCCTCGTCGTAGTAGGCGGTGAAGCGCGGGTCGGCCACGTAGCCCTCGGCCAGGGCGGCGTGGGCCTCGGGCGTGTACATGCCCTCGCCCCAGTGCATCTGCAGCCAGCGGGCGTGCAGGGCGCACAGCTCCCGGGCCGCATCGCTGCGCGGGTCGCCCGCAGCCGCAGCCTCGCGCAACCGCTCCAGAATGGTCGCGCCCAAAGCCTCGGCGTCGTTCCATTCCGCTTCGGACATACCGGCCAAGCGCGCGTTGGCCGCGTCCATGGCCGCATCGCCGTGGGCCGCCCGCACCTCGGCGCCGTAGCGCTCCTCGTTTTCGGCGATGGCCCGGGCCTTCATGCCCTCAAATCGTTCCGTGTCAGTCATCTCGTACCGTCCTTCCAGGGACGCGATGGTCTTCTCCACCGTTCCCATCAGGGTTTCCAATGCTTTCTGCCGTGCACGCAGGGTGGCAAGATGGCGGCTTAGCGTACCGTGGAAGTCGAAACCGGGGTCGTCCAGGGCCGCGCGGATGTCCGCCAAGGCCAGCCCGCAGGAGCGCAGCAGCAGAATTTGCTGCAACCGCTCCACCTCGGCCGCGCCGTAGCGCCGGTACCCGTTGGCCGCCCGCGCGGGGCGCAGCAGCCCCTCATCCTCGTAATGGCGCAGCGCCCGCACGGTCACCCCCGCCAGGGCCGCCAGCTGCCCCACCGAGTACGTGCCGTGCGCCACCGTGCCGCCGCCGCTTTCCGCCGTGTGACCGTGGTTCGCCACCGCCACTCCTTCCACTTCTCACAGACATGCTTCCGCTTCCGTCGGCACTCCGTCCGCACTCCAGCGGCATTCCGCCTGTTTCCGTCTTGCCAAGGGCACTATAAACCCTCACGCTCCGGAAGGGTCAAGGGAGAATTGAGAAAAAGAAAGACGACCTCCGAAGAGGCCGCCTTTCCGCATGTAAAGAGAGTGCGCTCGCGCGGCTTCCGCGTCGCCCGCTGCTCCGGTGCGACAGGGCTCGCGCGGTTTCCGCTACTTCCGCAGCAGCTTCTGGCAGAGCACGGTGAAGGCGCACAGGCCCAGGGCGAAGATGCCCACGGTGAGCATGATCTCGGGGACCGTCGGCGCGTACATGCCCATCACCGACCACATGTCGGCCGCGCCGCCCGCCTGGGCCGCCGTGGTGCCCAGGGTGACGCCGTTCGCGCCCACGATGTTGGGCACGGCGAAACCGGTGAACATGAGCCAGCAGCGCTTGCAGAACACGCCGGCCACCACCAGCGCGCTCGCCACGCCGACGATCTTCATGTTGCGGCGATTCTTCGCGAACACGAGTAGGCAGAAGGGAATCACCAGGCCGCAGACCACCTCGAACCAGAAGAACGGGGCTGTGCCGCCGAACAGCAGCGTGCCCACGACCGCCATGCCGCCCTCGGTGCCGTTGTAGGCCGTGGTCAGAATCTCGCAGCCGATGAAGTAGGCATCCACGGCGATGCAGGTGCACAAAAGCCCCGCCAAGCTCGTGATGAGCTCGTCGGCCGTGGCGAACACGCCCTTCGCCCGCAGGCCGAACAGGGCCAGCACCAGCAGCGCCAAACCCGAGTCCAGCGCCGACGCCACGAAGATGGGCGCCAAGATGGCCGTGTGCCACGCCTCGCGGGCCACTTCCAGACCGAAGATCCACGCGGTCACGGAGTGCACCAGAATGGCCACCGGCAGCGCGAAGCGCGACACCACGGCCACCTTCCCCGGGTCGGCCTTCGCAGAACACATGAAGTACAGGTACAGCAGGTTAATGACCAGGTAGCAGGTAATCACGATCATGTCCCAGGCCAGAGGCGACAGGAAGTTCAGCCCCGTGACCATGCGCCAGATGCGCTGGATGCCGCCGAGGTCCACG